>CAZYPV010000152.1:0-1761 GCA_964649515.1 uncultured Comamonadaceae bacterium | reverse complement strand
TCCAACTTTGCTTAAATTGGTTCAATAATTCCGACTTTTAAGCATCCCTTACGCGGACGACCATTGGGAAGGTGAAGGGATCGCTTCCTGACTCCAATACTTAAAAGAACCTCAATTTGATCATGACTGAACAAAAACAACAACTCGAACAACAACTCTGGAACATCGCCAACACCCTGCGCGGAAAAATGGATGCGGATGATTTTAGAGATTATATCCTGGGATTCATCTTCTACAAATACCTGAGCCGAAAGATGGAACTCTATGCCAATGAAATTTTGGAGCCCGACGGTATTTCTTTTGACGAAGTGGAGGGTCACCCACAAGAAGGAGTGTTCATGGATGCCATTAAAGATGCTGCCCTCGATAAGTTGGGCTACTTCTTAGCTCCCTCGGAATTGTTTAGCGAGCTGGCGCGAAGAGGAAATGCTGGAGGTGCCAACCAGTTTATTCTGGACGATCTCGCCAAGGTGCTGAACCACATTGAACAAAGCACGATGGGTTCTGAAAGCGAGGAGGATTTTGGCAATTTGTTTGACGATCTCGACCTCACCAGCGCTAAATTGGGGAAAACGGAGAAGGATAAAAATGAGCTGATTGTGAAGGTGCTGAGCCATTTGGAGGAGATTGATTTCGAGCTCGAAAACGCCGAAAGCGATGTGCTGGGCGATGCGTATGAATACTTGATTGGTCAGTTTGCGAGCGGAGCAGGGAAGAAGGCAGGAGAGTTCTATACGCCACAACAGGTGTCCAAAGTGCTGGCGCAGTTGGTGACTTTGGGGAAAGATCGCCTAAAATCGGTGTACGATCCTACCTGCGGCTCGGGATCTTTGCTGCTGCGTGTGGCCAAGGAGGTGGGCGATGTGGGGGCGTTTTACGGACAAGAAATGAACCCCACCACGTATAACCTCTGCCGCATGAACATGATCATGCATGGGGTGCATTACAAGCGCTTTGACATCAAGAATGAAGATACCCTCGAAAAACCGCAGCACGAAGACCAACGCTTCGAAGCCATTGTGGCCAATCCGCCCTTCTCTGCGAAGTGGAGCGCGGGTCCGCTGTTCATGAGCGACGACCGTTTCTCGGCTTACGGTAAGTTGGCGCCCAGTTCCAAGGCAGATTTTGCCTTTGTGCAACACATGCTATATCAACTGGACGAGCAGGGTACCATGGCTTGTGTGCTTCCTCATGGGGTGCTGTTTCGAGGGGCGGCGGAAGGACACATTCGGCGCTTCCTTATTGAAGAGCGCAACTGCCTCGATGCCGTGATTGGTTTGCCGTCCAACATCTTCTACGGTACCAGTATTCCTACCTGCATTTTGGTGATGAAAAAAAACAGGAGCAATCAAGAACAGGTGCTTTTTATGGACACCAGCGCCCACTTCGAAAAGGTGAAAACCCAAAATTACTTGCGGGAGGAAGACATTCAAAAGATCATGAGCACCTATGCTAGCTATGTGCAGGGCGACTTTGAAGCGGCAGCGATTGAAAAATACAGCCACGTGGCCTCACTGAGCGAAATTGCAGAGAACGATTACAACCTCAACATTCCGCGGTATGTGGACACCTTTGAAGAGGAAGACCCCGTGGACCTCAAAGCAGTAAGCGAAGAGCTCAAAGCCTTGGAAGCCCAGAGCCAAAAAACCGACGCCACCATTGCCGCCTTTTGTGAAGAGTTAGGAATTGAAAAGCCGTTTTGAGATGATGGAAGTAAAAGTAAAAACGAGCGAGAAGAACTTGGTGCCGAAGCTGAGGTTT
>CAZYPV010000151.1:0-2006 GCA_964649515.1 uncultured Comamonadaceae bacterium | reverse complement strand
CTCTTCCTCACAAATCAACTTCACGTTCAGTTGTTATTTAAGTTAACTAGACGTTTTCTCCCTTCATCATTTTCTTCCAATACATGTTTGGGAGGAGGTGTTTTTTGAGCATCCAGAGTCTCCAATGCTCTTTTGACGAGTCAAAGACCAACATTTGCTTGAGTTTTGGGTCTGGGGTGAAGTTGTTCTGGTAGTCAAATTCAGCCAAAACCATTTTGCCGTAGTCGGTAACGAGCGGACAACTGGAATAACCGTTGTAGCGCATCTCTCCTATTTTCTGGTCTTTCATCAAGTGCATGAGGTGATCAACCACTATGGGCACTTGTTTGCGAATTGCGGCGCCAGTTTTGGCGGTGGGCAAGGCGGCTACATCTCCCAAGCCGAAGATGTTTGCGTGTTCCTTGTGCTGCATGGTGTTGATGTCCACATTCAACCATCCCGCATCATTCACCAAACTGGAATTGGCAACAAATTTTGGTGCTACAGAAGGCGGAGCGGTGTGCATCAAGTCAAAGTGTATTCCTACCATTCCGTCGGCTTCACTCACTTGAATGTCTTTGTGTTGAAATTCCTTGGTATTGTCGCCCAAAGCATACCAAGCAATTTTTTTGTCCACATCAATCTTTTTCAATTGATAGCCATAACGCAGGTTGATGTCTTTTCGCTCCACCACCTCCATCAAGGTTTTGGCGATTTCCTTCACCCCAAAAATCACCCCTCCTGGAAAGGCATAAACCACTTCTGTTTTAGAGCGCACGCCTGATTTTCTGAAATAACTTTCGGCCAAATAGGCAATCTTTTGAGGCGCACCTCCGCATTTAATGGGAGTTGTCGGTTGGGTGAACAGCGCGGTGCCTCCTTTGAAGTTTTTGATGGCCGACCATACGGCTTTTGGATCGGTATAGTTCGAGACAACGATTCCTTTTTCCATCGCTTCTTCCAAGCCTTCCACCAACGATAAATCGTAAGCCAGACCTGGCGCCACTACCAAATATTCATAGGTTACGGAACTTCCATCCTTCAGCAAAACTTCGTTCTTTTCCGGCGCAAAACCACTCGCATATTCCTTGATCCACGTGACTTCGCTGGGCATGACTTCCGACATGGCTTTGTGGGTTTTGTCGTAATCATAGGTTCCAGCTCCTACCAAGGTCCACGCGGGTTGATAATAATGCTTGGCCGCGGGTTCGATGATGGCGATGTCCAGTGAACGGTCTTTCTTGAGCAGTTGGCTTGCCGTCATTATTCCAGCAGAACCGCCTCCGATGATCAAGATTTGATGCTTTTTCATGGTTTTGGGGTTAAGGTGTTAAAATCGATGTTTGCTTGTGGTCGTTCAGTTTAAGCCATTTACAAGAGGCTTATCCTGCAACTACGGGGCCTTGCCAAGCCATGATGCCGCCCAGCAAATTGAAGGTGTTTTTGAATCCCGATTGTTCCAGCAAGCCGCAGGCAACCTGACTCCTTTGTCCGCTCCGGCAATAGACATAAACATTTTTGGTGTCGTCCAAATTGGCAATTTGAGCCAAGAATCCATTGGTGTTCATCACGTCAATTTTATGGGCGTTGGGGATGATTCCTCCGGCCCATTCTGCTGGTGTTCGAACGTCCAAGAGCAGGGCATTTTCATCCTGACTCATTAATTCTTGAAGTTCTTTTTGATCGATATTTTTCATGGTCGTTATTATTATTTGATGGTTGATGGGCAAACGTAGTCGCTCACTTCAATTCCCGCTGCTTTAATTGCAGCAAAGCCTCCAGCTACGTCAATAAAATTGTGGATTCCTCTACTTTTTAAGATAGATGCTGCAATCATGCTTCGGTATCCGCCGGCACAATGAATGAAGAAGTTTTCTTCACTTGGGAAGGCGCTAAGGTGCTCATTGAGGTAATCGAGCGGAGTGTTTTCTGCTTGGAGAACGTGCTCTGAAATGTATTCTCCTGATTTTCGCACATCGAAAACCATGGCTTGGTCGTCCCCATTTTTCTTCCACTCTTCAGCACTT
>CAZYPV010000150.1:0-2206 GCA_964649515.1 uncultured Comamonadaceae bacterium | reverse complement strand
ATAAGCCTATTCCGCGAGATTCTTCGTGGTGATGGAATGTTTTGTACATCCCAAAAAGCTTATTCCCATGTCTTTCCAAATCGATCCCCAAACCATTATCCTCAAAACTCAATACGGTAAAGTTTCCCTGTTCTTGAGTGGTGATTTTGAGCCAACTTTTTCTTTCTGGAGAAGAATACTTAATGGCGTTGGTGATGAAATTCAGAACAATGCTGTCCAAATAGGCATGTATTCCCAGAACATTGCATGGCTGCTGAATTTCGTTTATGATTTCTACTTCGTTTTTGAGGGCGATTGCTTGAACGTTGCTCACTGCGTTATTTACGCTATCGGCCAAATTAATAAAGTGCATTTTGTCGTGAATGGTGGTGTTGATGATGGCCACTTCATTCAAATGAGCAATGGAATCTTTCAAGTTGGTGGATGCTTGCTTGAGCATGGGAACAATTTCTTGTTTCTCCAACTCTGGATGGTCTTGAATGAGCAAATCCATCAGAAAGTCAATATTCCCCGAGTGCGAGCGGAGATTGTGCGATACGATGTGTGCAAAGTTTTTGAGACGGGCATTTTGGTCTTCTGAAACGAGGAGCAGTTCTTTGATCTCCTGTTCCGCCTTTTTCACATCACTGATGTCAATGGATATTCCCAAAAATCCAATCAATTCTCCTTCTGCTTTGATGGGCGATACAGTAAGAATCATTTCCAGCAGTTTTCCTTCTTTGGTAGCGTACACCAACTCTTGGGTGATGGGACCATCTTGTTGCTTCACCAGTGCGATAATTCCATCAATAGCCTTGGTGGGTTCTCCAAAAATTTGGGCAAACGAGGCTTCCATTTCTTCAATTTGCTCCTCGTTATGAAAGGCTACGGGAGTTGCTTTTCCTATCAAATCTTCGGCAGTATAACCCAGTAATTTCTCACACCCCACATTGACGTTTTGAATAACCCCATCAAGATTTGAACTCACAATAACAACGTGTTCGCTGGCACTGAGGATCACCTCATTCTTTGCTACCGCTTCAGCCAACTTAACTTGAGCTTGCTTCAATTCGGTGATGTCCACCACTTGAGAAACAAAAGACATTTCTCGTGTTTCATTTCCCGGAATGGTTGAAACCGCTAGAATGGCGTTCACCACCTCACCTGATTTGTTCAGATACCGTTTCTCTCGCCTGAATTTGTCGATCTTCCCGGCGTTTAGGTCCCGGAGCAAACCAATTTCTTTCCCGATGTCATCGGGATGTGTGATTTCTGGAAAGCTCAATGCGAGTAATTCTTCACTGGAGTAGCCCAAAATTTCACACACCTTATCATTGACCTCAGTAATTTTACCGCGGTTATCAACCATTGCCATTCCTACGCCAGCAGTTTCAAAACTCCCTCTAAACCGAGATTCGCTGGTTTGCAATTCCAATCTCAGGTGCTTGTCTTCGGTGATGTCGTCCACATACATGATGACTCCATGCTCCTTGGAAGAAGAGTTGTACCATGGACTGAAGCTCCATCGAATCCAACAGGAGATTTCCCGATTTTCGCAAAATACTTCCAGCTCTCCTTCTTGCATTTTATTCGACAAAAAAGAAGCTTTCAATAGGGTAATCAAACCTTCAAAACCTTTGGGCAAGAGCGTGGAAATATGCTCTCCGCTTGTAATATCGCCTTGAATGTTGAACAGCGTTTTCCACTTCTCGCTCGATGTCAATACGTTCAAGTCATGATCTAACAAGGCTATCGAAGTTGGTGCTTGGGCGATGAATGATTTTTGTTGAAGCAGTTGTTTTTTCTCTTCGTCAATATCGCTGATGGTTCCGTGAAACAGCTTACTTTGACCATCAATGCCCTCGTAGTATTTTGCCCGAAGCCTCGCCCATTTGTAGTAGCCCTCTTTGTGTTTGAGTAGGGCGTCCATTTCAAATACATCAGTGTGTCCTTCCGCGCAGTTGCTCAATTGCTCCCACATCACTTCAGATTGGTCGGGATGAACAAAAAGCTCCCACAGCGTTTGTGTCTCCTGCGGAAGTTCTTCCAAACGATATCCCAAAATTTGGGCAAAGCGTTCGTTAATGATGGTTTTTTCACCCATGTAACGACCTTCCCAAGTTCCCACACCTGTGCTTTCTACAATGTAGGCGAGCTTTTGTCTTTCTTTTGCCAGTCGGAGTTCGGCCACTTTTCGATCGTGAATGTCTTGAAAGGTTCCGTACAT
>CAZYPV010000149.1:0-2303 GCA_964649515.1 uncultured Comamonadaceae bacterium | reverse complement strand
AAACGAACCTCAGCAATGGAGCTTTGGGATTGTGGGGTGCGGCGAGCATTGTTGAGAAAACAACGGTGATTACGGAGTAGGATTTACAGACAATGTTCTTGTGCCCTAGGTGATGATCTTGGGTCTTTTTTGGTGATGAGGCATCAAGATTGCATCAAGCTGAAATTAAGCCAAAGGATCTAAAACCTGCTGTTCGTCAACAATGGGTATTAGGTCTTTCACCGCTTCTTGCACAACATCTATCAAAGCTGTTTTGAGCTTTCGCTTTGAAAAGTACTTGTGGGTAAGCAATCCTACTGAACGAACAGGCGTGGGTTGTTGGAAATGAACGAGGCGATTTTTTTCTTCTTCCGAAAAGTCATCTGTGGCTAAGTACGGAATAATGGTAATGCCCTTGTTGGCTTTGGTAAAGCGCAGCAAACTGCCCATGGACCCAGATTCAAAGTGAAAATTGACCTCAGTTTTGGGATGCTGATTCGAGAGCTCACAAATTTGGTGTACTTGAGCCCGAAGGCAATGCCCCTCCTGCAACAACCACAAATTAGAATAATCGAGCTGATCGATGGAGATGCTTAAAGGATGCTTCCCGTCGCGACAGTCGTACACCAAAAACGGCTCTGAATAAAGCGGGTACTCCTCCAAGTCATCGTCGGCAATAGGGATGGCCAATATACCAAGGTCTAAATTCCGAACACGTAACGCTTCTTGAATTTGAGGCGTGGTCATTTCCTGAACACTGATGTTCACTTTTGGAAAGAGCTCGGCAAAAGGCTTCAAAAATAGAGGAAGTAAGTATGGCGCAATGGTGGGAATGATGCCAATCTTCAATTCACCCACTTCTTCCCCTTTTAACTCTTGCACAACATTGTTCAAGGTTTCGATTTCACTCGAAATGATGCGCAAACGCTGAATGATGTGCTGTCCGTCTGGGGTTATGGATACCGGTTTGGTTTTCCGATTGAAGATTTTCACCCCAATTTCATCCTCAAAGCGACCAATCATGGTGCTCAGGGTAGATTGGGTGACGAAACATTTTTCTGCCGCTACCTCGAAGTTCTTCAAATCAACCACGGCAAGGATATACTGAAATTGCTGGATGTTCACGAAACAAAGATAAAAACATCTACAGCATCAATATTGATATTGAAAATATCGTTTTTATAAATGTCATAATGCTCTTAGTTTTGAACCAATCATTAAAGATTAGAACTCATGAAACGACTTTTATTTATTAGTGCAAGTGTCTTATTCCTTGCCGCCTGTGATTCAGCTCCAGAAAGCACAGAGGCAATGGCGGAAGAAAAAGGCGCTTGTCCGTTTGGATTTGACAAAGGACAATCAACCGGACAAATTATTCAAGGCGAAGGTAAAACCAACAAGGATTGGTGGCCAAATCAAATCGACTTAAGTGTGTTGCGTTTGAACAGCGTGAAATCGGATCCAATGGGCGAAAATTTCGACTACCGAGAAGAATTTACAACGCTTGAGTACGAAGCTTTAAAGCAAGATTTGCGTGATTTGATGACTGATTCTCAAGATTGGTGGCCAGCAGACTACGGAAATTATGGTCCGTTTTTCATTCGTATGGCATGGCACAGTGCAGGAACCTACAGAACAGGCGATGGTCGTGGTGGTTCTCGTGAAGGGCAGCAGCGTTTTGCTCCACTCAACAGCTGGCCAGATAACGCCAATCTCGATAAAGCAAGAAGATTGCTTTGGCCCATCAAACAGAAATATGGAAAGAAAATTTCTTGGGCAGATTTGATGATCTTAACCGGAAACGTTGCCTTAGAATCCATGGGATTTGAAACCATCGGTTTTGCTGGAGGTAGAGAAGACGTTTGGGAACCAGCAAGCAACGTTTATTGGGGGTCAGAAAGCAAGTGGCTCGAAAGCAATCGATATGCCGAAGGAAGAGAATTGGAGAAACCGCTTGCCGCAGTTCAAATGGGATTGATCTATGTGAACCCGGAAGGACCAGACGGAAACCCTGACCCTGTTTTAGCAGCGCATGACATCCGCGAAACCTTCGGAAGAATGGGGATGAACGATGAAGAAACCGTGGCTTTGATTGCTGGCGGACACACCCTCGGGAAAACACACGGTGCTGCTAGTGGCGACCACCTTGGGCCAAATCCAGAAGCTGCGGGAATTGAGCAGCAAGGTTTTGGTTGGGAAAGCGACTATGGAACGGGTAAAGGAAAAGATGCCATTACCTCAGGTTTAGAAGTGATTTGGACACCAACACCGGCAAAATGGAGCCATGCTTACCTCACGATTTTGTTCAACAACGAATGGGAACT
>CAZYPV010000148.1:0-2544 GCA_964649515.1 uncultured Comamonadaceae bacterium | reverse complement strand
GAAGATGAAAAAGAGCAAGTACACAAAACCACATGATCCCTTCTCTCACCCATACCATCTAGAATTTTAATAGTCATACTCATCGACATACATACTCTTTAGGACTATAAAACAGCTGACTTTAAAAATAATCCCACCCGATGTAACCTAAGTTACCATCCCATCCCCCAATTTCCCCCATTTTTGCAGCACCAAACAAAGAAGAAATGGATTGGATTTATGAACCGTGGCCCTGGTATGTGTCGGGCGCAATGATTGCTTTAGTGATGTTCCTCCTCATCATGGTAGGAAAGAATTTTGGGATGTCGGCAAACCTCCGAACGATGTGCACCATTTGCGGTGCAGATAAACGGGCCGACTTCTTTAAGTTCGACTGGAAGAGCCAACGATGGAACTTGATGGTGGTGCTCGGAGCCATCATTGGTGGAGCGATTGCCCACTTCGGTTTGAGCAACGGAGCAGGGGTGGAAATCGCAGAAAGTGTGGTGAACGATCTACAATCGAAAGGATTCACAAGCGCAGGGGAGGCCTACTTGCCAACAGAACTTTTCGCATTGGAGTCGCTCAATTCTTGGAAGGTTTGGGCCATCCTCATCATTGGCGGGTTCTTGGTGGGCTTCGGAGCGCGCTATGCAGGAGGTTGCACTTCGGGTCATGCCATCTCCGGTTTGAGTGATCTTCAACTTCCTTCGCTCATTGCGGTAATTGGCTTCTTTTTGGGCGGTTTGACGATGATTCACTTCATCTTTCCACTGATTTTTTAATTCAGCATGAAACGGACCATGAGGCTTCATTTGCTGGTTTTTGCGTTTTTTTTCGGGTCGATGGGAGTAAGCTTGGCACAAGGCGGACACCCTACCGAAGAAAAAGATAGCACCCTGTGCACGGCCACTTCATTCATTGAGGTTTTTCAGCATGCCCACCTGCACGGACACGTTCGCAATTACTTCATGAGCACCCTGAACGAAGGAGCTCTGACCGATTATTTCTCCAATGCCACAGGAGGAGCCATCGCCATGACCACCAAACGGTACAAAGGATTTGAATTCGGGGTGAAGGGCATTTTCACTTATCAAACCTTTTCTTCCAATCTGAATGCATTTGATTCTATTGGCGGAGGGGCTTCAAAATGGGAGCACGAGCTGTATGATATTGAAGACACCAACAACTTTCATGATCTCGATCGTTTGGAAGAATTGTATTTGACCTATCACTTCAAAAAAGGATTCTTCAGTTTTGGGAAGTTTGAATTTCAGGACACTCCACTGATCAACGAGAGTGACGGAAGAATGAAGCCATTCGTATTCAAAGGTGCGAGCTTGAACTTGAATTTGAAGAAGCAACAAAAACTGGCGCTCACAGCCTTGTATGGCGTTTCCCCAAGAAGTACAGTAGAATGGTATGATTTTAATGAAGCCATTGGCTTGGTGAACAACGGGAGAACGAGAGACGGACACAGCGGCGATTATCACGGTGAAACTCACAGCCGGGGCGCTTTTGTGGTTGATTATGAAAAGCAGTGGAAGAAGGTGAATGTTCATTTTTACAACGTCCACTTGGATCGGATCAGCAATTCTTCATGGTTGGAAGGAAGCGTTCAGTGGAAAAGCTGGAATTTCGGGTCACAAGCACTCTTTCAGATGCCCATTCAAAGGAGTCCACAGTCTAGCGAAGCGGAATACATGGGCGAGCAGGAGAGAGGTTTAGTGATGAGCACTCAACTTCAAAAACAAGGGAAATCTGTTCGTTGGTCTTTGGCGTACACCCATGCTTTTGATTCTGGTCGTTTTCTATTTCCGAAAGCTTTGGGGAGAGATCAGTTCTACACTTCCATTTCGCGTTCACGGCTCGAAGGCTTGGGGGATGCGGATGTGATTACGGTGAAGTACGAACAGTCGTTCAAAAAAACCGATTTAGAAACCAAGATCGAATGCACAGCAGTTCTCGGCGCCGACCCGGAAGATCATCGCTTTAACAAATACGGCATCGATGATTATGTGCAAATGAATGCGCGTTTGAATTATCACTTCCACGGATTTTTGGAAGGACTTGACATGGCTTTGCTCTATGTAGTGAAGCAAAATTTACATGACAGCACACCAGAAGAGGTGTTCAATGTCAGCAACTATCAACAAATCAACTTTGTAACGAATTTTAATTTTTGAACATGAGAAGCATCATCTACTTACTTATTGGAATTGTCTTTGGAATCACCATGTATAAATCGGAGGCCGCGTCTTGGTTCAGAATTTATGAGATGTTCCAGTTCAAAGCCTTTCACATGTATGGAATCATTGGAACTGCTCTGGCTTTGGGAGTGATCATGGTTCAAAGCATGAAGCGCTTCAAAATGAAGTCGTTTTTCGGAGAGCAGATCAAATTCATCCCAAAGCAAAAAGGCATTGCCCGTTATTTGATCGGAGGGAGCATTTTCGGACTGGGTTGGGCGCTGGCAGGAGCTTGTCCGGGACCCATGTTCACCCTGGTTGGAGCTGGTTTCTGGAGCATTCTCATCGTCATAGCCGCAGCACTTTTGGGCACCTT
>CAZYPV010000147.1:0-2546 GCA_964649515.1 uncultured Comamonadaceae bacterium | reverse complement strand
AGCGAAGCGACCTCAACCCGAGCAAAGCGACCTCAACCGGCGCAGCCCTTCAACCAAATTTTGAAATAAGGTCCAGCTTAAATTCCAATAATGGAGAGGTCTTTCTTCGGGAGTTTAGTGCTGAGAAGGTGCGGGGTAATGATGCTTTGAATGTGTTTTGAAAGGAGGTCGATACTGGTTTTCTTCGCAAAAGGGCGGTAAAAAACAGCACTGATTTCTCGCACGGGGTAAGGCGCGTTAAACATGCGGGTTTGTGCTTGTTTGTTTTCCGGCATGAGTTGGTGGTAGAGCTCAGGAACCAGGGTTATTCCCCCAAAATGATCACTCAAGTTGAGCAGGGTATCAAAAGAGCTGCCTTCAAAGTGCAAGTTTTGAGGGACGTTGCTTTTTTCTTGTATGTTGCAAATGGTCATGCTTTGGTTACGAAAGCAGTTGCCTTCCTCTAAAAGCCATACTTTTTCGTCGTGAAGGTCTTTCGGGGCGATGAATTTTTTCTCGGGATCCTTCACTCCATAGACCATCATGGTTTCGTAATAAAGAATATTTTCTTCCAGTTCTTCATCGTCCAAAGGCGTAGCCAAAATACCGAGGTCGATACGGTCTTCCTTCAAACGGTGAATGATTTCTTCGGTGGTGATTTCTGCAATGGTGAGCTCCAACTCCGGATGGTTTTCCAACAAAGAGGGCAGAATCAAAGGCAGAAGGGCGTTGGCTACCGTGGGAATGATGCCCATTTTCAGTTTTCCCTTCAGCGAAGGGTGCTCCTCGCTATTGATCTCGAGGAGTTCTTGCTGCTTCATCAACATTTCCTTGGCAATTTTAACCACTTTCAATCCATGCTCAGTGATGATGGTGGGCTGCTTATCACGGTCAAACAAAACCACACCCAGCTCCGCTTCAAGTTTCTTAATCATGGCGCTCAAAGTAGCTTGAGTAACGTCGCAATGCTCTGCTGCCCTACCAAAATGACGGTGCTCATGCACGGCCATAACATATTTCAATTGATTCAGGTTCATCTCATAGACTATATCTAACAAAGGTATAAATAGTATAATTAGGTTCGATGAAACAAGTCCTGTAATTTTGTGTCATCATTGTAAGTTAAACACGCAAAAAAAAAGCACATGTACACAGGAAAGAAATTCCCTAACTTAGAAGTAGCTGCCATGAATGAAATGGGAGATACCATTAAGATCAACGTTCTCGAAGAGGCAGTAAAGAACAAAAAGAAAGTATTGCTTTTCTGGTACCCAAAGGATTTCACCTTTGTTTGTCCAACAGAATTGCACGCATTCCAAGAGGCTTTGGCTGAGTTTGAAAAGAGAAATACCATCGTTATTGGTGCTTCTTGCGACACTGCTGAGGTTCACTTTGCTTGGTTGAATACGCCAAAAGACAACGGTGGTATCGAAGGGGTTACCTACAACTTGATTGCCGACAGCAACCGCAACTTGGCTTCAATTTTGAATATTTTGGACGTGAGCGCTGTTGAATACAACGAAGAGCTCAACGCAGATATCATCACTGGGGATTACGTTACTTACCGCGCTACCTACTTGATCGATGAAGAAGGAACAGTATTCCACGAAGGTGTGAACCACATGCCTTTGGGACGTAACGTGAATGAATTCCTCCGTTTGATCGATGCTTACACCCACGTTCAGAAAAACGGTGAGGTTTGTCCGGCAAACTGGGAGGAAGGCAAAGACGCGATGTCTGCTAACCGCGACGGAGTAGCAAGCTACTTAGCTTCACACTAAAAACAAGAAAATTATGTTGAAAGAACTAGAACAAGACAACTTGGATCAGTTGGTTCAAGAAAATGCGAAAGTAGTTGTACAGTACAGCGCCGGTTGGTGTGGAAACTGTAGAATTATGAAGCCGAAATTCAAAAAAATGGCTGGAGAACACGAAGATGTTACCTTCCTCATTGTGGATGCCGAGAAGTTCCCAAACGCTCGCCAGCTCGCAAATGTAGATAACCTTCCTACTTTCGCTGCATTTAGCGGAGGTAAACTCGCCAAGCAAGTTCAAACCAATAAGACGGAGGTCTTGAAATCTTTTATCGATGAGGTTACCAGTAATTAAACACTTGCACGAGTTCATTGAGAAAACCGATGAAGACTACTTGGTCGAAGCCATCGATGTGCTCGAACACCTCACGGAATTGGAATCCTTGAAAGACGAAGAACTGGATGTGATTGGAGAGCTCCTTTCCAACATGTACGGGGCAATTGAGGTCCACAAGGAAATCGCTCAAGGCACACCAAAAAAGGAAGCCATGAATGCTTTCATGAAACGTGTGGTGGGCTCCATCGATAAATAATGGTTCTTACAACAAAGAAAAAGAAAGCCCTTTACGATGTGTAAAGGGCTTTTTGTTTTTCTTGCTTTTTAGTTGAAGTGGCGGAAGCTTGTCCGTATTCCTTCATCCCTGTCATTGGCTTTGAAGTGATGTCCATATTCATTGCTTTAAATCGGGGTTTGGTTGAATGGCTTCGCCGGTTGAGGTCGCTTCGCTCGGGTTGAGGTCGCTTCGCTCGGGT
>CAZYPV010000146.1:0-2586 GCA_964649515.1 uncultured Comamonadaceae bacterium | reverse complement strand
ACATTGTCCATCACTGCCAGCTTCTCCATCATGAACAACTGGTATTCTTGCATATCGCGCACGGCCAACTTCAGCAAGTAATCATACACCCCGGCAAGGTGATAACACTCCAATACCTCCTGATGCTCCACGATCTGAGATTCAAACTTTTGAAGCAACGGGCGGGAATGCTCCTTCAGGTTAACATGGCAAAAAGCCATCAAAGGAAAACCCATGCGCTCACGATCCAATTGCGCTCTATACCCCTTGATAAAGCCCTCCTTCTCCAGTTTTCGAATGCGCTCAAAAGTAGGCGTCTTGCTCAAGCCAATGAGCTCCGAGAGGTCTTGAACCGTGTACTTCGCGTCCTTTTGGAGGTAATTTAAAAGCAGCTTATCCTGTCGATCTAGTAGGGTATAAGAACGAATTTCCATTTTAAGTCATTTTTTGTTGACACCAAAAATACAATATCCTAATATATCGAATTAAAATAGACCAAAATTCTTATTTATTCATCTACCATAGAAATGATGATGCTTATATCGATATTTGACAAAACGATGTTCCTATGATGAATTCCATGCACCCCGAGAGTTTGATGATGTCCCACGGCTACGATCCTAAGTTGTCCGAAGGAGCCATCAAGTGTCCGATTTTTCAAACTTCGACCTTCGTCTTCAATAGTGCCGAAGAGGGAAAAGCCTTTTTCGAATTGGCTTACGGTTTGCGCGAAAAAGAAGAGGGTGAGCAAATGGGATTGATCTATTCTCGCTTAAACAACCCCGATTTGCAGATCCTGGAAGAGCGCTTGTGCCTTTGGGATAATGCAGAGGATTGTGCGGTGTTCGAAAGCGGAATGAGCGCGATTTCAACGGCAATTTTGTGCTTTTGCAAACCGGGCGACCTCCTCGTGTACAGTAACCCCGTTTATGGAGGAACCGACCACTTCATCAACCACGTAATGACCAAATTTGGCGTTCACGTCATGGGCATCGACCCTACAGATTCATTGGAAGAACTCAAAGCCGAAATTGGAGCGCATCCAGCAGCCAAAAAGCTCTCCATGATTCATATCGAAACTCCGGCAAACCCCACCAACAAGCTCATTTGCATCAAAGACATGCGCGCGCTGGCTGATCACTTCAAGCAAGAAGAACGCGATGTTGTGCTCTCCGTTGATAACACCTATTTGGGACCGGTTTACCAACATCCTTTGAAACATGGTGCTGACCTTGTCCTCTATTCCGCAACGAAATACATTGGAGGACATTCCGACGTGATCGCAGGTGCTTGCATGGGTAAAGCCGATTTAATGATGGAAGTCAAAACCATGAGAACTTTCTTAGGAAACATGGCCGGACCATGGACGGGCTGGTTGCTCATGCGTTCATTGGAAACCTTACAAGTGCGTATGGAACGTCAAGCCAAAAATGCCAAGCACGTTGCCGAAGCATTGGCCAAACACCCGGCCATTGAGCGCGTAGGTTACCTCGGATTTTTGACCGAAGCCGATGGGAAACAGTTCGAAATCTTCAATTCACAATGCGACAGCGCTGGTGCCATGATTTCCATTTATGTGAAAGGTGGAGAGAAAGAGGCCTTTGCCATGCTCAACAAAATGAAGTTGGTGAAATTGGCTGTGAGCCTTGGTTCAACGGAGTCTTTGGCACAGCATCCCGCTACCATGACGCATGCAGATGTTGACCCAGAAACCAAAAAGAAGTTCAACATTTCTCCAAATTTGGTAAGACTTTCTGTGGGTGTTGAGCATTATGAAGACCTCATCGCTGATCTCACACAAGCACTGGCATAAGCCCCCCATTCGGTGTTCTCGGTAGGTTCTTTTTCGGGCTGAACTCACATGGAGTGGCGAAACAATGCTGGGCAAAATCGAGAGGGAGAGTCGGCCAACCGGCACTCATTTTTTTGTACTTTCGTTTACTGATCAAAAGCCATGGCCAAGGAAAAATTAAGCTACGAAAGTGCATTTGAAGAGTTGCAATCGATTGTGAACGCCATCGACAACGAGAGCGTTTCTGTGGATGAACTCGCAACAAAAGTAGAACGCGCCTCAGAACTGATTAAGTTTTGTTCCAAGAAACTGCGCGACACCGAAAGTGCGGTCGATCGGATCATTCGAGATATGGACGATGAAAGTCCCAAACCGGAAAGTAAAGAAGGCGATTTACCCTTCTGATGTACCTTTTTGATCATGAAAAAATCTCCCATCGTAGATCAAATGTTCGAAAATGATGCCTTCAGTCAGTGGTTGGGCATCGAACGTGTGGAAGACGGTCCGGGCTTTTCCACTTTGAAAATGACCGTACGTCCTGAAATGCTCAACGGCTTCGGCATTGCCCATGGAGCCATCACCTATGCCCTAGCAGACAGCGCGCTCGCCTTCGCTTCTAATGCCCACGGCCCACAAGCACTCAGCATCGAAACCTCCATCTCCCATCTTCTCCCTCTCAAAGCAGGCGATCAACTTCAAACCCAAGTAGAAGAAATCTCCCTCCAAAACCGCATCGCCCTCTACCGCGTCCAAATCTTCAACCAGCACCAAGAACTCGCCGCCACCTTCCAAGGCACCGTCTACCGGAAAAGGAC
>CAZYPV010000145.1:0-2630 GCA_964649515.1 uncultured Comamonadaceae bacterium | reverse complement strand
TCAAAGACTGACCGACTTAAATCGCCAACACAACATTTTCTATTCATCGGATGCTCTCAAAGAGTTCCAACTTACAACGCTCCAGATACAATCTCGTCAACAATATCCGGATCCAATAATGTGGAAGTATCACCCAGTTTATCCGCTTCGCCTTCTGCCACCTTTCGAAGAATCCTTCTCATAATCTTTCCAGATCTTGTTTTGGGCAAACCAGAAACGAATTGAATTTTTTCAGGCTTCGCAATTTTGCCAATTTGTTCTACAACAGTCTCGATGATCGAGCCACGGGCAAAATCAGGATCGCTAGGCATTTCATTGCAAATCACATAGGCATAGATTCCTTGTCCTTTGATATCGTGAGGATAACCAACAACGGCGCTTTCCACCACCATTGGGTTGGTGTTCATCGCATCTTCAATCTCAGCGGTACCAAAACGGTGACCACTCACATTGATCACATCATCTACCCTTCCAATGATCCGATACATTCCATCTTTATCTCGTTTTGCACCATCGCCAGTAAAGTAATATCCATCATAATGCGAGAAATAAACATTCTTGCAGCGTTCATGATCACCATAAGTGGTTCGAATCATTGAAGGCCAAGGGAATTTAATGCACAGGTACCCCTCTTCTTCGTTCTCGAGAATTTCTTCCCCTTCTTGATTGAGCAAAGCTGGTTGAATTCCAGGTAAAGGATATCCCGCATGGGTGGGATGCATCGGACTGTGTCCACCCAAACCTGAAATCATGATTCCGCCAGTCTCGGTTTGCCACCAAGTATCAACAATGGGGCAATTTCCTTTCCCCACGTGCAAGTGATACCACTGCCAAGCTTCTTCATTAATGGGTTCCCCAACGGTTCCTAATACTTTTAGTGAATCTAAACTGTAGCTCAAAACATGATCATCCCCACATGCCATCAATGCACGAATGGCCGTTGGTGCTGTGTAAAAGATGTTGACGCTGTGCTTATCGCATATTTGCCAGAAACGACCGGGATCGGGATAAGTCGGGACTCCTTCAAACATCAAACTGGTTGCTCCACTTAAAAGCGGACCATAAACGATGTAGGTGTGTCCTGTGATCCAACCAATATCAGCAGTACACCAATAAATATCGCTCTCCTCGACTTGAAATACATTTTGGAAACTGTAGGCAGCATACACCATGTAACCAGCACAAGTATGCACTACACCTTTAGGCTTCCCAGTAGAGCCGGAGGTATAGAGGATGAAAAGCATGTCTTCTGAATCCATGGGTTCTGCCGTACATTCCAAGGAGACGTCTTTGATCACCTCGTGCCACCAAACATCTCGTCCGGGCTTCATTTTGGGAAGCCAAGAGAGGCAGTCATAGACAATCACTGTTTCTACCGAATGACATGTTTCAAGCGCCTCATCAACGATCCGCTTTAATGGAATTTGTTTCGTGCCTCGGTTAAGACCATCCGATGTGATCACAACCTTTGCCTGGGCGTCTTCAATTCGGTCAGCCATCGCAGAGGCAGAAAAGCCAGCAAAAACCACTGAATGAACCGCACCAATACGAGCACATGCCAAAACTGCTACTTTCAACTCGGGGATCATGGGCATGTAGATCACTACCCGATCTCCCTTTTTCACGTTTTGCGACTTGAGTGCATTGGCGAACTGACATACCTTCTCGTACAATTCACGATAGGTCCAACGCACAAAACGCTCCTTAGGATCGTTAGGTTCCCAAATGAGTGCTAACTTGTTCCCTCGTTTCGCTAAGTGTCGGTCCAAACAGTTTTCTGTAATGTTCAGCTTTCCGCCAGAAAACCACTCCACTTTGGGTGTTTCGAATTCCCAATCGAGGACTTTATCGTACTTCTTAACCCAATTAAAACTATTGGCTACTTCATCCCAAAATTCTTCGGGGTGCTCAACGCTTTGAGCGTATTTGCTTTTATACTCTTCAAAAGATTTTATTCTTAAATCCATCTTCCATTGCTTTATACCTTCTTTATTGTCCTTCCTGTCATTTCTTCCCCATTCCTTCTCAAAAGCCAATAATTCGGTCTCATTTACCAGGTATCAATGTAAAGAGCTTCAAAGAAAAAGACAAAGCAAAGCCCTTGAAATCCCGGTACAAAACGATCATTCTTGCGTACGATTTGATTAATGTCTGTTTTTGAGTGAACAAATCCTTTAAAGGAAAACATGTTATTGACTCTCGACGAGGCATAAAGAAATTCGCATCTATAAAAAAGAGGCAAACCTTTTCAGACTTGCCTCTTTTCGTTTAAGTATCACTTGTGTCTCAAGCCCTTATCTCACCATCACTTGGCGACTAAGGCTTTGTCCGTCAATGTTTACTTCCAAGTTGTAAACTCCTGCTGCCAAAGCTTGAACAGGAAGTTGAATGTTTTGTGCTCCATTCGCATTGCTTTGTTCACTGAAAACCGTTCTTCCAGTAAGATCGGTTAAAGTGATGTTCAAGGCAACGTTGGTGTTCAAATCCAATTGAACGTTCAAAACATCAACAGCTGGATTTGGGAATACATTGATGCTGTTCAATGCTTCAATTTCTTCCACTCCAACAACCGTAACCATCACTTCGATACGCTCAGAAGGACACATCCATTCTTGTGTTCTCACCTCCCA
>CAZYPV010000144.1:0-2958 GCA_964649515.1 uncultured Comamonadaceae bacterium | reverse complement strand
GTGACAAGGACTTGAAACCAAGAACTCGTTTAACCCATTTCATCTCGAAGCATGCTTAAAATCCGCCCCCTCAACCACCTCACCATCTACCTCCAGCGCTTGGTGGAAGGTCGCTTGTGGCTGAAGGTAATCATTGGTATTGGTCGTGTCCTTGGAATGTTCAGAACTGCCGTTAATGTGACGGGAGACCTCACTGCTGCTGTGGTTTACAACAAATGGTTTTCTCGGGGTGATGCGGAACTTGATCAAGAAGCATTCGAGAGCAGGAACACGGAAGCAGACTCCCTAAAAACACTTTGAGCGAAAACAAGATGCTAAGAGATATCATCCATCATCAAAACACCGATCTTCCATTGCAGACATGTCTGAACTGAAAAAGCACATCATCGAAACCTTCGGCTTTACACCCAACGAATTCGAAGAAATAAGTCACTTTTTTAAGCCAAAAGGTCTTAGAGAAGGCGAATTCTTTTTGCGTGAAGGTCAGTACGTCAAGCACATGGGATTTGTGGAGAAGGGTATTTTGAGGGAGTATTTAAATCTCGATGGAAAAGAAATCACCAAATGGTTTTCTACTCCCGGTTACTTCGCGTTGGACTTATCGGGTTTCCTTTTCGATCAGCCTTCGAAAATCAACTACCAAGCAGTTTGTGATGTTGAACTTGTTCAGATCTCCAAGGAAGACTACCTTCAAATTTCAAGCAAAATCCCACGATGGGATAAGCTGGAAAAAATGTTTCTGGCCAAGTGCTTTTCCATTTTAGAAAACAGGGTCATTTCTCACCTCGCACTCGATGCCGAAGAGCGCTACAATCAACTCTTCGCCTTCAATCCTTCCCTGTTTAATCAGGTTCCGCTGCATCAAATCGCCTCCATGTTGGGTATGAGTGCAGAAACACTGAGCAGAATTCGAAAAAAACAAACGAGAGCTACTTCTTGATTTATGTCAAGACGATGGGCATGAATTGTTCTCAACTTTGCTTCCAACAAAACAGCAATGAAACGAGCATCAATTCTATTTTTTTTACTCGCTGCCACTTTAAAGCTTGCAGCACAAAACCCATCAACAATGAACATCAATCAAGAAGCACCCGTGGTTCAAAAAGCAGAAATCTTCATCAACGCCAGCCCAGAAAAGGTATGGCAAGTTTTAACGGCCATTCAAAATTGGGACACCTGGAATGAGCGCATCAAGGATCCCCAACTCGAAGGAAATTTAAACACGGGAAGCACCTTCACCTGGCGCATCAATGGAAGTAAAATCAAATCAACCATCACCTCGTTTACTCCCAACGCCATTTTGGGATGGCAGGGCAAAGCCTTCGGTGCCAGTGCAATTCACATTTGGTACCTCAGCCCCAGTGAGAATGGAACCCTTGTGAAAGTGGAGGAAAGCATGGAAGGATGGATCATTCAATTGATGAAGAAGAAAATGAACGTCAAACTCCACGAAGACATGGTGTTTTGGCTTGAGCAATTGAAAAGGGAAAGCGAGAAATGAAAAGAAACATTTGTAACTTGAAAGTCCAATGAAAAATGGATGAAACCATGAGGTCGAAAACGATATCAATCCTTTTATTCTGTGGTCTGGGAATGCTGAGCAAATCCATGCAGGCACAAGTGAACAATGTGCAAGTTTTTGGTTTTGTGAACAGCTTAACAGACCATGATTTTGAGGTGGTGACGGACGTGAATTACACGGATGTGAACTACTGGGTGAACAACATCGTGCAATCGAGCAACAATGTGTATGGCTGGACCGGACAATTTGGTCAGCCCGAAAACCACGTCGCCAACCTCCCTCCTTTTGCACAACTCGGCTCATTGAACACCCCTACATCTTGGGACAGTGAAGGTGGAGCCACCTTTGCCAATTCGGGCATCAACACCATCATCATCAACACAGCGAATTTCACCCAAGGCTCTCCTCCCGACGAGCCCATTGCCCCGGGGTTCATTGATGAATCGGCCTTGGAACTTATCGAAGACCTGTTTGATTATTGCAACGATGAAATTCCCGATCTGAGGTATTACATTCAATCGGGGTGGCAGGAAATCATTGCTGATTCCTATCCGCCGAGTCAGGCACAAATTGACGCGTTTCACAATGGATTATTGGGTACTTCGATCGATTATGATGCTTGGTTTGTTGATTTGCAAGATTTGATTGTTGCTTCTCGACCCGAATTGAACCCGAGATTGATCCCGCAGCGCAGCATCGTGAGCGGAATTTACACCGAAGTGCTGAACAACCAAGTTCCATTCACTGAAGCTTACGAAGACAATGCACCACACGGAACGCCAAGCACTTATTTCTTGGTTGGGTTGATTAACTACATGGCCTTGTTTGAACAAGAGGTACCATCGTCGTACACCCCTTCCCCAAGTTCAGCAATTCACCCCGCCATCATTGAAAATCGCAGTGCCATCTATGAATACATTTGGCAAGAATTGAATGCATTTAATTTTCAAAATGGCGAGAGTCGAGTGTTTTATTCAACGGTCTCGGAGGTGAATGCTCCAAGCATGGGACTTGAGCACTTCACCATCGTCCCCAATCCTGCAGAAGATTTCTTCACCCTTCAAATTCCCGTCAAAGAAACCTTCACCCTCTCAATCATCGACCTCAATGGCAAGGTCCTAAAGATTATTGAGGACGTAAAGGCTTTGGATGACGTAGATGTTTCAGCCATCAACAGCGGCTTGTACTTTGTGCGATTAAGCACGAAAGACCATCAACACTTCACCCAAAAAATCATCATCCGATAGGACTTCTAGGACGAAAAATCATTCAAAAGTCCCGATGTCTTAGTTATGCTCATTGTTTGGCTGTAAAGCTCCTGATCGTAATCAACAAGCATTGTTTATGGAGAACAAAACCGTTGGAAATGCGCTTTTATATCCATGAAACGGACGCAAATTGACGACTACAAAAAAATTGAGGAAGCACGCGACCTT
>CAZYPV010000143.1:0-3199 GCA_964649515.1 uncultured Comamonadaceae bacterium | reverse complement strand
CCAACAAAAAAACCCTCCATTGCCATAACAAAGAAGGGTTTTACAATTAAATAAATGAGGTTCGATATTACTCCTCGTCGAACATGTTTTCGTCCATCTCTTCGAGAAATTTGCGGTCTTCGTCAGTCGCTTCTCGTACTTCTTTCACCTCACCGTCAAAGAACAAATCAACACCAGCCAATGGATGATTGAAATCCATCACCACGCTGTTCAACTTCACTTCAATGATCAAACCGAGCAATTCATTGCCCTCGTCATCGGTCATCGGCAAGGTTTCACCCACTTCTAACAGATCATCATCCACCTCTCCGTCAGCAATAAAAACCGACTTTTCTAGTTCAACAATGGCATCTGGATTTTCTTCACCATACGCCTCTGCAGCAGGGATGGCCACTGAGAATGGATCGCCTACTTTCTTGCCTTCCAAGGCCTTAGCAAAGCCATCGAGAATGGGCACTTCTCCGAAAATAAATCCAAAAAGATCGTTGTCTTCTGTTTCTTCTAGCAATTCACCTTGGGCGTTGTTCTCAAACAAGGAGTACTCAACAGCTACCCATTTGCCATTTTCAATTTTCATATTCTTGATTTTGAGCGGCAAAGGTACTTCGAATTATGAAGCTGCCCACCTTAAATGCCACTTTTTCAATCCTCTGCGGCTCCTTTTTTCTTGGGCATTTCCTTTTTCAAGTGCTCGCATCTGCTGCAATCTTCCTTTGATGATGGCTGTAGCCTTCCAGCATGCTCAAATGGATGACCTTCACCCAAAGCAAAAAAGCGCTAATTTTAAAGTCCAAACGCTGATAACCATGAGAGTTCTATCCTTTTTCTTCCTCTTCATTTGTCTTCAATTCTCGGCTTTCGCTCAAAACGAACGCTTTGGCTGCCATTATTACCGCAACCTCCACAGTCATCCAAAACCGAAAAAACTGAGTCCGGCACAACTCAAAAACTTGGAAAACAGCATTGCGAGAAGCGACACCTTTGATATTGCGAAATACACCATTGAACTGGATGTGACGGATTATGATGGGCAATACATTGTGGCGAATACCAGAATCGATTTCAGTCCGCTTTTTGCCGATCGAGACAACATTACGCTCGATTTGAAAACCCTCACAGTAGATAGCGTTATTTACAATGGAGAGAGTGTTCCTTTTTCTCAGTTTGACGATCAAATGCGGGTTGTTTTTCCCGAAGCCTTGCCTTTAGGTGAACCGCAAAGCATTTGGGTGTACTACCAAGGAAATCCGCACCAAGATCCGGGCTGGGGAGGATTTTACCATGAGCAAGAATACATCTATAACCTGGGCATCGGCTTAACCACCATTCCGCCCAACTTCGGAAAAGTATGGTACCCCTGTTTTGACACCTTTGTCGAACGAGCAACCTATGAGTACCTCATCACTTCTGCGAACGGAATGCGCGCGTTTTGTCAGGGAGACCTGGTAGAAGAAAACGTACTTGGCGGCGATACCATCCAAAGGAGATTTGTTTTTGATCACATCATTCCAACCCACCTCAGCGCCATTGCTGTTGCCGATTATGAAACGGATTTCTCCATTCACTCGGGTGTCGAACAAGACCTCGATGTCACCCTCACTTCAAAACCTTCTCAGGCCGAAAACATGCAGGCCAGCTTCAGCGAATTGCCCCAAGCAATTGATGCTTTGGAGTGGTGGTGGGGACCCTATGTTTGGGATCGTGTTGGATATGTGATCACTACCGATGGCGCCTTGGAAATCCCCCAGAACATCGCTTATCCTGAAAACATGCTCACTGCCGGGCAACTTTCCAACCGCCGTTTGCTCAGTCATGAACTCGGACATCATTGGTGGGGCGACCTCACGGTGATGCGCTCTCACAACGATATGTGGATGAAAGAGGGTCCGGCCGAATACAGTGCCCACCTCGTTACGGAATGGATCGATGGCAGGGAGGCATTCATTGATGAGGTGAAGGACAATCACCTCTTCGTTTTGGAATCTGCCCACCGCGCAGACGATGGTTTCCAAGTGCTCTCTCCTATCATTGATGAACAGATTTATGGACGACACACCTACAACAAAGGGGCAAGCGTGATGCACAACTTACGTGCTTATCTGGGCGATTCTTTATTTCGAAGCGCCATGCAGGGGGTCTTGGACGCTTTTCCTTATGAAGACATGAGCGCTCAAGAATTCCGAGATCAACTAACGGCCTCAAGTGGTATCGATTGTGGTCCGTACTTCGACGCTTGGATCTTTCAACCCGGGTTTTCCAATTTTGTCGTTGACTCTGTAAATACTATCTATTTGCCAGAAGGCGTTTACGAACACACGGTGTACATCCAACAGAAATTGCGTGCAGCTGATAATTTTCACGAAGCCGTTCCTCTGGAAATTTCAGCCTACAAAGAGGATTTTTCCAAAACAAATGTGTTTCGAGAAGTGGGCGGACAATTCAGTGTGGTAAGCTTTACGACAGAATTCAATCCCTTGTACATCGGGCTAAATACCAACGGAATCCTGAACCAAGCAAGAATGGATTATGAATATTTTGTGAGTGAAACCTCTGGCGTTCAGAACTTACCGTTTGTTGATTTCCGCGTAGGCGTGAATAACATTACCGATTCAGCGCTTGTTCGGATTGAGCACCATTGGGTGGCTCCTGACAATAACAACATGGCCTCCTACATTGAAGAGATTTCTGACGCTCACTATTGGGAAGTGGATGGCGTTTGGAGTCCGGAACTCAATTTGGACGCTCGTTTGTCTTACAACGCGAGTGATGAGCTCGATTTGGACTGGAACATTTCCGGACAAAGTGAGAACGGAATGATGTTGGTTTGGAGAGACAGTGCGGCCGACCCTTGGATCAATTACTACGACTATGAAATGCAGAGTGGCAATCTGTTCAATGGTGGTGGAACGGTTAAAATTGATCTTCTACGGAAAGGACAGTATGCTTTGGCAAAAGGCGACATTGCTGCGGCCATGGAAGAACAAAACGACGCTTTAGCAGTGAAGGTTTTCCCCAACCCAAGTTCAGATCGCATTCAAGTTCAAGGAGCACCGCTCAACGCAAATTGGAACATCGTGAACAGTCAAGGACAAACGGTGATGTCTGGAACGGTTCAAACTTCTATTCCCAACATCGACATTCAAAGCCTGGCAAAAGGAACGTACTTTTTGCAAATCATTCAAGATAAGACGAGAAAAAC
>CAZYPV010000142.1:0-3255 GCA_964649515.1 uncultured Comamonadaceae bacterium | reverse complement strand
TCAACAATGCTCGCCGCACCCCACAATCCCAAAGCTCCATTGCTGAGGTTCGTTTCCACATTCGCGGGTGGTGCGTCAAAAAGACCTCCCTGAAATTCAGTTTGATTTAGAATAGAGATGAGTACATCAAAACTTTCAAGTCCAATGTTCCATTGCTCCAAGCGAAGGGTGTCACCTGTAACTGCTTCTGTTCCAATATCCACAAAATCAATCTCCAAATCTTCGATCATGGCTCCATCGTAAAAGCTGTCTTCTACCAAGGTTAACTCACGAAGCGTATCGCGAATACCCAGTCCATTTACGAAGGTGTACCACATGTATGCATCTCCTTCTCCAGCGGGCTCTTCCGTCCACAATCTCACGCTGTAGTAAGGGTCTGCAGGAAATCCAAATTCTTCTTCAGGATCGAAAAAACGAACGTAAATGGAGTCCATAGGATTGCTTGCTCGTAGGGTGGCTGATGCATTGTACGTTTCACCATCGTACTCGATGTTCAGTGTATAGGTTTTGCCCGCTTCTCCCACTACATCTGCACTTGGGCGGTAGGTTCCAGGAGCTTCCTCTGCAAAGGTCCAGGTATCGGTTCCGTCGCTTACGGTAACAATGGCGTCGCTTACAGCGGGTGGTTCTTCATTGAAGAAATAACTGGTAGTCAAAGACAGTTGAACTTCTTGGCGACCCGGTTGATCGGTCATCCAACCGTTCACCACCAAGCGTTGTGCGTCGCCTTCGTTCAAATCCAGTTCAATCACTTCTTGACAAGAACTCAGTAAAATAAGCAATGAAGCCAAAGCAAAGAAGGGGGTGTTTTTTCCTAAAATCATGGCTTAAAATTTAAAGTTGTAAGTAACAGAAGGAAGAATGGGAAGCAAGTACGTTTTCACTGCTTCGGTGACATTGGGGTCGTCTTCACTCTGTCTGAATTCAATTTGGTAGGCGTTCTTTCTAAAATAAACGTTGTAAACGCTAAACACCCACTCTCCTTTCCAATTGCGGGTTTCGTTTTTCTTTTGCTGAATGGTGCAGCCTACATCCATTCGGTGGTAAGCGGGCATTCTGTTGGAGTTTCGTTCGCCAAATACGGGAACCACTGTTCCATTGTAATTGAATCGCCCGGTGGGGAAAGTTACCGCGGCACCGGTTCCATAAACAAAGGTTGCGCCGAGGCTTACTCGTTTGCTCAAATCGTAGGCCACCACCAAGCTCACATCATGGGTTTTGTCATACTTAGTGGGGTACCAGTCTTCAGCAATGGCTTCCACCTTACGTTCTGTTCGAGCGAGGGTATAACCAAACATTCCGGAAAGTCTTCCCGTTTGTTTCCGCAAGAAAAATTCCAATCCGTAAGATCTCGCCTCGCCAAATCGAAGTTCGCCTTCAATCTTATCATTGAGGAGCAATTGAGCGTCGTTTTTGAAGTCGATGGCGTTTTGCATGTCTTTGTAGTACACCTCCACGCTGGCTTCAATGCTGTTGTTTTTAAAATTCCTGAAGTACCCAACAGCTACCTGATCGGCTATTTGTGGTTCAACATTGGGAGAAGACGCAAACCAAATGTCCAATGGCGACGAACTGGTGGAGTTCGAAGCGAGGTGGATGTATTGCATGGTGCGGTTATAACTTGCCTTCACCGAGCTTTTCGAGTTGATTCTGTAATTCACACCAAGACGAGGCTCCAGTCCTCCATAGGTGTTGTGGATCTCATTTTTTCCATAAACCGTGCTGTCCTGAGCGTCGAAGTTGGAGTCAAAATTGAAATAGGTTCCTCCCATGTTGTTGAACATGGAGTAACGGAGGCCATAGATGGCGGTCAATTTATCCGTAATGCTGTGCTCATTCGACACATAAACGCCCGATTCAAGATGGTAATTGAGTGGTAAACGAATCTCATTCAACAAACCATCGTCTGAGGTGGGACGAGCAAAACCGGGATCCATTCGGTGGCGGGTGGTGATCACCCCAAAGCGAAGTTGGTTGTTGGCGTTGAGGAAATAATTGAAGTCGATTTTTGCACTCACGTCGCGAATGGAGCTGTCCCATCGAAAGCCCAAGTCTCCGAGTTCTTGACCCAAGACATAGTCGAAATCGCTGTAAATGAGGGTGACGTTCGAAAAGAGTTTACTGTTGTAAATGTGATTCCATCGGAGGGTTCCGGTGGTATTTCCCCATTCAATTCGGAATAAATCGGCAAAACCGGTTACATCTCGTCCAAAATATCCGCTGAGATATACCCGATCGTTCTCACCCAACTTATAATTGGCTTTGAGGTTGGTATCATAGAAATACAGTTTGGTATCTCTTAGGGCTTGGTCGCGACTCAATTTGAGGAACAAATCGGCATAGGTTCTTCGTCCCGATATCAAAAAAGCACCTTTATCTTTCACGATTGGACCCTCTAGGGTGAGTCGGGAAGCAATGGTTCCAATACCACCCGTTCCGTGAAAAGATTTGTTGTTTCCTTCGTTCATGTGGATGTCTAGAACAGAAGCTAAACGGCCTCCAAAACGTGCGGGAATTCCCCCTTTGTACAATTGAACATCTTTGATCGCGTCCGAATTGAACACCGAAAAGAAGCCCAAAAGGTGGGATGCGTTGTACACTGCTGCATCGTCCAAAAGAATGAGGTTTTGATCCACGGCGCCTCCACGAACGTAAAAGCCGCTTCCACCTTCACCCACCACTTGCACGCCAGGCAGCAATTGAATCGCTTTAATCACATCCACCTCTCCAAGAAAAGCAGGAATCTTTTTAATGGCCTCCATTTGCATGGTGACTTTAGACATTTCCACAGACTCGATGTTGTTCACAGCATCGTTTTCACCTTCGATCACTGCTTCGCCAATTTCAATGCTTGCGGGAAGCAGCTCAAGGTCCACCTTCATGTCTTTGTTCAGCTCCAAGGTTTTCTTCTGTGTAGCGTATCCTATGAAGCCAAAATCGACATCGTAGGTCCCTGCAGGAAGGGTAAGCGAGAAAAAACCGTAAATATTGGTGGTGGTTCCTTTTTGAATGGAAGGAACATAAACGGAAGCCCCTATTAAGGTTTCACCTGTTTCTCCATCGGTAATTGTACCGCTGATGGTGTGCTTTTCTTGTGCTTGTACCCAACCCAAAAAGGTCATGGACAGCACAAGAAGGAGTAATTTTTTCATGAATTCAGCTTCAAAGGTGTGTTGTAATGTGCTCCTAAAACGACTGAGCGCTGCAAAAGTGTACAAAAGATGTGAGGGAATTGTAAAATTGTGATGAGCGGTT
>CAZYPV010000141.1:0-3295 GCA_964649515.1 uncultured Comamonadaceae bacterium | reverse complement strand
AGAACATCAATCCTCATCTTCTTCGATTCGAATTTGTTTGATCAACATTCCGGAACTCGTTTTCTTCAAAAAGAAAGTGACCCGAAAAGTGCCCTTTTTCGTTTTGAGTGTACCAATACGATAGTGATCATCCAATTTGGATGTCCCTTTGTGTTTCACAGTGAACGATTGTGGTGGGTGTTGCTTAAAAAATGAATTCAACTTCCGCACCGCCTCATCGGAAGGATACATGTCCTCATCGTCAAGAATACTCACATCTACACTCGACATCATCATGTCTTGCAGCATTTGAGCATCTCCATTCTCAATCGCCCAACTTACCTTGGCGGCAGCGTCCTCCTGCGAAAACAAGAAGGTACTCATGGAAGACAAAACGAGGATTAGTAATAATCTCATGATAAATTGATTTGCAAAAGTACTAGCAACTATTACGCCAAACTTTTAGACTCTTTTCCCTTTTCACTTGGTCATCTAAAGGTAATAAAAAGAAGGTGTTCCCCAAGTTCTGCAAAAGATTCCGTTTTTTAGCATCTTTAGCACATCATGAAAGTATCTCTCATTTGCATCGGCAAGACCAAAGACGCTTACCTTCAGGAAGGCATCGAGATTTATGTGAAGCGACTCGGGCATTACATCAAATTTGATATGATTGAGCTTCCTGACCTCAAGGTGAAAGGAAGTAAAGTGCCGGTAGAAAAGATCAAAGAAGAAGAAGGCAAAAAGCTAGAGAAAGCCCTTGAAAACTGCGATCACATCGTGCTCTTTGATGAATTTGGTAAAGAATTCACTTCACTGGGATTCTCGCAATGGTGGGAGAAGAAAAACCAAATGGGAATCAAACACTTGGCCTTGGTGATTGGAGGAGCTTATGGGTTCTCCAGCGCTATTTATGCCTTGGCAAATCAAAAAATTGCTTTGAGCAAAATGACCTTCTCGCATCAAATGATTCGTCTTTTGGCGGTCGAACAAATCTATCGGGCACAGACCATTTTGGCCAATGAACCCTACCACCACGTTTGATGCAAATACCCACGTTCACATATGGCCCCATCCCTATCGAACTGTGGGAAGTTGCGGTGCTTTTGCTGCTTTTTTTGGTATTTGGTATTTGGACCTACCGGATTCAGTTTCGGGAAGTAAAAAAAGATCCGTCCTACCGTTATTTTCTACCGGGGATGCTGGTAAAATTACTGGGCGGAGTTTTCTTTGGGGCGATTTACGTGTTTTACTACGAAGGTGGTGATACCACAAGTTACTACGAGTGTGCCTTGGCCTTTGTCAACCTCTTTTGGAGCAGTCCGACCGCCTTTTTTGAGGCCTATTTTGGAGGAGGAACGGCCGAAATTAGAAGCTTGTTCGACAATGAAACGGGCACCCCTTTGGCCTATATTTTCTTCAACGACAAAACCCGTGTGGTAAGCAAGTTGATGGTTCCGTTCGTTTTTCTCGGAGCGAAGAAATACTTCTTGGCCACCATGTGGATTGCCTTGTTGAGCTACGGTGGCTTATGGCAGCTTTACCGGATGTTCGTGTTCTACTTCCCCAAGCACTTCAAACTGCTTGCCCTCGCCATTCTCTTCATGCCCTCAGTTGCATTTTGGGGGTCGGGGATGTTGAAAGACAGCATCACCCTCGCAGCGACTTGCTATTTTGTCGTTGCTACAAACGATATGGTGCTGAGAAAAAAGAACTTGCGATCTCGTCTGTTCAAACAAGTCATTAGCGCCGCTGTCATTTTAGCCATCAAGCCGTACATCATCATCATTTTGATTCCTGCTACACTTGTTTGGTATTTCTATTCCAAAATTCGCAGCATCAAGAACGTGTACTTCCGAACCGTAATTGTACCGCTGATCTATGCTGTGATTCTCGGTGGAAGTTATGGTTTGCTTACCCTTTTTGGAAGCTCATTAGGGCGCTTTTCTCTTGACGAAGCACTTAACACAGCGGTGATCATCCAAAACGACCTCAAGCAGGAATATTATGAGGGAAACAGCTTTGACATCGGTGAGTTCGAAGCCACCCTCCCATCCATTGCGAGCAAATTTCCAGCGGCCACCACTGCCGGACTCTTTCGGCCCTACCTCTGGGAAAGCCGGAATCTCGTGATGTTGCTAGCCGGCTTAGAGAATTTTTTGATCCTTTTACTCAGCTTAGTGGCCTTATTTCGAATCCCTTGGCGTAACATTCGTCCGCTATTTTCCCAGTACCCTGTTTTGCTCTACAGTTTTGTCTTTTCCTTGCTTTTTGCCTTCATGATTGGGATTACTACTTCAAACTTTGGAGCTTTGGTTCGATTTAAAATTCCGCTAATTCCCTTGTATATGGCTGTAGTGGTGATCTTTTTGGGTGAGGGAAAATCCATTGTTCGCGACCGAAAACGACGCTTTGGAAGACGGTAAAACCTTAAAATTGAGGCATAAAAAAAGAGACTCGGGATGGAGTCTCTTTTTAAAATCGTTATCGTGTTTGGCTTATTCGGCCAAAATCATCACACGGTTGTTGAACACCTCTACGGTACCGCCGTTCACCTCAAAGTTTTCTTCTTTCTTTTCGGTTTTGATTTTCACGGTTCCTTTTTGAAGGGTCGTAATCATTGGGGCGTGACGATCGAGAATACCAAGGCTTCCATCAGCTCCCGGTAGGGTAACTGAAGACGCTGGTCCTTCGAAAAGCGTGCGTTCTGGTGTGATTATTTCTACTGTCATTATAAAGCGAATTAGGCTTCAGCCAACATTTTCTCTCCAGCTTCGATCACTTCTTCGATCCCACCTTTCAAGTTGAATGCTGCTTCAGGATACTTATCCAATTTCCCGTCCAAAATCATGTTGAAGGCTTTGATGGTATCTTCGATAGAAACCATGGCTCCTGGGATACCAGTAAACTGCTCAGCAACGTGGAATGGTTGAGAAAGGAAACGTTGTACACGACGTGCGCGGTGTACTGCTTGTTTATCTTCTTCAGACAATTCATCCATACCGAGGATGGCGATAATGTCTTGAAGCTCTTTGTATCGTTGGAGGATCTCTTTCACGTCTTGTGCGCACTTGTAGTGCTCTTCACCTACAATTTCTGGGGTGAGGATACGCGACGTTGAATCCAATGGATCTACCGCTGGGTAGATACCAAGCTCTGAAATCTTACGGTTCAATACGGTTGTTGCATCCAAGTGGGCAAAAGTAGTTGCCGGTGCAGGGTCAGTAAGGTCATCCGCAGGAACGTAAACCGCTTGTACGGAAGTAATCGATCCTGTTTTGGTGGATGTAATCCGCTCTTGCATGGCACCCATTTCGGT
>CAZYPV010000140.1:0-3446 GCA_964649515.1 uncultured Comamonadaceae bacterium | reverse complement strand
AGTAGAGAAATGCAATCCGGACTCAAATGACGCAAACGCAAGGTTTTTCCTTCCTTCACGTATTTGTTCGCCAAATTCTTTAAAGCTTCCATCCCCGAATGGTCTGAAACCCTGGATTCCATGAAATCAATAATCACTTTATCTGGATCTCCCTGAACATCAAATTTCTGATTAAATGCGGTAATGGAACCGAAGAACAAAGGTCCCCAAATTTCATACACTTTGGTTCCATCGCTTTCCACGTGCTTTCTTGCTCGAATACGCACTGCATTCTGCCAAGAAAAAACAAGTGCCGAAATTACAACACCGGCGGCAACAGCTATAGCCAAATCAAAAATGACTGTCAATGAAGAAACCGCCACCAAAACAAAGGCATCAGCCAAAGGGATTTTATGCAAAATCCGAAAGCTAGACCAAGCAAATGTGCCAATCACGACCATGAACATAACCCCTACCAATGCCGCAATTGGTATCATTTCAATGTACGGCGATAAAAAGAGTATAAATGAAAGCAAAACAACTGCTGCTACAATGCCAGACAAGCGTCCTCGTCCGCCTGAATTGATGTTGATAATGGATTGTCCAATCATGGCACATCCTCCCATTCCGCCAAAAAAACCATTCACCACATTAGCGGCACCTTGAGCAATACACTCACGGTTACTATTCCCCCTAGTTTCTGTAAGCTCGTCAATCAATTGAAGGGTCATCAAGCTTTCGATCAAACCAATGGCGGCTAAAATCAAAGCATATGGGAAAATGAAAGACAGTGTGTCCCACGTTAGCGGAATGTTGGGAATGGCGAAGCTTGGAAGACTTCCTTCAATGCTAGCGGTGGTTCCGGGTTCTGCTTTCGACTGAACAAAGCTCAATACGGTTTCCGTTTCAATTCCTCCAAAAATGACAATGGCAGATACCGTTAGTATGGCTACCAATCCTGCAGGGACTTTCTTGGTGAGCTTGGGTAAAAAGTACATGATGGCCATGGTGAGCGCCACCAAAGCCAACATCATATAGAGCGGACCTCCTTCAATGTATTCCCCTCCTATTTTAAACATGCCCAATTGAGATGTGAAAATGACAATGGCCAAACCGTTCACGAATCCCATCATTACCGGATGCGGAATCAAGCGTACAAATTTTCCGAGTTTTAAAAATCCGGCTGTCATTTGTATCAGCCCCATCAAAATAAGTGTGGCGAACAAGTATTGAAGTCCGGCGTATTCTATGTCAGGAGAGATCATCCTACCTTCTTTCACTAATGCAACCATTACCACAGCTAAAGCTCCTGTAGCTCCTGAAATCATTCCTGGTCTTCCACCAAAAATAGAAGTAATGAGTCCTACCATAAACGCACCATACAACCCAATGATTGGAGGAATATCGGCCACAAAAGCAAATGCAACAGCTTCGGGCACTAGAGCCAAAGCCACGGTGAGACCCGAGAGAATGTCGTCTTTAGCATTGTTGGTTTGTTTCAAAATAAGTTTGAGCATCTTCGAATTATTTGGGTTTCTTGATGGATATGAATAAAGTTAAAAAGGACCCCCAGTTGCTTGGGGATCCTTTCAAATACTTCAAATCGATTGGATTAAATTTTTCTCATGCGGAGGCTTTCCGGAGTAACTTCCAAGTACTCATCGTCTCGAATGTATTCCATGGCCTCTTCTAAGCTGAATTGAATTTTTGGAGCAATCTTAGTGTTGCTGTCCGATCCAGCAGCTCGCATGTTGGTGAGCTGCTTTCCTTTTATCACATTGATTTCCAGATCCTTTTCTCTACTATGCTCTCCAATCACTTGTCCTTTATAAACAGGGTCTCCAGGCTCTACGAAAAAGCGTCCACGGTCTTGTAGTCGGTCAATGGCATAGGCCAAGGCTTGTCCTTGTTCCATGCTTACAAGGGATCCTTTGGTCTTATTGCCCATTTCTCCTTTGTATGGCTCGTAACCACGAAAACGGTGAGTCATCACGGCTTCACCTGCTGTTGCGGTAAGAATGTTGTTTCTCAGCCCAATAATTCCACGAGATGGGATGTCGAATTCCAAGTGCTGGAGATCTCCTTTGGGCTCCATTACTTGCAATTCACCTTTTCGCTGGGTTACCAACTCAATGGCTTTTCCACTACTGGTTTCGGGAACATCAATCACCAATGTTTCGAAAGGTTCGCATTTCTGACCGTCGATTTCTTTGATGATCACTTGCGGCTTACCTACTTGAAGCTCATACCCTTCACGTCGCATAGTTTCAATCAAAACACTCAAGTGAAGTACCCCACGTCCGTAAACGTTGAATTTATCTTCAGTATCGGTTTCTTCCACTCTCAAAGCGAGGTTTCTTTCTGTCTCCTTGAATAAACGATCTCTTAGGTGACGAGAGGTAACAAATTTCCCCTCTTTTCCGAAAAATGGTGAATTGTTGATGGTAAACAACATACTCATTGTTGGCTCATCCACAGAAATTCGCTTCAAGGCTTCGGGTTCGTTGCGGTCTGCAATGGTGTCTCCAATTTCAAAATCGTCTAAGCCAACAACAGCACAGATGTCTCCACTTCGAACATGACTCACTTTCTCTCTTCCCAATCCTTGGAAAACAAATAGTTCCTTGATTCGGGCTTTCTTCATCACGTTGTCTGCCTTGCAAAGCATGACATCCATTCCTTCTTTCAGATCTCCACGAAAAACTCGACCAATGGCGATTCGTCCTACGAATGAACTGAAATCAAGCGAGGTAATTTGCATTTGAGGCGTACCTTCTCTGTGGGGTGCTTCTGGGATTTCTTTGATGATGGCGTCCAAAAGGGGAACGATGTTGGTCGTTGGTTGCTTCCAATCTTCACTCATCCAACCTTGCTTCGAAGATCCATAGATGGTCGGAAAGTCCAATTGCTCTTCAGTTGCATTCAGGTTGAACATCAAATCAAAAACCGCTTCATGCACCAAGTCGGGCGTGCAGTTGTCTTTGTCCACTTTGTTCACAACAACGATGGGTTTCAGCCCGAGTTCAATGGCTTTCCCCAAAACGAATCGGGTCTGTGGCATTGGTCCTTCAAAAGCATCAACAAGAAGAATAACCCCATCGGCCATCTTCAAAACACGTTCTACTTCACCTCCAAAATCGGCGTGACCAGGGGTGTCTATGATGTTGATTTTGACGTCCTTGTAAGTAACGGATACGTTCTTAGAAAGAATCGTAATTCCTCGTTCCCTTTCGAGATCATTGTTGTCAAGAATGAGCTCTCCCGTTTCTTTACGGGTATCCATGGCTTGACACTCCTGGATGATTTTGTCTACCAAGGTAGTCTTACCGTGGTCAACGTGGGCAATGATGGCGATGTTTCTGATCGATTGCATCTTGTAGGTGTTGGTTTGAGGAAGCATAGGTTGTTTTCCTTGCCCCTCGAAATAATTGGTTTGGATTTATAAATCGCTTAGGATCTCTTTCTTT
>CAZYPV010000139.1:0-3456 GCA_964649515.1 uncultured Comamonadaceae bacterium | reverse complement strand
AGTTACACAAAACCAAGCACTTGCACCCTAATTTTGCTTCAATGTCAAACTAAACAACACCGAACGATATGAAAATCGAACAGATCTATACCGGATGTCTCGCTCAAGGAGCGTATTACATCGAAAGTAACGGAGAAGCAGCCATCATCGACCCGCTGAGAGAGGTGCAACCTTACATCAACATGGCTAATGAACGTGGCGCTAAAATCAAGTACATTTTCGAAACGCACTTTCATGCTGACTTCGTTTCAGGACACGTGGACTTGAGTAAAAAAACAGGCGCGCCCATTGTGTTTGGTCCCACAACAATGAAAACCGGGTACGACATGATCGTCGCTGAGGACGGACAAGAGTTCGAACTGGGAAATGCTAAATTGAGACTCATTCATACTCCCGGACACACCACAGAAAGTTCTTGTTACGTGCTCATTGATGAGTCTGGAAAAGAGACGGCTTTGTTTTCTGGAGATACGCTGTTTATAGGCGATGTTGGCCGACCAGATTTAGCTCAAAAAGTGATTGCTGAACTCACTCAAGACAAGCTGGCTTCCATGCTTTATGATTCACTCAGAAACAAAATCATGCCCTTACCCAACGACCTCATTGTATATCCGGGTCATGGCGCGGGAAGTGCATGTGGGAAGAACATGAGTGATGAAACAAGCGATACCCTTGGCAATCAAAAGCTGACCAACTACGCCCTCAACCCAGAGTTGAACAGAGAAGAGTTTATTTCCGCAATTTTGGATGGATTGACCCCTCCCCCCGGATACTTCCCTCACAATGTTTTGATGAATATTGGCGGTTATGAGGCCATTGATGAAGTGATTAAAAACGGAATGACTCCTTTGGAAGTAGCTACTTTTGAGACCATTGCCTCAGAAACGGGCGCTAAAATATTGGATACTCGATCAGCCGAGGCATTCCAAGAAGCCCATGTTCCGAATTCCATCAACATTGGAATTGATGGCAGCTTTGCGAATTGGGTGGGTGTTGTATTCAAAGACGTAAAACAACCCTTGCTCCTTGTCACTGAACCTGGACGAGAAGAAGAAGTGGTGTCCCGTCTCGCTCGCATTGGTTTCGACAACGCTAAGGGAATTTTGAAAGGAGGACTTGAGGCTTGGAAAAAGGCTGGAAAACCATTCAATCAGGTGAAAAACATTCATCCAAAAGAGCTTTCAAAAATTCAGAGCCCGAACCTTCTTGACGTGAGAAAAGAAAGTGAACACCTGAGTGAACATGTACTTGGCAGCACCAATGCACCGCTGGATTACTACGCTGATCAGTTGTCTAAAATTGATCCCGAAAAAACCTACTATGTGCACTGTGCGGGAGGATATCGCTCGATGATTTTTGTATCGCTGCTTCAATCATTAGGCTACAACAAGCTCATTAATGTGAGTGGAGGGTTTAGCGAAATGAAGGACCTCGGCCTATTCGAGGTCTCTGATTACATCTGTCCTACAACCATGTTGTAAACGGATGAGATGTTGGTTTAGAGAAGGGCGCCTTGAGTAAGCGCCCTTTTTTTGCACCCATTTTTCGTTGAACAAATGCACTTAATCCTGGCTTAACTTCCCCCATGAACACGCTTTAATACCTTTGTCTTGATGGGCAGAAATACAAGGAAAGACAAATTGAGCGAAGTGGCTAGCGTTTTCTTCAAAATGGGGTGCATTGCGTTTGGCGGACCAGCAGCACACGTTGCTTTGATGGAGGAGGAAATCGTCACTCGAAGAAAGTGGATTTCACGAGAACGTTTTCTCGACTTGATGGGGGCCACCAATCTCATTCCCGGCCCAAACAGCACGGAACTCACCATGCATTGCGGCTATGAACATGCTGGGTGGAAGGGGCTTTTTGTGGCGGGTTTTTGCTTTATCTTTCCGGCAGTGGTCATCACAGGAGTACTCGCTTGGGCGTACACTACTTACGGCTCAATCCCCGAAGTTCAACCCTTCATTTACGGCATCACACCCGCGGTTTTGGTGGTGATTATTCAAGCCATTGTCAAACTTGGTAAAAAGGCACTAAAGAGTAAACTGCTCTATGGTTTGGGCTTCCTTGTTTTACTGTCATCTTTCCTGGGAGTAAATGAAATCTATGCCCTGTTATCAGCCGGTTTGCTTGGAGGAATCATTTCAACTTACGGAAAGCACAAGGACCAACTCAAAAATTTCATATTCCTCCTCATCCCAGCGGTTTCTAGAGCTCACAACATGGATCTTTCTTCAGGAAAAATCTTTTTCTCCTTCCTCAAAGTGGGGTCCATTCTTTACGGAAGTGGCTATGTGCTTTTCGCTTATTTGGATGCGGAATTGGTGGTTCCAGGATATTTGAGTCGTCCGGATCTCCTCGAGGCCATCGCCGTTGGTCAATTTACACCTGGCCCTGTGCTCTCAACGGCTACTTTTATTGGTTGGCAGTTGGGAGGATGGAAAGGAGCAATTGCTGCAACTTCAGGCATCTTCTTGCCCTCTTTTCTTTTCGTTTTTTTGCTGAACCCACTCGTGGACAAAATGAGAAAATCTTCCTTTCTCAGAGGATTTCTTGATGCAGTGAATGCCGCTGCTGTTGCTGTAATGGCGGGAGTTAGTGTGAAGATGGGAAGCGATCTTTTTTTCATCGCTGAAGAAGTGCAATGGAGAAGCCTTCTCATTTTCGCGTTGGCAGTGATCATCAAACAGATTTGGAAAAAATGCAGCGCGATTCATTTGGTGCTTTTAGGAAGCGTCCTCGGTGCACTTTTTCATCATTTCCTCTGATCCAATTCTGCAAGTTTCATCGACCACAAAACTGCAGTCCCATCTCCCCTGCCTCGTCAAACCCAAGAGAACGCGCGCGTTCAAAATCCTCACAAGCACGATCATTCGCATAGATCAAAACAAAAGCCAACCCGCGATTAAAATAAGCTTCGGAATAGTCAGGATTCTCGCGAATGGCTGCGTCGTAACTGGAAATGGCATCAAAATAATCACCGTAAAGCATCTGAAGGTTTCCCAACAAATTCCAGTGCTGCTCGCTCTCAGGTGCGTATTCAAGGAGGGTCTCTGCTCCTGTCAAAGCCTGATCAAATTCTCCCATCATCTTTAGAGCTACCGATCGATTGAAGATGGCATCGGTATATGCGCTGTCCAAATCCAATGCCCGGTCATAATCCATTAAGGCACCCTCATAGTCGCCAGACTCCTTACGAAGCACTCCTCTAAAAAAGTAAATATTGGACGTGTTCTTGCCCAATTCAATTGCGGTAGAAATCGCTTCAAGAGCCTTCTTTTCCTTCCCCAAACTGTAGAGTACTACTCCGCGGTTCAAATGGGCAATGGGAAACACTGGATTGATGAAAAGCGCTTGATCAAAAGCGTTAAGTGCGTCTTCCGGACGATCCATTGCGGCAAGAATTAAGCCTTTCAGATCATGAGCCAAAGCATCGTTGGCCTTCATGGAAATGGC
>CAZYPV010000138.1:0-3626 GCA_964649515.1 uncultured Comamonadaceae bacterium | reverse complement strand
CGAAGCGACTAAACAGTTGCGCAAGCAACCTCAACCGGCGAAGCCATTCAACCAAATTTCGTTCGCCAGGAGTACACGTGGAAACCGGTTCAAAGCCAATAATGGGGTTCAACGAATACCGACAATCATTAAAACAAATTGGCTGAGCTGCAAAAGGCTTCTTATCTTTCCAACAGCAATGAACCTCTATTCAAACAAACAACGTTGGAAGCTTTTTGTCCTTGCTTCCGCTCTGATCATCATCGGGATCACCCTTTGGTATTCGAATGATATTGCCCAAAAAATTCGGGCAGAAGAACAATTGAAGGTGAAACTTTGGTCTGAAGCGATTCAAAAAAGAGCCGAACTCGTTTCCTACACCCAAATCCTGTTTGAATCGCTCAAAGAAGAAGAAAACAACAAGGCCGATCTCCTCGTTCAGGCCTATGATATCCTGAACGATCCTCCCAAAGAAATGGACTTGGGCTTTGTGTCCAAAGTGATGTGGTCCAACAAAACCATCCCGCTGCTTTTCTACAACAGCAAAGACTCGCTGCTCTTCACCATGAACTTGCCCGAAAATAAGAAGAACAGCAGGCCCTATATCGACTCCTTGAAAACAGAGATGATGAACCGCAACGAACCCATCGTTTTTACCGAAGGTGGCGGGGTGATCATTTACTACAATGAAAGTAAGCGCTTTGCTGAACTTAAAGCTGTTATGCGCGACCTCATCAACAGTTTCATCTCCGAAACGGTGATCAACTCGGCTTCTGTTCCCGTGATTCTTGTAGACAGTACCCGAAGCAACATCGTACGAGCGCAACGCGTGGAAGACGAAGTTTTGAAGAATCCGCAGTTGCTCGAACAGCGACTCAAGCGTATGGCTGCTGCTAACCCTCCCATTGAAATCAAACTGCCCGAGGACGGAGTGCATTACATCTACTATGAAGATAGTGTTTTACTAACGCAACTCCAGTATTTCCCGGTAGCCCAGCTCGTTTTGATTGGGGTGTTTTTGATTGTTGCCTACCTCATCTTTAGCACCTTTCGAAAAGCAGAACAAAACCAAGTTTGGGTGGGAATGGCCAAAGAAACAGCTCACCAATTGGGCACCCCCCTCTCTTCACTTATGGCCTGGGTTAGCTTGCTAGAGGCCCAAGGCGTTGAGCAAAGCACCATTGTTGAGCTGAACAAAGATGTAGATCGACTGGGGATGATTACCGATCGTTTCTCCAAAATTGGCTCGAAACCCGATTTGCAAATGCAAAACATCGAAGCAGTGGTTCGGCAGCATTTCGATTACCTGAAAACGCGCATTTCGTCCAAAGTGAAGTTCAGCATGGAAACTCAAGAAGGTAACCTCGAAGCTTTGGTTTCAGCACCACTCTTTGGATGGGTGTTGGAGAATTTGGTGAAAAATGCTGTGGACGCCATGGAAGGTGAAGGTTTGCTCAACATTGAAATTGGTATTGACGGAGCTTTCATTTTTATCGATGTTGCTGATACTGGCAAGGGAATTGCGAAAGGAAAACAAAAGACCGTTTTTCAACCCGGTTTCACCACCAAAAAACGCGGTTGGGGACTTGGTCTTTCACTCACCAAACGCATTATTGAGCAGTATCATGGAGGAAAAATATTCGTCAAAAAATCAGAACTGGGAAAAGGAACCACTTTTAGAATTCTCCTCAAAAGCATCTAGTTCTGCACTTTTTGATCAAACAATTGTTGTACTGGCATGATCGCGCAGCTTCGCATTATCATCGTTTTGGCTTTGGTGCTTTCTCTTTTTCGGGCGGAAGGACAACTGATTGCTGTTGGAGAAAATTCAACCCAAATCCTGTATTCCGACTCCATTCAATGGGGTCCGCAATACGAGGCTGATCGAAGAGGAAGAGAAGCGAAAATCCTGGGAAGCAACGAATGGGGATTCTTTGCCATCAACAGCGCCAACCGAGCACCGAGCTTGGAGCATTACGACCTCAATGGAAAGCTCTTGAAGGAAAAGGAACTTCAACTTCCCACCATCAACAACCAAGAAAGTGAGTTCGAAGCGCTTTTGGTTATGAAAGATGCCCTCATCCTTTTCACTTCGGTTTACAACAAAGAGCAGTCAGAACTGGTGGCCTATGCCAACCGCATCAACGAAGACTTGGCCTTTGAAGATCTTCCCCTTGAAGTCGACCGCATTGCCGCCGTTCGAAGTAGAAAGAATGTGGATTTCGGGTTCAAAAGCGCATCAGCCCAAAACCTCTTCCTCATCTATCACAGCGCCCCAGAGCTCAAACAAAGCAACGATGCATTGAGCTTCAAGGTCTATACCCCATCCCTCGAACTCGCTTGGAGCAAAAACCTCCAGCTTCCCTATGAAGAAGAGCTTTTCCAAATCGCCGACTACACCATCGATAACGAAGGAAAGGTCTTCATGATCTCCGGTTTGGGTGAACTTGACGAAAACAACCGCCGTTTGGAATTTGGGGTGCGATCTGCTCGCTACGTGCTCTTGACTTACAATCCCTACATCAACAAACTGAAGGAGTATGATGTGAGCCTCAAAGACAAATGGATCATGGGCATCTCTTTGGATTTTACGGTGGACGATCACCTCCTCGTTGCTGGCTTTTACTCCAAAGACCAATTTTTCACCATCGGTGGAAGTTTTTATTTCCGGCTCGATCACCAAAGTGGGGAAATGTTGGCGGGCGGACTCCAAGCTTTTGAGGACGAGTTGCTCGATGAGTTTTTTAGCGATCGCAGGGCCAATCGTGCATCGGAGTTGGACCGTTTTCATTTGAAAAACATGTTCGTTCGGAAAGATGGAGGCGCCGTGTTGATTGCAGAGCAGCATTACATCAACCAGCGTTTCATGAACGACATCAATACGGGCAGGCAGCAAATCAGCTACGACTACATTTACAACGACGCTGTGGTGATGCGTTTGGACAGTTTGGGGCGAACCCTTTGGAGTAAACGCATTCCTAAAGAGCAAATCAGCACCAACGATGGAGGGCCTTATAGTTCATTGTGTGCCTTTGACCGCAAGGACACGCTTTATCTTTTTTACAACGACCATCCCGACAATCTTCAAAGCTTGAATGACAATCCCCAAGCACGATTAAAGTCTTACCGGTCTTTTGGCAAAAGTGTGGTGATGCAATGTAAAATGGACGACCTCGGCAACCTTGAACGCAGCATTTTGAGTGATTCCAAGGTGGGCGATGCCTATTTTTCACCCAAACAGAGCAAGATACTCGATCCTGAAGTCCTTTTGCTTTATGCCACCTTCCGCCGGAATTTCAATTATGGTGTGCTTCGTTTGCCATAAAATTCCCCGAGGTTCTTTTGCGGATTCGAAATATTTAAATAGCTTTGCCATCCCTTAAAAGGGAGTACCCGCCCGGGTGGCGGAACTGGTAGACGCGCACGACTCAAACTCGTGTTCCTTTGGAGTGTCGGTTCGATTCCGACCCCGGGTACAAAAAGCAGAATGAAAAACACAGCGAGAGCGAAGTTTTTATTCTGCTTTTTACTTCATTCTCACTCCGCTTCTCGCTCTACCATCCAACAAAGCAAAATCCACCTCGATTTAATACTACCTCCCAAAAAAGCCAGAATGAAAAACACAGCGAGAGCGAAGTTTTTATTCT
>CAZYPV010000137.1:0-4064 GCA_964649515.1 uncultured Comamonadaceae bacterium | reverse complement strand
TCTCGTTCTCAACAACCCGCTGCCAGAGCGATAGTCGAAGGCAGCTCACGGATCAAAGCATAACCTGCATGGTCAGATGCTCACTCCAAAATACACAAGCACTAAAAGACACATAAAGACTAAGCTTCCTTTGACCGAAGGGTCATCACCGTAATCTCCGGTGGCATTCCTACCCTGCCTGGCATCATCAAATAACCCATTCCACGATTGATGTAAAGGTGTTGATTGCCTTCCTTGTAGAGGCCCGCCCAACGTTTGAACATGATGGCTGCCGGACTCAGCTCCAAAACGCCTGGAATGCGCAAGCCCATTTGAGCTCCATGGGTGTGTCCGGAAAAAGTGAGATCGATATCTTCTTTCCCTTGAACATGTAAATCCCAATGGGAGGGATCATGACTCAAGAGCATTTTGAATGGAAGGTCGGGCATCCCTTCACTGGCTTTGGAAACATCGCCCAGCTTGGGAAACCAGTGGCTTTCACCCCAGTTTTCAACCCCCAGTAGTCCAATTTTTTCTCCACCATTTTCTAAAACTGCATGCTCATTGATGAGGGGAGTAAAGCCCATGTCTTTATTGCGCTGAATTACTCCCTCACGGCAAGCTGCTTGCTCTTCGTCGGAAGTGTCGCCATAATAACCATAATCATGATTGCCCAAAACGCTGAATTTACCCTTTTTCGCTTTCAGCTTCTGCAAAACCGGCACCCACGGATCGGCCTCCCAGAAATAGGTATTCACCAAGTCTCCTGTGAAGAAAATATAATCGGGTTCTAAATCATTGATTAGCGAAATGGCTTCTTCGATGGGCTCAAAATTCTCACGAAAGCTCCCTAAATGAAGATCGCTAATCTGAACAATTTTACTTCCGTCAAAAGACTTGGGTAAGTTGGCAAAGGAAAGTTCTTCTTCAACAATGCGCCAGCCAAACTTCCCGCGAGTAAATCCCCAAACAAAGGATCCCAAAGCCAAGGCACCCGCTCCTAAACCTATTTTCGATAAGAATGTTGAGCGCTTCATCTTACTCCCACCCAATTCTTTCGAAACGCGTGCATGACCTTTTACGCTTCGAACAATGGCTTTTCCAAGCCAAATGAGGTCTTCAACAAAATGAAATACACCTAAAGCAAGGCAGGTCACCATCAACGTAAAAAATCCACCCACTACAAAATCAAGCAACTCGGGATTGCTTTCGCGCAGTTCTTGAAAACGCCTGGAAGTGAAATAGAAGAAAAGAAAAAGGCCAACGGTGGTGAAAACATACCCTAGGGTGATCATCCAGCGTTTTTTCTTGCCCAAGGCTTTGCTCAAAACAAAGATGGATTTGATGCTGTAAACAATGCCAATGATGGCGCCAGATAAAATGAGCTCGAACATGGTTTTTCTTCTGCGCTGCAAAAATGCAACATTTGAAACGGAAAGACTGCTTTTTACAACAGCAAGTTGAGTCCTACGATGGAATCCCTAAAGGATACTTCTGTTACATCTCTTTTGTTCATTTCACAGTACTTTGCAACATGTTTTGGAAGAAAAAAGACAAATTTCGTGCGCCAGAGGTTCACGAAGGCAATTTTAAGGAGGAAGTGATGGAGTCCACAATACCAGTGGTGCTTGATTTTTGGGGTGAACGATGTTCTCCTTGTAGCGTTATGAGCTCCATTGTGGATGAACTAGCAGAGGAGTACCAAGGTCGAATTCTCGTAGCCAAAGTACACGCCGCTCTCAACCCTCGCTTGTCTCAAGTGTTTCAAATCAAAAGCATACCAACTTTTGTGATCATGAAAGACGGTAAGGTGCTTGAACGCTACCAAGGCATTGTGCCCAAGCCCAATTTCCAAGAGATTTTGGACGCACACCTCAACACTACCAATTCTTCTTCTTGAATTGAGCATTCGCCTCCTTCATTTCTTGATTGAGAAGTTTAAAGTCGATTTTCCCGGCGTTGGAGAGAAGGTGATGGACGCACACCAATGCTCTTCTGATTTGGATGTCTGGACTCTTCACGTTCTGAACAAAATAGATCAAATTGCGCTGTTTTCCTGGGGTGAGTGCTCTAAAATAATCCCAAGCCCCCACTTCTTGATCGAGCACTTCCTTGAACGGATCAAGCATTTCCACACCAAACTCAGATAGATCTTCGAACAAACGGACACCAACAGGATCTCCATCAGACAGTTCTAGCGTCTTTTGAACCTCTTTGTTGATGTAAAAAAACAATTCACCTCCTTGAACCGGAATCCATGAACCGTGATATTCATACGATTCGTTCAAAGAAACCAAGAAGCGTTTCCCCAAAGCTTTAATTGGGTCAATGTCTTCTTGAGGAACCCAAAGCACGCGTCCCCACACATAAGAATCTGCCTTTCCATAGCTACCTGTAAACGAGTATTTCAGTTCACCTTTAGGGGACGCAGACATTTCCAAAACTGCTTAAGAAGATGATGAGGTCGCTTGCGTTGGTAAATCCATCGTTGTTGAAGTCAGACGGACACCCGTTCTGGTTGTTTCCACCGCCATCACCACCAACATAGAGGCAGAACTCACTATCGATGGTTGCCGCAGGGTTGAAGTTGTATGCCACCTCGTCCATACAGCCAGTTACACTGCAGTTCGTGCTTACGTTAACCACCATTTCATCACTGGCCTCACAACCATTTTCATCAATCACTGTGAGCGTATATGTGGTACTTTCTGTAGGCGATGCTGCTGGGGTTGCGCTGCTTGGATCATCCAAACCTAGGGTCGGAGACCAGAGGTAACTCACTCCACCACTGGCTTGTAAAAACACGCTTTCTCCAAGGCAAATGCTTTGATCCAAACCGGCATTGGCCACCGGCGGATTGAACGTCATCGGAAGCGTGGTTTGGTCGTTGTAGGCTGCGGCCTGAGCATCCATAACTCTCAGCATCACATTGTTGCTGTAAAGGTTGGGTACAGACCAGTTATAAGTTCCGCTCAGGGTGAAGTGGTCTTGAACAATGGTGTTCCACATTAACCCACCATCCGTTGAGTATTCGAGATCATAAAAATCACTGGTTCCAATGCTGTTCCACGTAATGATCATGCTTTCACAGGCATCAAAGCTTTCTCCACCGAGCGGATAAGTTAACTCAAGTTCTGCGGCACTTTGAGCTCCTACTTCGAATACACCATCACTGTAATCTTCCTTGCAGTTATCGACATGGTCTCGTACGCGTAATCGATAGTTGCTGCTCAGCGTGGCAGGCATGGTCCAATCATACGTGTTTCCGCCAATGAATTGGTTGAACACGATGTTGTTCCAAGTTCCACCATTGTTGGTAGAATAATCAATGTCGTAAAAATTGCTGGCTCCTTCGTTCAACCAAGAAATCGTCACCACTTCTCCCGCACCAAGCACTTCACCGCCATTCGGACTCACAATGGTAATGGCAGGGGCGATGGTGAATGAAGCGTCCGATTCGTCGCTCTGAGAACTGTTATAGCGATCTTCAACACGAACCAAGGCTCCAGGACCCGGATTGTTTGGCATCACCCAGTCATAAGCATTTGTAAATCCTGGCGAATAGTAATTCGTTTCAAGGGGAATCCAGGTTAAACCGTTGTTCAAACTGTAGTAAATTTTGAAGTAGTTGCTGGTTCCTCCGGAGGTCCAAGTAATGGTGGTTTCAGTACATACCCGCCAATCTTGAACTCCGTTGTCTCCATTCGGTGAGGTAACCACAATGGCTTCTGAAATACTAAATACTTCGTCCGAAATATCAAAAATACTTGGGTTGTCAAAGGCGCTCACTCGAATCAAAGCTTCATCAGTCTGTACGTCGGGTATCAACCAGTTATGGCTGCCATCGTTGTTTGTTGCTGTGGTGATGCTGGTCCACGTAGCTCCGTTATCCAAAGAGTACTCCAAGTGAACAAAATTCGTGTTGAAGTAAGCACTGGTCCACGAGATGTTGATGTTCTGGTACTCGTAGAAATCCTGACCACCATTGGGGTAGGTGAGGCTTGGTGCGGGTTGAACGATGGAAAAAGGCGCATCGGAATAATCGACTCTACAGTTTTGCTGATAGTCCCAAATCCGGATCAGTC
>CAZYPV010000136.1:0-4144 GCA_964649515.1 uncultured Comamonadaceae bacterium | reverse complement strand
TTTTATTCTTTACCCATTGCTGCCTTCGACTCCGCTCTGGCAGCAGAGTAAGCTTCGATATAACAAAACCGTAGAATTAGCTTCAAAGTGAGAAGAGGTCGTGTTGAATTGAATACATTACAAATCACAGAAGTTTCACCTCAATATCCACAGGATTTACACTTCTTCACGAAACATTCAGAGGAAACGATCTTTCCATTCTCATAAATGCTTTCTTGACATAATTTCTCTGGTTCGGTAATCACCGGTTTGAACAGAGCCCAGTTTAAGGCGAGTTTGAACTTCCTGATGCCAAAACTCTGAACCTTGATCAATTCCCCCTTGAGGTAAAAGCGCTTTTCGGCAATTACACTTTGATTGAAGGCTGATCTGCGCTGGTATTCACCATCTTTTAAACCATCCTTGTACTCACAAGAATTTGTTAGACGATAATCGGAGAAACCAAATTTCGTGAATTTTTGAGTGCTTCCACTGAGCAAGCCATTTTGAACTTCGGCGGTATAAATAAATTGGGGCCCTTTGAGCGAAATCATTCCATCGCCGTTTCGAAAATTTCCGTGGTTAAGCGCATTTCCTTGTTGATCATATTTCCGGAGGTTCCAAAGTTTACACTCTTCGAAAATCAAATCGTAATACGTGCCTTTTTGCCCCACAAATCGAACACTATCTTTCTGAACAATGATAGAGTGAGCAGGGAAACCAATGGCAGTAAGCAGCTCTCTCGTTTTAGCCACGGTTGCTCTTTTTGTGTCTTTCTCTTGGCTAAATCCTTCTACTGGAAATATCAAAATCATCCATAAAATAAACATGGTCATCCAGCCCATGGAAAAGGAATGATCGCTATTTACTTGTAGATTTTTCTGGCTTGTTTTTCGTACCATCATTTGTCATCAATCTTGGAGCTCCTAATCTGTCCGGGTGAATTGATTTTTCAGCTCATATAAACAGCCCACTTGTTCTTCAAAGGTGATGTTCTCCTTAAACTTCATGCCAATTTTCTCAAGAACTTTGATTGAAGCAAGGTTCTGATTCATCGCTCGCCCTACAACACGATCGATATTCAGTTCTGAAAAACCAAAATCGATGCACTTCTTTGCTGTTTCTGTGGCAAAGCCTTGGTTCCAATACTTTTTGAAAAAACGAAACCCAATGTCGTATTCATTTTTTTCCAAGCTGTAACGCAGTCCGCACCACCCCATGAATTGTTTGGTTGATTGGTCAATCACTGCTAGTCTGCCAACTCCAAATCGCTCATATTGATCGTAATTGTTTAAAAAGTCTTTAGCAGCTGCTAAGCTTTCAAAAGGTTGATCACCAGTGTACCTTAACACTTCTTCATCAATGTTCAATTTGAAAAAATCCAAAGCATCTTCCGGAGCGAGTTTTCGCATGATCGTTCTTTCTGTTACTAACAATTCTATTCCCTTCAATTTTTAAGTGCGCCTTATTTGAATGCTATGATTTGTCCTTCACCCAGAAAGGTAAAAAAAGACACTAAAACGAAGAACAAACAAACGGAATGCCCTCCACACTTTTTGGCATTTTTTAAAACCCGCCCCTCACAATTTTAGCTGTATTTTCGCATTTCTATTGCCTGCGCGATAGCACAAGAAACCTTTAAGAAACCACAGCAAGCAGCATGAACAGCACCAGCACCACCAATCGCTTACTCCTCATCATGGTTATTCCCTTGGTGTTTTACTTGCTGAAAACGCTGTCGTTTATTTTCATCCCCTTGTTCTTCTCCATGTTCATCGCCCTGCTTTTCTTGCCGCTCATGCGTTGGTTGGGAAGAAAAAAAGTGCCACAGCCGCTGGCCTTGATCACGGTTGTGGGGATCATTGTGGGGATTTTGTTCTTGGGCGGACAACTGGTCAAGATCTCCATCAATGAAATCCTCTCTGCTAAGGGCGACTTCTTTGTGCAAGCCGAGGCGAAACTCATTGAACTCATTGGTCTTTTCGAATCTTTTTTGGGCATTGACCACATCAGTGAAGACATCGTTCTAAAACACTACATGGGGCAATTGCAGCTTTTCGACAACTTCGGTTCGAGCATCAATATGGTGGGCGATACCATTACCATGACCTTGATGACAGCATTTTTTGTGGTCTTGCTCCTCGCAGGGTCGATCAACCTTCAGGATGTGATGCAAACCGTCCTCTTTAAGCAGAAATACGCATCAGTGAAGACCTTTAGAAAGGTGGAAAAAGACATCATCAAGTTCGTTTGGGTGAAGTTTGTGATCAGCCTTTTTACGGGAATTGGTTTTAGTTTGGCTTGTCTGGCGTTTGATGTGAGCTTCCCCATCTTTTGGGGTCTTTTTGCCTTCCTAATCAATTTCGTTCAAATGGTGGGTTCCATCATTTCCATTGTGGCCCTTTCCATTTTCGCCATTGTGGAGCTTGACCCCAGCGGTACCTTATTGGCTTTTGTATTGGTGATTACCGGAGTTCAAGTGTTGATGGGCAGCATTCTCGAACCCATTTTTATGGGTAAAACCTTCTCCATCAACGTTATCACCGTGCTGGTGATGCTCATGCTTTGGGGCTACATTTGGGGGGTTCCAGGACTCATTATGTCAATTCCAATTACCGTTTTCCTGAAAATCGTTTTGGAACATTTTCCCAAAACCAAATCCATTGCCAAACTCATGTCTGGCAACAAGAAAGTAGCTGATGCGAGCTTGAATCAACCCAAATCATAAATCAAACCCTTGGCTCGAAGTGCTATCATTTCAAAGAGCTCGCCCAATTGAACTACCTTCGCAGTGATGAACGTAGATGCAACTCCTTCTTTTGACGATTTTAAGCTGAACCGTTGGCTAAAGCAGGCCATTGACGAGCTCGGCTTCGAAAAACCAACCCCCATTCAGTTGGAGGCCTTTCCCGTGGTTCGCTCTGGAAAAAATGTGGTGGGGATCTCCCAAACGGGAACAGGAAAAACCATCGCCTTCATGTTACCGCTCTTACAAGATTTCAAGTATTCCAAAGATCCATCTCCACGCATTCTCATCCTCGTGCCAACGCGCGAATTGGTGGTACAAATTGTGGATGAAGTAAAGAAGCTCATCAAGTACATGAACCACCGTGTGGTGGGGCTTTATGGTGGGGTGAACATCAACACTCAAGCCCTTGAATTGGAAGATGGAGCGAGCATTGTTGTGGCAACTCCCGGACGCTTGTATGACCACGCTTTGAATGGAAATTTGAAGCTCAAATCTGTGCAAAAATTGGTGATTGACGAGGTGGATGTGATGCTTGATTTGGGCTTTCGTTATCAACTGACGAACCTTTTTGACATTCTTCCACAGAAGCGCCAGAATTTGATGTTTTCTGCTACGATGACTGCCGAGATTGAAGAGCTGATTACCGACTTCTTCATCGCCCCAAAACACATTTCCATTGCCGTGAGTGGAACTCCCTTGGACAATATTGAACAGTCGTCCTACGCCATTCCCAACTACTACACGAAGGTGAACCTGCTGCGGATCCTACTAAAAGACCAAGCTACCTTTGAGAAATGCATCGTTTTTGTAGCTTCAAAGAAGATTGCCGACCGACTCTACGAAAACCTTGGACCGCAATTTGGCTCTCGGATGGGCATCATTCATTCCAACAAGTCTCAAAACAACCGCTTCGACACGGTACAGTCTTTTGAAGACGGTCAGTTCAACTTGCTCATTGCAACGGATGTAATTGCTCGAGGGGTTGATTTTACGGGCGTTTCACACGTGATCAGTTTCGACACTCCCGAATTTCCCGAAAACTACATGCACCGCATTGGACGAACGGGACGGGCAGAGAAAATGGGACATTCCATCCTTTTGTTTACCGAAAAGGAAGAAGCCTACAAAGCCGCAATTGAAGAGCTCATGGAATTCCAAATCCCTGAACTGGACGCGCCCGAGGAAATGGAGTATTCTGCCCAAAAAGCACCTGAGGAACGTCCAGCTCAAGGTACTACAAAGAGCTACAATCGAAACTCCAAGCTCATTGTTGGCGGTGGTGCTTTTCACGAGAAAAAGGAGAAAAACAAAAAGGTCAATCTTGGTAATTCCAAAAAGGTGAAGAAGGCAGACAAGTTCAAAAAACCCAAGGCCAAGGGCGATAAAATTCAGAACCGAAGGAATAAGAAGAAGTAG
>CAZYPV010000135.1:2526-4430 GCA_964649515.1 uncultured Comamonadaceae bacterium | reverse complement strand
CAATTCCTAATTAATTCCCGTAATTTTACCCCATGAGGGCAGAACACTTTAATATGGATCAATTCATCGAGCAGGCTTTGTTCGAGGATTTGAAGAACGAAGGCGATCACACCACCTTGGCGTGCGTGCCTCCCAAAGCAGAGCGAAAGGCGCGTTTGTTGGTGAAAGAAGACGGAATCATTGCCGGTATTGAAGTGGCTCGAAAGGTGTTTGCCAAGGTAGATCCCAAGTTGAAAATGGAGGTTTTCGTGAAGGATGGAGATGCGGTGAAGTATGGCGATGAAGCCTTTCATGTTTCGGGTTCTGCACGGTCCATACTTACGGCTGAACGACTCGTATTGAACCTGATGCAACGCATGAGCGGGGTGGCTACGAAGGCCAATCGTGTTCAAGCTTTGTTAAAGGGAACAAAAGCCAAGGTGCTCGACACGCGGAAAACCACGCCGGGGATGCGCTATTTCGAAAAATGGGCGGTGGCCATTGGTGGAGGAACGAATCACCGTTATGGCTTGTTCGACATGATCATGATCAAAGACAATCACGTGGATTATGCAGGGGGAATTCCTCAAGCCATTCAACGAGTAAAAGATTATTTGGAAGCTCATCGTTTAAGCTTGAAAATTGAAGTGGAGGCGCGAAACTTGGAGGAGGTGAAAGCCATTTTGAAAGCGGGTGGTGTGGACCGCATTATGTTGGATAATTTCACCCCAGAAGCCACCGTGGAGGCCTTGAAGGTGATTGATGGTGCTACCGAGACCGAATCTTCGGGGGGAATCACCGAAAGTACCATTCGTGCTTATGCTGAAACGGGGGTGGATTTTATTTCCATGGGTGCTTTAACCCACAGTGTCACTTCTTTAGACATGAGCTTGAAGGCCTTGGCGGAATGATTCGAAGAGTGATTAATCGGATTTTGAATTCCGGCTTGGTACGCTGGATTTTTTCCTTTGCTCGTGCAGTGAAACCTTGGGGCTTTGAAGGATTGAGTTTGTACGCTGTGTCCAAGTTTTTCATTGAAGGTTTACAGAAGGGCTCGGTTTCTACGCGGGCAGCAGCCATTTCTTACCGACTCATTATCTCGCTTTTCCCCATTGTTATCGTGCTCTTTTCATCCTTGCCCTACATTCCCGTTGAAGGATTTCAGGAGAGTTTGTTTGAGAGCATCAAGGGTTTTTTTCCGGGAGATACGTTCAGCTATATCGAAGAGAAAATTGCCGTGCTCTTTGAAAAGGGACACTCGAGCATCATTTCCATTGGTTCGATCTTGTCGATTTTCTACGCTTCAAGTAGTGTGAATGCCATCATGCAGGGGTTTAACGGCTCTTATCACCTTGAGCAGAAAGGAAACGCTTTGATCATGAGACTCATTTCAATTGTCCTCTTTATCGGACTCGGTCTTTTGGTAGTGATTGCCGTGAGTATCATCATCTTTAGTGGGATGCTCTTTGATAAGTTTTTAGAGATGGGCTGGGTGAGTGAAAACTTGCACATCCTTTTGAGCGTGGCAAAATACCTCGTCTCGGTATTGCTGATTTATGCCTCCATCACCATCTTGTACAACGTGGGCGACCACAAGAACAAGGCTTGGAAAACCTTCAGTGCAGGAGCTACCTTCACCACCGTTCTCTTTTTGCTCACTTCGATTGGTTTCTCTTGGTTTGTGAGCAACTTCAATACCTACTCTGCCCTCTATAGCACCTTGGGGAACTTTCTTTTGCTTCTCGTGTGGCTCAACCTCAACTGCAACATTCTCTTGTTGGGATTTGAGTTGAACACGAGCATTTATCGCGCAAAGTTGGACATGCGGGATACGACGCTGCAGAAATTGGAGGAGTGACTTCGACTCCGCTCAGTCAGCGGGGTTTGTTGTTGCAGCCTGAGCGGAGTCGAAGGCTGCGTTTGGG
>CAZYPV010000135.1:0-2426 GCA_964649515.1 uncultured Comamonadaceae bacterium | reverse complement strand
GTTGGCTGCAGCCTGAGCGGAGTCGAAGGCTGCGTTTGATCAATCTCGGGCTAGCTTAGAAAGCAAGCGAAGCACTTCCAAATACAGCCAAACAATGGTAACAATCAGCCCCATGGCGAAGAACCACTCCATGTGTTGGGGCAATTGTGCTGCTTCACCCCGATCAAAATTGTCAAAATCGAGGAGCAAGTTCATGCAGGCGATGCCAATAAAAACCACTGAGATGCCGATGCCCATGAGTCCGGTTTCGTGCAAGAAAGGCATTTCAATTCCGAAGAACGAGAGTACCCAAGAAGCCAAGTAAACAAGGAAAACGCCCATGGTAGCCATGATCACTCCCGATCTGAATTTTTGGGTAACGGTGATGATTTTCGCTTTGTACAAGAAGAGCATGGAGAAGAAGAGGGCCATGGTGAGCAAAATGGCATTCGCTACCAATCCGTCAAAAGCTGCGGCATAGATGGCGGTGATTCCACCAACGAAGACGCCTTCAAAAACGGCGTAGAGCGGGGCAAGGATGTTGGAGTACTGTGGCTTGAAACTGGCCACGAGCACCATCACGAAGCCCAAAATACCGGATCCTATTAAAAGCACATGGTTGGCATAAATAAACCCAAATGCGGCGAAAACCAGGACAATTAAGCCCAAGATGATGGACTTGTTGCTTGCTCCTTGTGCCGTCATGAACTTGAAGGTGCCGGTGATGGCTTCTTCGCCAAAGGCACGCTCTGTGCTTTGCGACATCATTTTTTCACTGAACATGGGGTTGCTACTAGAGCTAAAGAGATTCTTACGGGCCATTTTAGAGGTATTTTTAGGGACAACTAAGTTAGCAAATCAATCGCGCTGAAGCATGGATTTTGGATTTTTTAGAAAGTCGATCAATTCTGGAGCAAGGCGAAAGAGGAGTGCAAGGGCGGTAAACATCGCGAAGCAAAGCCCACTTTTCACCACAATTAAAACCAAAGGATGTGCCTCGAAGGGGTCCCAGAGTTCAATAAGCGAACAAAGTACAATTAAAACGCAGGTAAGGAGGAATTTCTTACTGAAGGGCGACACCTTGAATTCGCGCTTTGCAATAATGATTTTAGCGATGTTATAGATCAACAAAGCAATGGCCGTTGCCATGGCAGCCCCAGTAATTCCCAAGTTTCCGAGTTGAGGCGAGATGAAGAGGTAGTTGGTAATGATGGTAAGGACGATGAGCGTAATGTTTAAGTAGAAACTCTTTTTGAAGTGCTGCGAATAGACAAGGAGTCCGCCCGAAACGCCAGCGGCCATGTTGAAGAGTTTCGAGAGTCCGATGTAGAAGATCACCCATTCGCTTCCTTGGAATTTTTCAGGGAGGAGGAGCATGATTTCATCCACACTCACCCAAGTGCAGGTGAAAATGAGTCCGCCCAAGAGCAATTGAATCATGCTGGAAGAGGAATAGATGAATTGCAGGTTTTCTCTGTTTTTTTCACTGAGTGCTTTAGCGGCAAGGGGGTTGGCGATGCTGATGATGGACTTTTGAGGAATCATGGTAACCGACCCAATATAGAACGCAAGGGTGTAAAAGGCCACTTCTTCGAGTCCGATCATGAAGGCGATCATGATGATGTCGAGTTTATTGACGAAGATGTTGGCTCCTTTATCGAGAACAGAATAAAGGCTGTACACCACATATTCTCCATAAGCGAGTCCTTTCCTAGGCCAAGCCAATTGAAGCGCTTGTTTTTTGGCGTAGAGGAAGAGGAGTAAGGTGGCCACGCAATACGTTCCCACGTAGGCCCAGAGGTAGTGTTCGAAGGTGAGCAGTTCAAAATAATAGGCAAGGGTAAGCAGGAGGTAGCTCACTTTCAACCACACTTCTTGCAAGAATTGAAAGTAGGAGGTTTTGAGGATGACACTCACATAACCGTTGAGTCCGTAGAAGAAGGCCAAACTGGAGGCGAGGACCAAAAGTTTGAGCGTTTGTCCCTCAAGCAGAGCAGCGTCTTCCTGACTAATGAGGGCAAAAAGGTCGGTACCACCAAAAAACAACAGGAGGCTAAGCAGGGCAATACCAATGAGCGGAAAGGCCATAGCAAACCCCAGGAATTGTGCTTTTTTGCTGGTTTCAATGTTGTTGAAAAAGCGGATGATGAGGTTGGATATTCCGCCATTGATGATTTGCGATAAAATGATTCCCCAAGCAATGAGCACAGAAACGAGTCCCCAACCTTCGGGAAATTCACCAAAGGCCAAAGGCAGCACCAAAATGGTGTTCACGGCACCGGCGATGGTACCGATGGCGATGCTGACGGCGTTTTTGGCGGCTTGTTTGGCAACGATTCCCAAGGGTGTTCTTTTTTATCGTTGGTAAAGATGGTGAAAAAAGGAGATGTGGGTTTTTTGAGCTTTGGGTTTTTGCTTATTTCGGGTTGGGTTGAGGTCGCTTTGCT
>CAZYPV010000134.1:0-4432 GCA_964649515.1 uncultured Comamonadaceae bacterium | reverse complement strand
GCTCCAGGGGAGAAACCTGCTCCAAGCATGCACCCTGAGCGAAGTCGAAGGGTGCGAAAATGAGGGTACAGCCAGATTCTAAAAACCAGTAGATCAACTCAAACAAGCTCTTAAAACAATGGCCGAAAGCATTTCTACTTTCGACCATTGTAAGACCATTCGTTCACAAATGAATATGAGGTGTACTCTTGAAAGACTATTCAATCGTCCATCGCAAACCGCCGTAAATCATCCTTCCGAACACGGGTCCCCACATCATGGAGGCGTCGAAATACTCTCCAAAGGGATCTTCTGCCGATACGATGGGTCGGTCTTGACGAAAGTTACCGAGGTTCTCTGCACCCAAATACAGCTCAAAGAGGGGCGAAAATGCCCTGCTAATTTGTGCGTTGATTTGCACATAATCAGGGGCATTGGCGGCCACTTGGAACTCCTCAGGATTCATGGAGGTGTCGGGCAAGCGTTGCTGACCAATCCACTGGATGGTTCCGTCAAAACGCCATTCTGATTTGTTCTTTCCGGGCTTTGTTTTGTAGCCCATGGTTAAGAATCCGCGGTGTTTCGATACAAAAGGCACCGTGCGCCGACCTCCCTCATAGTCGGTTTGAACGTCCAACCAACGGTAGGCCAAACGCATCTCCATTCTCCGCCTTGGGGTCCAGGCAAACTCGGCTTGGGCGCTGTTTGAAAAAGACTCCCCATCAAGGTTGTAAATGAGCAACTGACCGGCATCTGCGTCCATGTCCATCACCGTTTGGTTCACAAAATTGGTGTGGTAAGCATCCACAGACAAGGTAGCTTCGCGGTAGTTGAGTTTGAATTTCGACACGTAATTGATTCCGAAATTCCACGCCTCTTCGGCCTCCAAACCAAAACCGGGAAGTTCACCACTGCGGATGATCCATTGCCTGTTGCTGGCCAAGCGACCCACATTTTCCATGATGACGTTCGATGTGCGGTAGCCTTTACCCGCGCTCACTTTAAGGCTGTTCAACTCGTTAATGCTGTAACGCGCATGCAAGCGGGGCGACCAAAACAAGCCATAAATGTTGTGCTGATCAAGACGCATTCCCGCCACCAAACTGAAGCGCTCTACTTGGCTGTAGGTGTATTCAAAATACGCTCCGGGCACTTGCTCTGTGCGGCGATAGGTGATGCTGTCCAAACGCTCATCAAAAGCATCGTGAATGAAACTCACCCCTGATACAAACTTGTGATTGGAGTTGGACAGGATGGAGGAATACAGCAAATTGGCCCGAAAACTCTCCTGCAAACCGCTGTATTCACGATCTCCAAAACGAGCATCTTGTTGGTGATAAACGCCGGAGATCTGTGACCCAAAACTTCTCCAGTTTTGACGCTTAAAAATGTAACCGGTCTTGGCAGACGCCTCCAATCGGGTGGTTTCTTGATGCATGCCCCAAACATCGTTGAGCGCTTCACCGTTACGGTCGGCCGCCAACTGTCCGGCAGCTCCAGCAGTTTGAATTCCGGTGATTTGATACACTCCATTCACTCCACCTTTCGAATTCCAATGCCACTCGTTGCGCAGCACGATGTCTTCTTTCAAGGGATTGTCAAGAAAACCATCGCCGTTGTTGTCCATACGTTGGTTGTTCCACTCAGAATGAAGCATCACCGTCGTTCCCCAAGTCTCGCTTACCTTTTGACGGGTGTGAACGTTCATCTCCAAGCGTCCGCCCTGGTTGGCATACATGTTCAAATGCAGCTTCTCCGCGTTCTCTGGGTTTTTCATGGCGACATTGATTTCGCCAGTGATGCTTTCATAGCCCGAAGTTACCGATCCCGCTCCCTTTGAAATGAAGATTTCGTTGATCCACGGACCTGGAATGTAGCCCAAGCCGTAAATCACGCCCAAGCCTCGTACGTTGGGAATGTTGTCTTTCAAAATTTGCGAATACTTGCCGTCCAGTCCCAACATTTTAATTTGTCGGGTACCCGTTACGGCATCGGTAAATGCGGCATCAACAGAGGCGTTGGATTCGAAGCTTTCCGATAAATTACAGCAGGCATCGCGCTTCAGCTCTCCCGAAGAAATGCGTTGTGCATTGAGTGGGTCGATGAGGGAAATGCTTACGTTTTCCCGTTCGGCTTCCACCACCGCCTCCCCAAGTTCTTTGCCCGGGTTGAGGATGATTTCAAGCATTTTCTGTCCGTCATACTTCACATAAGCTACACCGTAGCCCACAAAAGAAACGGCGAGGGTATCGCTGAGCGCTGTGGTTTCTAAGCGGAAAATCCCTTGGGCATCCGTTGAAGTACCGATGTTGGTTCCCTTCCAATACACACTGGCACCGGGGAGGGTTTCTACATGTTCACCGGGTGCATGATCGTGCCCGGTATGGTCGCCTTCTTGTTCCGTGGTATAAACAATACCTTTGATTTTAGAAGGTGCGTTGGTTTGATTCCATGCTCCCAAGCTCACAAAAGCTCCGAAGAGGAATAAGGTCCATTTTAACATGTCCGTAGGGCTTAGTGCTCTTCGTGATCGTGTTCTTCGCCTTCTTCGTGGTCGTGATCGTCACCCGAACAAGCACCACCACCTTCTCTGTACTTGCAGCAGCCGTGAACGTTGGCATAAGCCTCATCGGAAGCTTTCACTTCTTTGGTATCGTGACCCGCTTTGGCAATGAGTTCGTGGATTTCTTTGAGGGTGATTTTCTTCTCGTTGAAGATGATTTTCAGCTCTTTGGTTTTGACGTCATATTCGGCAAATTTCACGCCTTTAACGTCCACCGCAAGCTCGATACGGTCTTTGCACATTCCACAAACGCCATCCACCCAAATGGTGGTTTCTATGGCTTTGTTTCCTGCAAAGGAAGTGAGTGAAATGAGGGCTAGAAATAAAAAAAGTAGGGGTGATTTTAAATTTTTCATGATCATTGGTTTTTGTCTTTTTCAGACATGAATAAATAAATGCATCGGAATGAAACCGAGACATCATCCATAAACCAATTGCTGTTGGAACGCGATGTATTTTGGCGGACCCCGTTGTGCATCCGTCGCCACAGCTCCCTTGCTGCGTTCAAGCACTTGAACTTGGAAAAATTGGGGCGCTTCGCGAAGCTCAACAAAAAAAGAAAGCACTAAAAAAGGAGCCGAAGCATGGTCTTCATCCAAAGCGAGATACACTTCCTCATCGTCGCAACACGCTTTTTCTGAACCACAGGTGTGCTGTCCCGAATCATGACAACATTGGAAATCCCACAGCTCGAGTCCGTTCATCTCCAAACCGGCCACGCTACCGCAGCAGGAATGGGTATGAAGCAAAATCCCTACAGAAAGTGCTGCATACCAAAGCATTAAAACGAATGCGGAGAAGCGTTGCATAGTTACAAAGTTAAGCAAAAGTCTTTACACTCCCCTTGCAACTTTCGTTAAACTCAATGGTTATACTCGCATGGAAGCACTAAGAAAAGTTGGCCCGGGAAAAATCATTGAGATGAAGTACACCCTTCGCAAGGGAGGAAAAACGGGCGAAGTCATGGAGGTGATGGACGAGCAATGGCCTTTGAAGTTTCTTTTTGGTGAAGGAATGATGCTGCCCGTGTTTGAAGAATATTTGCTGACGATGAGTGAAGGACAACAGTTTGAATTCTCCTTAGCACCTGAGGATGCTTACGGACAGCATGACCCCTCCCAAGTGATTCAATTGTTTCGAGATGATTTGGAGCTCTCTGATCGTCACCCCTACGAAGACATTGATGCAGGCGACTACCTTCAGTTGACCACCACCTCGGGGAGCGGACACGCCGGTAAGGTGATGGAGAAAACAGACCAGTACCTCGTGATTGATTGCAACCATGCTTTGGCCGGCATGACCCTCCACTTCGAAGGACAAATACTTTTCATTCGCGAAGCACGGCACGACGAACTCGAAGCGGGAAGGTACATTGAACCGAATGGATTCCGGAGTCATTCTACCCTGCGTTTGCCGCCGAATGAGTGATGAGCTGCCTTCGACTCCGCTCAGGCAGCGGGTTGTTCAGAGCGAGAATCAGAACGAGAATGAGGATAAACTAATTTAGTACTAGTACATAGATCGAGTTGACCCCAGCGGGGTCGCATATTTATCTCACGATTCGATCAAGCCACATGATGTACCATTAAAAGACTGCATTTCAAAACGTTTCAAAATTTCTTCTTACATTAGAATATCTTACCTGAAACACCGATCATGCTGAAAACAAAAAACACCATCCTCCTAATTCTAGGATTTTCCCTCCCCCTCGCTGTCTTCATTTCTTGCAAACACACCCAATACGACGTACGTGGTTGCGGCCACTTTAGCAGCTACGAAGAAGTAAAAGACTTTGGCGCATTCAATGTGGGTACCTACTGGGTTTATGAAAACCAACTCACCCAAGAAAGAGACACCTTCACCGTTTATGGCTTTGACCTGCTCTACGAA
>CAZYPV010000133.1:0-4447 GCA_964649515.1 uncultured Comamonadaceae bacterium | reverse complement strand
GTCAAAGGCACTTGGGAACCACACAATCCTGAATACATGCTCGAAGCGATGATTCAAGCGGCCGACTCCCAACACCTTGGTTTGCCTGAATACATCAAATACGGCTTCATTCCGTCACACGCTGAACACGAAAGCGTTTCAAAAACCCTAGAGTATGCCTATGATGATTTCTGCATCGCTCAAGTGGCCAAGAAAATGGGGAACATGGAGGTGTATGAACGATTTAGGAAACGGGCTTTGAATTACCGAAATCTCTATGATGACCACACGGGCTTTTTCCGACCAAAACTCGGTGGTGCTTGGGTGGAAAACTTCGATCCCGCGGAGGTGAATTTCAACTATACTGAAGCGAATGCCTATCAATATAACTTCTTCGTTCCTCACGATATTGAAGGACACATTGAATTGATGGGCGGACGAGAAGCTTTTGCCCACAACTTAACATCACTCTTCACGGCAGATAGTACTACCACGGGCAGGCAACAAGCCGATATTACCGGACTCATTGGTCAGTACGCCCACGGCAACGAACCGAGTCACCACATGGCCTACCTATACAACTATGCCGACGAGCCTTGGAACACGCAGATGTACACCAATAAAATTCTCTCTGAACTTTACCACAATGCTCCCAACGGTTTGAGCGGAAATGAAGATTGCGGACAAATGAGCTCCTGGTACGTTTTGAGCGCTTTGGGCTTCTATCCTGTTTGTCCGGGAAGCACCGAATACGCTTTAACGAGTCCGATTTTTGAACGCGCTATTTTTCATCTCGAAAATGGAAAAGCCTTCATCATTGAATCCAACAAATCTGGCGACGATGATATTTACATTCAATCGGTGAAATGGAATGCTGCCGATTACACCAAAAGCTACATCACCCACGAAATGATCATGGAAGGCGGTACATTGGAATTTGAATTGGGGTCTAAACCAAATAAATCTTGGGGGGTGGGTGAAGCAAATCGACCCCATTCTTCTTGGGACGATAGTGGTTTCTTACCAGCGCCTTACATTTCTGCTCCTCGGGCTTTTAGAGACAGTTGTAACATCAACTTTAGCTGTATCGATGGTGAGGCTCAGGTGCTCTATCGGAGAAGTGACGACCCTGCCCAAAAATGGAACACCTATGATCGAGGTTTTAAAATTGGCAATGATGTAACTTTTGAGTTCAAATCTGTCAAAGGAGACCTCGAAAGCGAAGTATTGGAACATCGTGTGAAGCTGATTAAAAACAATTTTGAAATTGTCAACATCACGCCGTATGACAATCAATACCATGCTGGCGGGTCTCAAGCTTTGATGGACGGAATTGAAGGTGAAACTAACTTTAAGACGGGAGATTGGCAAGGTACCTTTGGAGAAGATGTAGAAGTGGTGATTGATTTGAAAACGCCCACCCGCATTGAATCGGTTCAAGTAGGTTGCTTGCAAGACACCAAACCTTGGATCATCTTTCCTCGCGAAGTGGAACTTTATGTTCAGACCACCGAAAAGGATGCCCAAGGAAACGATTTTACGCTGTGGAAATTGCGCGCCACGGTTAAAAATGAAATCGACCCCATGGATTATACCATTCAGCGTCAGACTTTAGAATTGCCCTTGGGAATGACTTGTGAACAAATCAAAGTGGTGGCGAAGAATTTCGGACCACTTCCCGAAGGCCATCTTGGTGCTGGTAATCCTTCTTGGTTATTTTTGGATGAAATTGAATTGATAAAATAAGCCGTGGAGAACCATCGATTTTTTGAAGCTCATTTAGCCCAAACTACCCCCTTTCCTTTCGCTTTAGAAATCGAACGAGCAGAAGGCGTTTATCTTTATGACAAAAACGGAAAGGCCTACATGGACCTCATCAGCGGGTTGTCGGTAAGCAACTTTGGTCATGGTCACCCTAAAATCAAAGAAGCCATTCACGCTCAAACCGAGAAGCACCTTCACGTAATGGTTTACGGTGAATATCTTCAAAGTGCTCAATCTGCCTGTGCCAAGACCCTCACTCAGCTCCTCCCCGATTCGCTCGACACCGTTTACTTCGTGAATAGCGGAGCCGAAGCCATTGAAGCAGCCATGAAGTTGGCCAAAAGATGCACGGGAAGAACGAAGCTGATTGCCTTTGAAGGCGCCTATCACGGTAGCACCCACGGCGCCATGAGTGTGAGCTCAAACGAAAAAAAGAAACGTGCCTTTCGTCCGCTACTTCCCAATATAGAGTTCATTCGCTTCAACGAAATCAGTGATTTGGAGCGCATCGACGAATCCTGCGCAGGAGTGTTGATGGAAACCGTTCAAGGAGATGCGGGAATTCGGATACCTCACCCCGATTTCATGAAAGCGCTTCGTCAAAAATGCACAGCTACAGGCACGCTGTTGATGCTCGACGAAATTCAGGCTGGAATTGGGAGAACCGGGAAAAACTTTGCTTTCGAACATTACGACATTGTGCCCGATGCACTCATCCTTGGGAAGGCATTGGGCGGAGGATTGCCCATTGGGGCCGTGGTGGCTCATCGAAGTTTGATGGAGCAATTGAGCCATTCTCCGCTATTGGGACACATCACTACTTTTGGCGGACACCCATTAATTTGTGCTGCATCCAATGCTGGTTTGGAGGTGCTGCGCGATGAAATATCTTTGGAACACGTTCAGAAAATGGGCTGCCGCCTTCATGCCAAATTAAGCGCACACCCAGCGGTGAAAGAAGTTCGTTCTTTGGGTTTGTTCTTTGCAATTGATTTGGAAAGTGAAGAAGCCGTTCAACACGTGGTAATGGAAGGCTTAGAAAAAGGAATGATCGGCTTTTGGTTTTTAAGTTGTCCTTGGAGCTTTAGAATTGCCCCTCCCCTCAACATGAGCGAGGCCGAATTCGAAAAGGCAAGCGAAATTATCTTATCTTGTTTGGATGCTCTACCTTCAAAATAGCGCGGGCATTAAAGCCAAAAATCTTCTCGAAGACGCTTTCGAATTTGATTTCGAGGTGAAAAAACGCGCTTGGGAAATGTGGAACAAACAATTGCTCAAGAAAATGAGTGAATTGGACCTTCAACTCCCCGAATACAAGGGCCTTTTTATTGGCAGACATCACGGTGGTTTTGCGCTGGCAGCAGCAGCCAGTGGATTGGACTTGGACGTACTTTTATTGGAAGACGAGTCTTCAGAAGACCTTCGATTCCTTCTCGAAAAACATGCACTTTCTGATCGAGTACAATTCATCCACTTGGAAGAATTTCATCAAATCCAACACAAATACCCCCTACTTTTCCTTCAAAATGCTCTGAGTTGTGCCGGAGCTGGAGCCTTACGAATGCACACGAAATTGAGTCTGGGAAACATCTATCAATCTGTAGAAGAAGGTGCTGCTATCTTTTTCTTTGAAGAATTGAAAGGAGCCTGGATTCATCAGCATTGGACCACCAGAGGGAAAACTCGAATTCCCATAGAAGAGATGGCCACCTTGGATGATTTTCAAGAACTGGTAGATGCCAGCAGTCATTGCGAAATAAAAACAGCGGGATTCTTCAGCGCATTTTTCACTCCAAAAAGTACTTCAAGCATGGGCAAAATGTTGAAAAAAATGGAGCATTTTGACCACTTGGACTTCGTCCTCCCCAAACGTTGGAAACATGCTGCTTTTGGCTGGATGACCAAATAATGCACCCCATGGAAGCACTCAAACATCAGTATTCACGTGAATACCTCGAGCACCTCGCTGGGAGCATCTCAAAAGTGCACCCCTTGAATTCAACTCATTTTGTGTCGGAGGTGATGGACAAAACATGGAAAGATTTAGAATTGATGGATCGAATGCGGAAAATTGCTCAAGCATTGAAAATCCACCTCCCAGATGATTTTGCCAGAAGCGCCGACATCATTTGCAAGGCGAGTGAGCACATTCCCGGAGGATATTTGGCTTGTTACTTCCCTCATTTCATAGCTGAATATGGACAAGACGATTGGGAAACCTCCATTCGCGCTCTTGAAATACTCACCGCACACAGCACGGGTGAATTTGCCATTCGTCCATTTCTACAAAAAGACTTTCAACGTGGGATGGAGCAAATGAAAACATGGAGCAAACATCCCAATCATCACGTGCGCCGTTTATCAAGTGAGGGTGCCAGACCTTTTCTTCCTTGGGGAAAACAGATCAGTGCTTTGATAGAGAATCTGCACCTCAACGTTGAAATCTTAGAAGCACTGCATCTCGACACCTCGGAATATGTGCGTAAAAGCGTTGCCAACCATCTTAATGACCTCTCCAAAATTAATGAAGATCTGGCCTTTAGAACGGGAAGACGTTGGCTACAAAATCCCGACACTCATCGAACGGTAAAGCACGGTTTACGCACCCTATTAAAAGCTGCACACCCCGGTAGTCTTCGTTTGTTTGGATACGATGAATTAACGCACTTGGACTTACTTGCCTTCAAAGCAGACAAAGACCAAA
>CAZYPV010000132.1:0-4448 GCA_964649515.1 uncultured Comamonadaceae bacterium | reverse complement strand
AATCATTTTTCACTTCAAGAGAATGACTATTTTCATCCTATGAAAAACATCATTCCTAAATCAACCCTCATGTTCGGTGTTTTGGCAGTTCTTTCGTCTTGCCAAGGACCTCACTGTGACGAATCAAGCATGCAAGAAAAATTGGAGTACCCCGAAAGTCGAAAAGGAAATGACACCCTTACTTTTTGGGGAGAACAACTGGCCGATCCATACGCCTGGTTAGAAGATGACCGATCCGACGAAACTGCCGCATGGGTTAAAAACCAAAACAAATTAACGCGCTCTATCCTGGATTCAATTCCGTTCAGACAAGCCATTGCAGATCGATACGAAACCATCTTCAATTACGAAAAAGTGGGATCACCTTACAAGGTTGGTGATTACTACTTCATCTACAAGAATAGCGGACTCCAAAACCAAAGTGTGATCTACTATCGCAAAGGAAAAATGGGGGAGGAAAAGGTGTTTATTGATCCCAATACGCTTTCTGAAGATGGTACAGTAACCTCAGGTTTGATGGGCGCTTCGAAGGATCATAAATACATGGCCATCACACGCTCAGAGGCGGGTTCCGATTGGAGCCAAATCCGAGTGATGGACATTGAAAGTGGTGAAGAAACTGGAGATGTTTTGAAATGGGTGAAGTTCTCTGGGGCGGATTGGTGGAATGATGGTTTCTTCTACAGTCGATACCCCGAACCGAAAAGTGGTGGTGAACTCAGCGCTGAAAACACCTTTCACAAAGTGTATTACCACAAATTGGGTACGCCACAAGAAGAAGATGTGCTCATTTATGAAAACCTCAATGCTCCAAACATGTATCACTGGACCAGTTTGACCGAGGATGGAAAATACTTGATCCTCTACGCATCAACAGGTACCGATGGATTTGAGTGCCATTATAAAGAAGCTGGACTCACTGGAGAATTCAAGCCACTGTTTACCGGATTTAAAAACAAAAGTAGTGTGGTTGACCATGTGGACGGACACTTTTTGGTTTCTACCGACATTGATGCACCCAAAAGCCGACTCATCTCCGTTGATCTGAATGCACCGCAGAAAGAAAATTGGAAGGAAATCATCCCAGAAAGTGAAGATCTGCTCGAAAATGTGAGTACGGCGGGAGGGAAGCTCTTTGCGAAATACCTCAGTAAAGCCAGTCATCGAATCGAAGTGATGGACATGGATGGTCAGAACAAAAAGGCCATCAACTTGCCTGATCAAACAGGATCTGTGAGCGGATTTTCGGGTGAAAAGGACGATGAAACGCTATTTTATTCTTTCACCTCTTTCACTTATCCAACCAGCATTTATGAGTACAACATTGAAAGCGGGGAAAGTGAACGCTACTACGCTCCCAAATTGGACTTCAACCCGAGCGACTACGAAAGCAAACAAGTCATGTACCCGAGCAAAGACGGAACCATGATTAGCATGTTCTTAGTGCATAAAAAAGGACTCCAACTCGACGGGAAGCGACCAACAATGCTTTATGGATACGGTGGTTTTAATGTTTCACTGAGCCCAAGCTTTTCCACTTCCAACATCATCTTGCTCGAAAATGGCGGTGTTTATGCCATGGCCAATTTGCGCGGAGGGGGAGAATATGGCGAAGAGTGGCACCAGGCAGGAATGTTGGACAAGAAGCAAAACGTGTTCGACGATTTTATTGCTGCAGCTGAATTTTTAGTGGCTGAAGGATACACGGATTCCGACCACCTTGCCATTGCCGGTGGGTCTAATGGTGGATTGCTCGTTGGGGCTTGCATGATTCAGCGTCCGGACCTCTTCAAAGTGGCCTTCCCGGCAGTGGGGGTGATGGACATGCTTCGCTATCATAAATTTACTGTAGGCTGGGGATGGATTCCTGAATACGGATGTGCCGATAGTTCGAAGGTAGAATTTGACTATCTGCGGGCCTATTCTCCATACCACAATCTCGAAGAAAAAAGCTATCCTTCAACCATGGTGACAACCGCAGATCACGACGATCGGGTTGTTCCAGCTCACAGTTTCAAGTTTGCTGCCCGACTCCAAGAAGTGCATCAAGGAGCGAACCCAGTATTGATTCGAATTGAAGAAAATGCGGGACACGGAGCAGGGAAACCCACTTCAAAGATCATTGATGAACAAGCAGATAAATGGGCTTTTATGTTTTCGGAAATGGGTTTAACGTATCCCATGGGTGAGCGCTAAACCATGATGTTCTAAAGCACAAACGCCGTAAAAACAATACGTTTAGGTTCAGCAAGGGAATTGTAGAAAACCTCAATCACTTTTTGCTGAGGGCCTTGTTGTCCGGCAGGATCATATTCCAAACTCACTTCGCCTCGTTCACCCGGGGCGAAGTGCATTTTACTCATGTTGGGCACCGTACATCCGCAGGGAGATTGAATGGAATCAATTTGCAAAGTGTCTGCCCCCATATTTTCAAAAGCAAAATTCAGTACTTGAATCGCGCTTGAAGAAATCCTACCCAAAGAGATACTGTCTGTCTCAAACAGCAATGCTTCCGAAGGTGTTTGAACCCGCTGCACGGAAAGAATTTCAATCTTTCGTTCCAAGGAAGCAGCGGTACTATAAATGGATGCTTTTTCATCGTCGAGTTGATCGTTTACGCCCAATCGTGCCTTATCTTCCCCAAAAGGAGCGGCTTTAAAACTGAGCTGTGCACCATTCTCTGCTTCACCGCGAATGAAGGGCAGGAGAATTCCATTGTTCCATCGTTCGAGATGGTTTACCAAACTTTGAATGCGTCGTTTGGTGAGTCGGGTATTGTAATCGCTTTCGGCTCGCGGACTAGCAAATCCTTTAATCGTTAGCTCTACGGCACTTCCCGATTCCAATTCTTTGAGAAGAAGCTCTTGGAAAAGCCTTAAGTCTTCAACCCCTTTTTCCACTTTGAACTCAAAAAAGGCTTCCATATCATAGAGGGCATTCTCCTTATCTTCCCCCGATAAACCTGAGGTGCTTTCCCTCAAGTATTTCTTTTTGAGCTGAAGATAGGAGTCGAAAGCATCCAAGTAACCCAGGTTGGTGGTGGTATCTCGCGTGTTGGGGTTGGGTTCGTCGTTATGAAAATAAAGGGTGACGGGAAGGTAATCGTTTAATTCTTTGAGTGAAGCATATGCACGTTCTTTCTCTTCTTCGGAAGCAATACTGTCGGTAAAAGCAAGGTGAAAAAGGTCGTTACAGCACGATACTTCTTCTTTGTTTTCTGGTCGGTTAGAAGCAAAATAAGCTTCATTGTTGACTTTAGAGTAAACGTAATAGAGGTCGTTATAGCTCGAATTGATTGGAGAACCTAAGTTTTCAGGCAAATCAAATGATCGAGGATAACCTTCTGATCTGAGGATGTCGAGCCCGCCTAATGAATGGTGTCCGTCAGAACTAAAGTACAATTGCTCATCCATGAAGAAAGGGCTCAATTCTCTTCCCGAAGTATTGATGTTGTCGCCAGCATTCACCGGGGGCTGCCATTCTCCATTTCGCCTTTCGCTCCACCAAATATCCAGATCTCCTCGACTTCCAGCTCTGTTCGAAGCATAAAAGAGGTATTCTGAATTTTTGTAAATGCCAACATAAGGCATGGTGGCTGTACATTCTCCATCGAGAAGGACACCAATTGGTCTGAAGTTGACAAATTCCCCATCGATGACATCGCATTCATAGATGGAACACAAGCCATCGCACTTGCTAAAGTAAGCCCGTGTTTGATCTGGTGAAAACGATAAATTTCCATAAGCCATTTCCGACTGTTCCAATGCCGTTTCGCTGAAGTTGAAAGAAAATGTTGGGTCGTAGTGATAAATGCTATCAACCCGATTCGCCCTATAAATCGAAACCGCTGAGAGTGTGAAGTCGGATTTAAAGGAGGAATAATAAAAGGTAGTATCGTTGAGAAGGGCCGGGGCAAATTCGGCGTCGGGAGTGTTGACATCGCCTGCCAATCGTTCTAAAAATTGGATGTTCTGAGCGGCACGCAACTTCAGGGCCCAAGTACAGTTTTCAATCCCCAAAACGGCTAATTCAACTTCAGGGAAGGACTTGTTTCTATTGCGTGAATAGAATTTTTTGTAGTTCCGAAGAGCATTTTTGTAATCGCCAGTGAGTTGTTGCATTTCAGCAATGTAGTATTGGCCTAAAGGAAAGATTCGTCCGCGATCTTTTTTGAAGTTCTTTTCAAAATAATACAAAGCTTTGGAATAGTCTCGTGCTCCTCGAAGCGAAAGGGCGTAATTGCTCGCGTGTTCAAACGTGGTGGAGTCGAGCTGCATCACCTCATACCAATAAGCACTAGCAGCAAGATGATTCTCTTGAGCTTGGGCTTCGGTGGCCAAACTCTTCCATTGTTTCAAAGTTTGAGCACTGATCACACCACCAAAAAGACAAAACGCGAACAAAAACAAACAGCGCATGCAACGAAGATAGGAAAGAAAGAGATGACA
>CAZYPV010000131.1:0-4788 GCA_964649515.1 uncultured Comamonadaceae bacterium | reverse complement strand
GTTTACCTACAGCATAGAGTTCGTCTTGGAATACAGTGAGGTCCATTAAAGTGTACCCCATTGGCGTTCCAATAAACCTCACCGAATCTCCATCATATTCCACAATTCTACTTGCCACTACGTTCATATTTTCCGTGTAGTCTCCATCTCCATACCAAGAGCTCACCCCTCCAGCAAAATACAGCTTGTCTTGAAAGAGCTCCACATCATCCACGGTGCCAAAACTCACATTTGGCAGGCGGTAGTTATTGCCGTCTTCGGAGATGAAGGCGACATCGCGAAATTGCCAATCGCCACCAAACCACGCAAAATTGCCAACAACACAAATGGAAGTGTCTAGGTCGATGGCATCCATGGCTCCTCCATGGCTTGCATAGACATTGGGATTCATTGGCAATAAAACATTCTCAACGAGTCGTGTAACGAGAAAACTTGTGTCTGGATCTAAGAGAAAACCACCCAAAAGGCACAATTCATGATTAAGAACTTCCAATCTCTGAATGGTTGTGATAAACTCTCCATTTGATTGGTACGCAGGCACATCTCCCCATTCCTGCGCAAATGATTGCAGACTCATTAACAACATCCCTAAAAAAACAATACAATTTTTCATCTTTTACTGCTTTACAAATTTACCACTGGCGAGTGAACGCATGTCTTCTTGCCTAAGAACTCGGAAGGTATATGTTCCACTGGCAAAAGCATCCAATTCAATGAGGGGGTATCTCATAGTGGTTGTTAAGAGTTATTCCAAAGTCTCATGATGGAAGATATAAAATATTTTATTTCATACCGTGTGAGCCCCATTTTTTTAACATTTGAAGATGAGTTCATTTGCCTTCAAAGTATTGCACAACTCTCGTTTAACGAAAAACGGCAATGTGGATATGCCATGCTCAAAAAGCCCCTCCGCGTGAACGAGCACCCGCCTTTTTTGTTATACCCAAATGGAAGCCACGAAGCGCAAAGAAAACACGGCAACAAGCACGGTTAAACAAGACGTCATCACACTCATCAATCACCTCTGCTCTGGTCTGCACGAACGAGAAGAAGTGGTGAAATTGTCGCTACTGGCGGCCATTGCTGGGGAAAGTATTTTCCTGCTCGGACCCCCAGGTGTGGGGAAAAGTTTGATCGCGCGTAGGCTCAAAAATGCTTTCGCCGATGGGAAGTCCTTTGAATACTTGATGACGAAGTTTTCTACTCCAGATGAGGTGTTCGGACCGGTTTCCATCAAAAAACTTAAAGATGAAGATCGCTTTGAGCGGAAAACCGACAACTACCTGCCCGGAGCTCAAGTGGTGTTTTTGGATGAAATCTGGAAGTCGAGTTCAGCCATTCAAAACGCCTTGCTCACCGTGGTGAACGAAAAGGTGTACCGCAACGGAGAACAAGAGGTGAAGGTGGCCATGAATGCCCTCATTACGGCCTCCAATGAGCTGCCGCCAAATTCAGAGGGCTTTGGTCCGCTTTGGGACCGTTTGCTCATTCGCTACGAACTCGACAACATCAAAGACGCGCAACGCTTCTTCGACATGATCACCTCCACGGAAGACGTTTACGAAGACCCCGTTCCTTCTGAATACAAACTCAACTTAGCCACCTTAAAAGAATGGCAGTCGCTCATTCCTCAGGTTGAAGTTCCGGTAGAAGTGCTGCATTCCCTTCAAATGATTCGCAAGCGCATCGATCAGTGGAACGCCGCCAATGATGGTGATGCCTTGCTGATTCACGACCGACGCTGGAAGAAAATCATCCACCTGCTGAGAGCCAGCGCCTTTTTGAACGGACGAGCGCGTGTGGATTTGATGGACGCATTTCTCATGCTCCACTGCCTTTGGAACCAGCCCCATCAACAACTCAAATTGCGCGAAATCATCGCTTCCACCATCCGCGATCACGGCTACAGCATTGCCCTCCCCATGGCCGATTTGCAGCGCGAAGTGAAGTCTTTCGAACAAGAAGTGAAAGCAGAGACCACCGTGGTGAGAAAAAGTACGGTAAAAGGACTCAAACCCGTTCAAGACGAGTACTACGAATTGAAGAAAATCGATAGTCAGTTCGAAGGCAAATACATCAAGGTGAATCACTTCAACAAGTTGTCGAAATCAGAAGTGGAGGTGGTGAATTTTTACGACGATAACTTCTCCCTTGTGAACCGCCTCAATGCCAAAAAATCGGCCGACGAGTTTGCCATCACCGTCACCTACAACTCGCAAGAAACCAGTTACCCGCTGGAAACCCAAGAAATTGAAAAGGAAGAACGCATCCAACGCAAGCCGCACGAATTGATTGTTCATCATTGGAACGAACGCTATGCTGCTATTGTGGACGAAATGCACGCCGCACAGAAGAAGTTACGGGGCGATGATGACGGAAAATGGTTGGCAGATTTACAAAGCAACATCTTCATCGATGCCCGCTTGGCGCCCTTGGTAAAGGCCAACCACGAAGAAGTGAGCGCACAATTGAAAGGACTCCTCTTGCGGATGGAGAAGGCCCGTTTCCAATATGAGGAGCAAGCATGATGGACGCGGATTTACAAGAAGAATTACTCGATGTGAGCCGAAGTTTCATCCGTTTTGGAGCCGTGCTCGATGTGGCTTCAAGGAAGTACTTGGTGGCTTGGATTCAGTCTGAACTCATCAAAAACTACCAACTCCCCGAAGAGCTTAAACCCGGTTATTTCGAGCTTTTTCAAGAAGAGTTGAAGCAGGTGCTGAACGACCCCGTGCTCAAAGAAATCACCCACCAACACGATTATTTGGCCGTACAGGTGGTGAAAGATCTCCTGCATTGGTTGCGAAGAACCATCGGTAAAAGCAAAGCCAAAAACCCCTACGAAGAAGAACAACAGCAGCTCGAAAGTTGGTCGGTACGCCCCATCAAACAACTCAGTCAATCCTACGCCTTTGTGTTCAAAACCATTGGCAATTATTACACGCGCAACGAGTTCCCAACGGCCTTTTACGAGAAGGAGTTTGATGGACTTTTTGAGGAACCTTTCGAAGCCTTAAGCGAGGAGAAGAAGGAGCGGGCAGATCACGTGTTTACCGACCTCCTCTCGCAGTGGGACGCGAAGTTGCAGGCCAAAATCATTGCAGCCCAGTTGCGGGTATTTCGGGATGATTTGGAAGAAATGAGCCAAAGTTTGAGCGGAAAAGCCATGGAGTTCAAACAGCTCACGAGTTTGATTGCTCCTTTTTCAGATTACACCGGAAAGTACTGGAACATGGCGGAGGATTTATGGAGCAAAACCAGCTTCAATGTGCTCGATAACTACAGCGAACTGCTCGAAAAAGAGGAGGAATTGAAACGATTGGCCGAGATGTTGGGTCAGCTTCGCGAAGCAGAAATTCAAACCGAAGAAGAGCAGTACCAGGATGTGGAAATTAAGCGCTCCAAGGTGCACGATCCCATGTTGAAATCAGAGATCACGGGAATTTTTGAGAGCAACGATTTGAACCAGTTGCTCAGCAGTGAAATTGCCCTACTTGCTGATGCGCAAACGGAAACGGTTTTCTTCAAGAAGTTTGCCGATGAAATGCTGCTTACCAATCAATTCAAAGACCACAAAATCGTGGAGAGCGATGAATTGGTGGGCTACTCCCGAGAACTCAAGAAACGCAAGGAAAAAGGTCCGTTCATCGTATGTGTAGATACTTCGGGTTCCATGGAAGGTACGCCCGAGCACATTGCCAAGGTCTTGTGTTTTGGTATTTTGAAAATGGCCGCCAAGGAGCAGCGCAAGTGTTTTTTGATCAACTTTTCTACTGGAATTCAAACCTTGGACCTGCAGCACATTTCGAACAATGTGGATGAATTGGCGCATTTTCTGAGCATGAGTTTTCAAGGGGGAACCGACATCTCCCTGGCCCTTCACGAGAGCATCGAACAATTGAACACCAAGAATTACAAAGAGGCCGATGTACTGGTGATTTCCGACTTCGTGATGTACAAACTCGACCCGCGATTGGTGAAAATGATGCAGCACGAGCAAAGTCAGAACAACACCCAGTTTCACAGTTTAGTCATTTCCGACCAAGCGGTGGAGGAAGTCATCGAGGTTTTTGACCATGTTTGGGTTTATCGTCCAGAAGAAAAGGGCATCATGCACACGCTTCATCAAGATCTATCGGTGATGATGCGGAATGTGGAGTAGTGTTGGTGGTTATTGAATGGAAAGTGCCGCCTTATTATTTCAGAAAATATAAATACAATGCGAGGGTTTGTTTTCTCTCGAGACTGATGAAAAACTTGATGAAAACCTATTGCGGTTCAAAAGCAATCAACTCCCACTTCCCATCCATAGCATCCAAATTTTCCCAAGAAATGAGGCCAATGTTCTGTGCGAATTGGTAACGGTATTCTTCTCCTGTACAGCCATTAAGGGAGAAGGACTTTCCTATGATGGTGAATGACTCAACATTGAAATTGTTTAAAACATCTATTTCCGAGATATTTCCAATAGCATTAGGTTCATTTCCAATTGATCCACAAGAAGCGACATAGTGATTTCCTTTGATCACCGGGAATAAAAGTGTTGAACGCGGTAGGCTAAGAAGCGTACCTTGTTCATCATAGGCCGCCCGATACATGTGCATCCGTCTCAACCGACAAGGCTCGTCCAAAGGAATAACGTCTTGATTAACATTATAGGTGTACCTCCATTCAGCATTTTCATAAGTCCTCTTCATCCTCGTCCAAAAGCCAATTTCGGTGGTTTCATCAACTTCGTAGAGCAGGTCAAAGCCATAAACGGTGAAGGTGTCTCTTTCTTGGGTGAGT
>CAZYPV010000130.1:0-4958 GCA_964649515.1 uncultured Comamonadaceae bacterium | reverse complement strand
ACGCCTCAGAAGAAATGATTCGCACTTTGACCGATGCAGGAATACAAACCATCATGGTGGAGACTCCAAAATCACTTGAAGACTCAAAAAAACTCCTCCTTCAACTTGAAAGAGAGCTTCACACCAATGCGGATCACGTTAAGGCAAATTTTGATTGCACCCAAGTTGAGAATGCTGCGAAAGAAATTAAAGGACTGTTCATCTATGCACATGGGGGTGGAAATTTGATGGTGGCTGGATCGAATACAGCTGTTAACTCCATGTTCGAGCTCGCCGGCATGGAAAACACGGCGTCTGCCATCGATGGCTTCAAACCACTCACGTCAGAAGCCTTGGTTGATTTTCAGCCAGAGGTAATAGTGATGTTTGAGCACAGTGCTCAATCTCTATCTCAGGATGCACTGTGGCAATATCCAGGAATGGAAGCCACTCCGGCAGGAAAACAAATGAATTTACTCATTTACCCTGCACATGAGATGAACAGCTTTGGCTTAAGCACTTGTGATTTCATCGAAAAGTTCAGAAGAGAAGTACTTGAATTAGCAAATCAATGAAATGGAAATGGATCATATTGAGCTTTGTAGCAGGCACCTCTATTTTAGGGTCGCTTTGGCTTGGTGCGTTCGATATTGATCCATTCATTGTTCTGCGCTCCTCTTTCAACCATGCAGAGTGGTTTGTTTTTAAGGAAATTCGGTTACCAAGAGTAGGTGCTGGTTTTATTGCAGGTTCGGTGTTAGCAGCTTGTGGGGCTTGGCTTCAAGGCTTGTTTAGAAACCCGCTCGCTGATCCTGGTATTATTGGTGTTTCGAGCGGTGCGGCGGCCTTTGCTGTGTTGGCCATTTTGTTTAGCGAATTCATTATTGATAATGGTTTTATTGCCAATGTCCTGATTCTACCTATCAGTGCTTTCATTGGTGCAGCCTTTGTGGTATTCTCCATCCACATGATTGCAGTTCGGAAAGGAGAGACTTCTTTGAGTTTACTTCTTTTAGCGGGCATTGCCTTTCAATTCATCGGAGGGGCGGTCATTGGTTTGTGTCTGTTTTTGTCGACCGAGGAGCAACTCAGAAGCATCAATTTTTGGATGATGGGGTCATTAGGGCAAATCAAGTGGATGCAGTTTTTTCTCTTCCTGCTGAGTTTGCTTCCTCTCCTTGCTTACGCGCCAAAAATCAATAAAGAACTAAACGCTTTGGCTTTTGGCGAATCTCATGCAAAGTCTTTGGGAGTGAATGTGAAGCGAACCAAACACATCATTATTCTATTCACCACCTTGGCCGTTGGAATTAGCGTAGCGTTTTGCGGAATTATTGGGTTTATCGGTCTTGTTGCCCCCCACCTTTCGCGCTTAATGTTTGGCGAAAATCACAAGGTTTCTTTTCCTGCATCCATATTGATCGGAGGAACTTTGGTTGTTCTAGCAGATACGGCGGCAAGAAGCTTTTTTCCTCCTCAAGAGGTTCCCTTAGGAATATTGACCAGCATTATTGGTGCGCCCGTATTGTTATCGCTCATTTTCAAACAACGTCACAAACTTTTGAGAAATGATTGAAGCAGAGAACATTGTCCTTCGGCTATCGAACCGCTTTGCTCTTTCCGCGGAGCAGTTGTGCATTCCAAACCATAAAATTACCGCACTGATTGGAACCAACGGAAGTGGAAAATCAACCCTTTCGAAAATTCTTTCTGGACAGCTCTCCAGCTTCTCTGGGGTGGTGAATTATGACTCAAAATGCCTCAAAACATTCACTCCATTGATGCTTTCTCAGCAAAGAGCAGTCATGCCCCAATCGAGCAATTGTCACCTCGATTTAAACGTTCAAGAAGTATTGGAAATCGGGCTATTCAACCAAGACCTACCCCAACAGCAAGTTAAAAAGGTTTGTGCCGAATTTGCGAAAGAGCACGGGATCCATCACCTCACCGAATCTCGCTTCAACCAACTTTCTGGTGGGGAAAAACAGAAGTGTCTTTTGGTGCAATGTCTCCTTCAGCTAAACAATAGTGATTACGAAAGGAGTTACTTGTTTCTGGATGAGCCGATGAACAACTTGGATTTATTTCAAGAAAAATTACTCGTTGAAAGCATCTTAGATCTCAAGGCGAGAGGACTTGGAATTCTCATCATTCTACATGATTTGAATCAAGTTCTGCAATTGGCAGATCACGTCCTTTATATGAAAAATGGTCTTCTACACACCGCTGGCACCCCACAAGAAGTGCTAACGCAAAAATTCATTTTGGATGAATACGGGCTGATTGCGGAGCGACATATCTCTCCACATTTTAAGCATCCAAGCATTCAACTTCATTTGCCCAAAGTAGCATTAGCTTCCACTTAAATAAAAGAAACCGAACACGATTAAGCACACCAAATAAAACGACAGATCATGGAAACGATAAACAACGCATTGAAAAAAAATTGGGACAAACTTCTTCAAGAACAACCCAAATTAAGAATAAAAAATGCCGCTGAACTATTAGGAGTTAGCGAGCTTCAATTGTTGCTTTTAAGCGGGGACGATTATCAAGTGACGCCTTTGAAGTTTGAGCTTTCGGCTATTCTTTCGCGCCTTGCTGAGCTGGGAAAAGTGATGGCGCTCACTAGAAACGAGAGCTGCGTTCACGAAAGGAAAGGGGTTTATGATCAATATTCTCAACCCAACGATCATGTAGCTCTTTTCGTTAATCCAGATATTGATCTTCGCTTGTTTCCCGGGGTTTGGAAATACATTGTTGCGGTTGAATTTCAGTCTCGTGGAACGATAAGAAAGAGCCTTCAGTTCTTTTCCAAATGGGGCGAAGCTGTGCATAAGATTTACCTCACACCCGATTCGAACGAACAAGCCTACGAAGATCTTGTGAATAACTTCGTTATCCCTGAGGAAGAGTTCCAATATGTCTCTATACCAAAACCAGCACGGAAATCTCGTCAAAACATTTCAACTTCAGGTGTTCATTCTTTTCAAGAATCTTGGAGAAACCTCAAAGACACTCATGATTTCTTTCCCCTATTTAGTAAGCATAAACTTACTCGTTTGCAAGCCTTAGAACTTGCTCCCAAAGCGGAAAACAAAACCTTCTCTTCCTATGCACAAGTGATTCCCTACGAAATATTTGATTCCATCTTAAGGAAAGTTGCCGGTACTGAACTCGAAATCATGATGTTTGTGGGGAATGACGGGATGATTCAAATTCATACTGGACAGATCAACAAAATTGTGGATTTCAAAAATTGGTTCAACGTGATGGATCCCGATTTCAACCTGCACCTCAACACGGAGAACATTGCCTCTGTTTGGGCCGTTTTCAAACCAACGCAAGATGGACTTGTGTCAAGTTTTGAGGTGTTCGACCATCAAGAAAATCTCATACTACAGGTCTTTGGGAAAAGAAAACCAGGAATACCGGAGATTAAAGAATGGCAGGAAATGGTGATAGAAAGCACGAAGCGATGAAAAAGCTCTTGTTCGTTTTTTTTATCCTCCCCATGATCTCCTTTGCCCAAATTAAAATTTTGGACGGAGAATCGAAGTCTGCCATACCAGGAGCTACCATTGGAATGTTTCAGAATAAAACCCTTGTCGGCTACACTTCAAGTGATGGTGATGGATACATCAAACTGGATACATCAGCTAACAGTATCGAGGTGAGTGCTATTGGATACATCTCAAAAAGACTCGAAACGAAAAACATCAAGGACAACTCCATACTTCTGTTACCTACCGTTTATGAAATTGATGAGGCCGTAGTTTCTGGTCAAATGAGCGCTCGAAAAAAAACCGAAGCCGTTCAGAATATACGGGTCATTTCCTCACAAGAAATTGAAGCTGTCAATGCCATTTCAGTGAAAGATATCTTGAGTTTGGAAAGTTCCATCACTTTCAACCAAGATCCCGTATTAGGGAGTCAGCTGAGTGTAATGGGAATGCCGGCAAGTCAAGTTCAAATTTTGGTTGATGGAGTTCCTATCATTGGTCGGGTAAATGGGAACATCGACTTGGATCAGATTCAGCTCAACAACATCGAACGCATTGAAATCATTCAAGGTCCGATGAGCGTTGAATATGGATCTAACGCCATAGCGGGCACCATCAACATCATCACCAAACAAAACCGCTCTTCCAATGCACAAGTTTACGGTCAATACCAGAGCATGGGAAGGTCGAATTTTGGTTTGAATGCTTCGATAGCAAAGGACAAATGGGCTCAAAATTTCAACTTCAACAGGGTATTCTTTGATGGCATTGATAACCCAGATGCAGAAAGAACCCACATTTGGATGCCGAAAGAACAACTTCAATTTCAAGCAAAAACAAGTTTGAAATTCAAAAATACCACACTGGAACTTACCCCTTCCTTTTCAAGAGAAACACTTTATGTTGATGGATCCGTGGAAACACGAGTAGAAGAACGGCCCATCAACGATTCGATCATTGGTATTTTTGCAATTCCCTTTGCAAGAGATCAACAATTCATTACTGATCGATACCAACTCCAAGGGCAAATGAATGTGCAGGTCGATTCAACCAAGAGTTGGTCCTACACCGCATCTGCTGGTCGATTTCAACGAACGCGAAAAAGCCGTCTAAAAACCCTTTCGACAGGAGAAATCATCTCGATTGACGATATCTCTGAAAACGACACGAGTACATTTGATTTGATCTTCCTTCGAGCCATTCGAAGCAAAAAAGTGAATCAAGCCTTGGAGTACAACCTTGGAGCGGAAGTGCGTCATGAAATCGGTTTTGGAAAACGTATTCTGAATAAGCGACAGGATATTTCCAATCTGAGTCTCTTTGGGGCAATGGAGTATAAAAAGAGCAATTGGACTTTTCGCCCGGGCTTGAGGGTAATTCACAATACCGGCTATCAAGCACCTCTAGTACCATCGCTTCACGTGCGTCATCAAAAAAACAACTTTACCACGCGCCTTTCCATCTCCAAAGGATTTC
>CAZYPV010000129.1:0-4974 GCA_964649515.1 uncultured Comamonadaceae bacterium | reverse complement strand
CCCCTGCTACCAGGATGAAAACCTGGCGTCCTAACCCCTAGACGAACGGGCCATTGTTCTTTTGGGAGTGCAAATATACACAAGATGATTTTCTCTCCAAAAAAATCTTCAAAAAATTACACGATTTCTTCGCTGTCGTCTGCACTGAACTTGAAACCAAGGCGTTTACCCGTAACGATGTTCATGTTCATGCTCAACGCTTCGATTTGTCCGACGGTTACTTCTTGCACGTGCTGATATGGTGGGGTGTACAAATCAAACCCGATGGTGTAAATCAAGGCGCTTTCAACTACTCGTTTTAGTGCTTCGCGAGAAACTTGTGAGTTGAGGAAGTCATTATATAAATATCCGAGTTGACGCTTTCCTTGCACCATGAAATGACCTTCATGATTGATGAAAATCCGCGCAATCATATAACCTAGATCGTGTTTCCTATTGAACTTGAAAGAATCGGCCAAGAAGTTATAGACGTTAATGACCCCAACATAACCGTTGAGTTCATTGTCTCTCAAATAGGAACTGTTCCAAACACTGTGGGAACGATCAAACTGAAATACGTTGGTGTGCATGTGAAAAATGAGAACATCCCCTGCCACTTTTATTTCCGCCTCAAACTCGCCTTTGTCTTTGTAGTAGAATTGAACTCTTGAGTCGGTATTCGCGAATTCATCTTGAATCTCTTCGATGCACTCTGCCAGCACTTCTTTCAAGGTGTTGAACGCTCCGTGTACTTGCTGATAGACGTCTTGCTTCAAACAAGAACGCTCTTTGATCATTTTAACGATCAACTCTTTTGATTCACTCATCTAATAGGCTTTAGCAAACAAGACTCTTTTGTTCGAAGGAGCACCGGTGTAAATGCACTTGCCTTCTTCCTCCTTTGCATCTAAAGGAATGCAGCGGATCGTCGCTTTCGTTTCTTGTTTAATTTTTTCTTCAGTTTCTGGAGTCCCGTCCCAATGTGCCGATATGAATCCGCCTTTTGTTTCAAGAACTTCTTTAAATTCAGCGTAGTCCTGAACTTCGGTGGTATGTTCTGTTCGGAATGCCGCGCTTCTCAAAAACAGATTCTCCTGAATCTTGTTCAAGAGGTCGGCAATAAAGTTGGGAGCTTCCTCAATGGAAATTCCTTGTTTTTCTTTGGTATCTCTTCGGGCCACCTCAATGCTCCCGTTCTCCAAATCTCTAGGTCCCATTGCGATACGCACAGGCACTCCTTTCAACTCATATTCTGCAAATTTCCAGCCGGGCTTCTTGGTATCATCCAAATCCACCTTTACACGAATGCCCAGGTCTTTCAATTTCGCCGCGAGTTCGTCCATCTTCTCGGTCAAGGCCTTCAATTGCTCTTCATTTTTATAGATGGGCACCATCACCACTTGAATGGGGGCGAGTTTTGGTGGAAGCACCAAACCTTCATCATCGCTGTGGGTCATGATCAAAGCTCCCATCAAACGGGTTGAAACACCCCAAGACGAAGCCCAAACGTGTTCCATCTTCCCGGTTTTGTCGGCAAATTTCACATCAAAAGCTTTGGCAAAGTTCTGACCTAAAAAGTGAGATGTTCCCGCTTGTAATGCCTTTCCATCTTGCATCAATGCTTCAATGCAATACGTATCTTCTGCTCCTGCGAACCGTTCACTTTCACTCTTCACACCACGAACTACAGGCATGGCCATCCACTGCTCGGCAAAGGAGGCATATACATGAAGCATTTTTTCCGACTCTTCAATCGCTTCCGCCTTGGTGGCATGTGCAGTATGTCCTTCTTGCCAAAGGAACTCAGCAGTTCTCAAGAACAATCGTGTTCTCATTTCCCAGCGCACCACATTCGCCCATTGATTGATAAGAATCGGGAGGTCTCGGTAGCTTTGTATCCAGTTTCGATAGGTATTCCAAATGATGGTTTCCGACGTAGGTCGAATGATCAACTCCTCTTCCAGTTTAGCATCTGGATCAACAATCACCCCTCCTTTATCATCGTTCTTCAATCGGTAATGAGTAACAACGGCGCATTCTTTGGCAAAGCCTTCAACGTGTTTGGCTTCCTTGCTCATATAAGACTTGGGAATGAACAAAGGGAAATATGCGTTTTGATGCCCTGTATCTTTGAACATTTTATCCAAAACGTCGCGCATGTTCTCCCAAATGGCATAACCGTATGGCTTGATGACCATACATCCTTTTACGTCCGAGTGCTGAGCAAGGTCTGCCTGCATCACTAACTCATTGTACCACTTCGAGTAATCTTCTTCTCGGGAGGTTAATTTCTTCGCCATCGTTTGGTATAATTATTGTTCTTTTTTAACGTCCGCTAAAGTAAGAAATAATTATATTGAAGAAGCTGTAAATTATTGATTGAAGGCGTATCAATCAAGGTAAAAACTCATTCCATGAACAAGTTAGTTATCGCATTCACCATTCTATTTTTCATCTCGCTCACGAGTTGTATCGGTACTCGGTATGCTGAAAATTACGGTGATGAACCGGATGACTTGTACTACACTCCACAAGACGAAGTGAGGTATGACATGACTTTGAGAAGTGATGACGATGTGTATTACGACGCTCCTGATCAAGGTCAAACCCAATTTGAAGACGATTACTACGATCCCAACGCTGCGGTTGATCAAGGAAATACCAACGCTTGGAACCAGAACAATGTTTCTCCAAATTTTCAAGACCCATTCTTTACTCCTACTGCCTTTCGTTTTGGGGTGAACTATAATTCTTGGTTTTTCAGATGGCACCCAACTTACATGGGCTATGGTTATGGCCATTATTATCCCTTCAACAGCCCATTTTACGGCGCTGGTCCGAACAACATGATGTGTTCTCCTTGGTACCACGACCCATTCTTTTCGCCTTACTACTACTCTCCGGGTACACTTTGGGCTAACAATCAAATGAACTACTGGTGGATTTACAACCAAGGATTTAACAATGGATGGAATAACGCTTGGAACAATGGATGGTATGGAGGTATGGATGGGAACAGCCTTTTCCACCAGAATCGTCATTTTGGTCACCGTCAATCGAGCGGGGTGAGCTATGCCAACAACAGCACCTATGGAAATTTAAGCCGACCTGAGCGACCGCGCGACCTCCAAGTGCGTGTCCCTAATGTAAATGTTCCTCGCCCAAGCAATGCTACCCGAGATGACATTCAAAATGGAACTTCGATTCGAAACCCGGTGATGACAAAGCCAACAACTCCCGTGCGCCGACCAACCAACACCATGGACACCAATGGCGCTCGTGAGAACGTACAACGGGGAAACAATGGTAATGTGGGCACTCGTCCCTCCAGCACAACACGACCATCAGACTCCTCGCGTCCTTCGAGAACAACACGCCCTTCTAGCAACGACCGACCACGAACACCTTCTGTGACACCAAGAAACCCATCTGGTGGAGGCAACTCTGGCCGAACAGGCGGGAGCACACGTCCCTCTCGAAGCGGAGGATCATCTTCGGGTGTGAGTCGTGGTGGAAGTTCAGGAGGATCTCGTGGGGGAGGTACTTCGCGTGGATCTGGTTCAACTAGAAATCCGAGATAATGATTCAACATTTGAAAGCATCCCTTTTATTGAGCTTCTTTTTTGCCTCCCTGTTTGTGGTGGCCCAAAACGAGACTGAAGCCCTGCGTTATTCCTTTAAAGATAATGCTGGTTCTGCTCGTGTAACAGCAATGGGTGGAGCCTTTGGCGCTTTGGGCGGCGACTTATCTGCACTGTCCATCAACCCCGCAGGAATTGCTGTTTTTCGCAATTCTGAATTGTCGATGTCGCTGGGAATAAATAGTCATGCTGTGAACACCACCTTTCGCAACATCACCAATGAGCAGCGTCAATTTTCACTGAATGTCCCCCACATCGGCTTGGTTGGAGTCACCACGAGCAACAACCCCAATTGGAGCAGGGTGAATTTTGGTATTTCATTCAATCGAACAAGCAGTTTCAACGAAAAATTTGTGAGCAGAGGTAGCGCAAATGGGAATAGCTTTCTCGAACAATATGTAAGCCAGGCCAACGGCTTCTTTGGTGATGAGCTGGTGAATGAATTTCCTTTTGGTGCCGGATTAGCATGGGACACCTTCTTAATCGATCCCGTCGATACTGTAAATCTCACTCAATACGTCGCTGCTAATCCCGGCGGTGAGTATGATCAAATGAAAACGGTTACCCGCAACGGGCATGCCTCCGAGACCGTCGTAGCGCTTGGTGGAGTTTATCAAGATGTACTTCACTTAGGGGTGACTTTGGGCTTTCCGAACATCAGCTTTTCTGAAGAAAGCCAGTACGTAGAAGAAAACCTCCCAGCAAGCAGTGAACTCGAATCCTTCACACAAACCGAAACCATCAACACTACTGGTCGGGGAGTAAACCTGAAAATTGGTGGGATTTTGAAACTCACCGATTATCTCCGGGTGGGACTTGCATATCATAGCCCGAGCATTCTGACCATCACAGACACCTACGACACGGAAATCAGAAGCACCTTTAAAGATGGAGAACAATACACCGCACTTTCTCCTTTGGGCAATTTTGAATACCGACTACGCACGCCCTCTCGCTATGTGGTAAGTGCGGCTTACATCCTGGGTAAATCTGGAATCATCAGTGCAGACTATGAGTTCATCAACTACCGAGGGGCGCACATGCGACAGTCTTACACCGCCATCGACCCGTATAATTTTGCAAGTGAAAATGAATTCATCGACGAAGCTTTTCGAGGAGCGCATAATGTTCGTTTGGGAGGAGAACTGCGTTTAACGAAGTACTTTTCTGTGCGGGGCGGGTTTTCTTTGCAGCAGTCGGCAGAAGACCCAAGTCTGATCGCTAACATTTCGGATCGCTTGAATTATTCTGGCGGTTTTGGATATCGCAAATCGGGTTACTTCTTTGACTTGGGCTATCGATTGGCTTCTTGGCAAAACACCTATTTCATCACCAACCCACAACTTGCACCACA
>CAZYPV010000128.1:0-5036 GCA_964649515.1 uncultured Comamonadaceae bacterium | reverse complement strand
TCGATCAAGGTGATGACGGCGACTTTGAATTCTTTGAGCTGTATAATGCTGATGTAACAAGCATCGATTTGTCTGGATTCACTGTAACGGGCGGACCAAACATGACGTTCCCCGAAGGTGCGTCAATTGCAGCTGGAGAATACATTGTTCTTGCAATGAATCCAGATTCATACACTGGAAATGGATATCAGGTATTCGAGCTGTTCGGAGCACTTGGGAATGGTGGTACGGACATCAACCTTACCGATGCTTTTGGAAACTTGATCGATCAGGTGGTTTATGATGACGGAAACGGATGGCCAACAATGGCCGACGGTAGCTGTCCTTCTTTGGAGCTCATCGATGCTTCATCAGACAATAGTGTTGCAACAAGCTGGCAAGATTCTTATGTGGCAAATGGTACTCCAGGTGCCGTGAACAGTACTCCTCCTGCAGGATGCACAGATCCACTCGCTTCCAACTATGATGAGAACGCCTTGGTGGATGATGGTAGCTGTGAATTCGCAGGATGCACCAACCCCGACGCTTTGAATTACGATGAGAACGCTACTACAGACGACGGTTCTTGTGAACTTCTTGGTTGTACCTACGAAGAAGCCTCGAACTACGATGCCATTGCAACGGTTGATGATGGTTCTTGTACCTTCGATATCAACCCTTGTCCGTCTGACTTCAACCAAGACGGAACTGTGAATGCTTCCGACCTCCTGATTTTCTTGGGAGATTTTGGAAATTCATGCAATTAAAAGAGCATACGATTTAAAAAAAGAAAGCCTCGGTTCATGCCGGGGCTTTCTTTTTTCTAACCTTGACCTAATTTAATGGTAACATATGAATAGTCCCAGCTAACAAGGGTGTAACATTTTGTCAACCTGAGCTAAAGATTGAGCCGCTAGTTTTGGAATAAATCCTAAACATGACTTTCCGGCTGCTATTGATCTCGCTCTTCGGGCTGTATTTTTCCTTCATTGGTCAAACTCAAAATCACGTTCAACTCGAAAAGATTGGGAGTTACGAAACCAATATTTTCAATCTAGGAGCAGCGGAGATCAGTGCTTTTCACTCCGGTTCACAGCGGCTCTTTTTTGTCAATGCTGCAAACCAAAGCATCGATGTGCTCGACGTCGCTAACCCCAACTTGCCAACCTTCCTCTTTTCGATTGATGTGAGCCCTTTTGGAGCGAACGCCAACAGTTTGGTGATTGTGAAAAATGCGGTTGCAGCTGCAGTGGAGGCCGACCCCAAGCAAGATCCTGGAAAAATTGTGCTCTGGGACATCGATGGTGCTTTCATCCAAGAGTTGCAGGTAGGAGCCTTGCCCGACATGATTGCAGTGAGCAGCGATGAGCATTTCCTGATTACAGCCAATGAAGGTGAACCCAGCCTCGATTACAGTATTGACCCTGTGGGTAGCGTGAGCGTGGTTGAAGTGCCCGAAAACCTTGAAGATCTTTCCCAAAACAACGTGATTACACTGGGTTTTGAAGCGTTTGAATACCGTAGGGCCAGTTTTGGCGATGAGGTAGATTGGCTTTGGGAATGGACAGCAAATCCTCCTGCCTTCAATTTAGGTCAGGCCACTTGGGGTGAAGTTGCTGAACTCGCTGGTATGAGTCCCACTCATGGAGATGCGTTTTGGGCAGGAGAAAATGTGAGCGAAGCACTTCCAGCAGATCTTGAATTTGCGAGCATCACTTCAGAGATCATCACTACCAATGATTTTGCCCAATCCATTTCATTTCGCTATTTCACCCAAGGATTTGATCTCAACGACACCCTCGCTTATCAAATTCGATTGAACGGAGAGGCTTTTGACGATGTGGACGACATTCAAACGCTGGATCACGAAAACGCTTGGACCAAAGTGAGCATTCCCGTCCCACCCAATACTCAAGTACAAATAAGAATTCTATTGAAACAGGCTGGCCTGGGGACTGCTTTCGGTTTGGATGATTTGCGCATCAATCACTTTGAAGAAACCATTAAAGTGAATGGGAATTTCGGCAGATCCAGTGTGAAACAGGATTTCGAACCCGAGTACATCGCCATTGCTGAAGATAATAGCAGAGCTTGGATTTCACTTCAGGAAAACAACGGATTCATCGAGCTCGACCTCCAGAATTTGAGCTTCACAGGAATTCATTCGTATGGAGTGAAGGATCACAATGATGACGACTTCGGCATGGATGCGAATGATCAAGATGGAGAGGTGAACATTCTTCCATGGCCTGTATTTGGTCTTCTTCAACCCGATGCCATTTATACCTATGCCGTAAATGGAGTGAATTACATCGTTACAGCCAATGAAGGAGATGTTCGAGAATATGGGGATTTTGTTGAGGATGCACGCTTGTCCTCCATCACCTTAGATCCAACTGCCTTTCCAAATGCGAGTTTACTCCAAAGCAATGATGCTCTTGGACGCTTGAAAGTAAATGCACAATGGGGAGATACCGACTTGGATGGCGACCTCGATCAAATTTATTCCTTTGGGGCAAGGTCTTTTTCCATTTTCACAAGCGATGGGGAACTGGTGTACGATTCCATGTCTGAATTCGAAGAGTTTACCGGAGATCTTTTGGGTGATAACTTCAATACCAATAACGATAATAACAACAGTTTTGATAGCCGCAGTGATGATAAAGGTCCGGAACCTGAAGGAGTGGTTTTAGGAAAAATCAATGATCGAGTTTATGCGTTCATCGGTCTTGAACGGGTAGGAGGAATCATGGTTTATGACGTAACAGTTCCCAACGAAACAGCATTCGTTCAATACATCAACCCACGTGATTTTTCTGCTCCAGCCAATTCGTCCCTCGCAGGAGACTTGGGTCCGGAAGGTCTGCTCTTTATTCCCAAAAGTGAAAGTGTTTATGGAAGAGATTTACTCGTTGTTTCCAACGAAATTAGCGGTACGGTAAGTTTCTACGAAATTCAAGTAGATGAAATCGCCAACGGTTCTGCTCAACTCGAAATTTATCCTTGGATCACACCACCGAGCATCGGTCAATACAATGAAGAAGAGGTACTACTGGGAGGTCTTTCTGGTTTGGCCGTGAATTGGAACAACCCAAATGAATGCTACGCGGTGAGTGATCGTGGCCCCGTTTTCAATGCTAGCGCACATCCATTGGCCACTTCCACAGAGTCAGAATTCACCCCTTTACCCAATTATCACCCACAACTGTTGCGCTTTAGTTTGGAAAACGATGAATTACAACTGTTGCAACAAGATACAGTGTATAGGGAAGGTTCGCCCTTGTTGGGCCTTCCTTCTTCCAATGTGAACTTCGGTGATGAGCTAGTGGATGCTCTAGGTGAAGATCCACTTTTTGTGAGTGAGAGCGCTGATCCAGAGGCCATCAGCCTGCGAGGCGATGGAGCCTTGCTTGTGGCCAATGAAAACGAATCTTCCATCTTCGTGCTCGAAAACAACCAAGTGCAAGAGGAATTTCTTCCTTTTGAATTTAACGAACAAGCGAATGTGCTCGATAGCGCACTTCTCCAAATTTATCGCCAAGAGGGGATCAAGGCGCTCACTCAGCTTCCTAATGGGAATATCGTTTTCACAACCAGTGCAGGCTTAAACACGCAAAACGAAGAGGAACGTAGCGCCCTCCATCGCATCTATGAAGTGGCTCCAACGGGAGAAACAATCCGCCTTTTCGTTTACGAAAGCACTTTTCGCGGTGTTGGACTCGCGGAGATCACCGATATGGTGGCAGTCAACAACGATGAACTGCTCATCCTCGAATCATTCCATCAAGGCGATTTTCATTTCGAAGATGTGTTTCGAGTGATCTTAACGTCAAATGCAGCGATCAACGAAGATAATTTGGGAGGGATGGCCATCGAGTCGTTCTCCAATGCTGAGGATTTTGAACAAACGGGGGAAGAGGTGCTCGCCAAAGAACATTTCCTAGACCTCATTGAGTACAATTGGGATAAATCTTGGGTGGCGGAAGGACTGACTCTTCTCAACGATAGCACTTTGCTCTTGGTGAATGACAACCGCTTCGGATTGAGCTCCCCTCTAAACGATGGAGTTTTAGCGTTTAGCGGCATTCCCACACAATTTTTCAAATTACAACTGCAGCATTCTTTTGACTTGGTTTCGCCCATTTGTCCAGTAAGCATTCTAGGTCCTTCAACAGCCTGTGAGGGTGATAGCATTGTTCTAAATGTTAGCGAAGGCTTTGAGTCGTGGGAGTGGAGTACGGGTGAGGCCAACGGAAGTTTGACCGTGCAAAGTCCTCAAACAGTTCAAATCACCGCTAGAACTGCTGAGGGTTGCGTTGCGACATCAAGTGCCGATCTCATTTTCAACCCCTTGCCCAATTACGACCCTTTGGAAGATGTGACCATTTGTTATCAAACTTCCGTGAACATTGGTTTCCCGCAAAACGATACCCTCGATTTCTCATGGGTTGGACTCGAAGAGGAACAAATTACTCTTAACCACGAAGAATTGCCCTTGGGGCAAATTTCCTTTCCTTTTGAAGTAAGTACCGTCAATAATTGTGTGCAACAAGACACCCTATTCGTGAGCGTGCGTCCAGAACTAGCGCCTCCCCTGTCTTCCTTCTATGATTTTTGCGAGGGCGATAGCTTGATGTTGTCCGTACAGGAGTATTCTGAGGTATTTTGGAGTAATGGAAGTGAGGGTGAAGAAGGGGTGTTTACAGAAGAAGGCGTCTTTTCAGTTGAGTTTACAGATGAGTTTGATTGTAGCTCCTCCCAGGATTTTTTCGTCAACCAAAACCCAGAACCTACCTTGAATTTAGGAGGTGATTGGGAAATCTGCGAGGGTGAAACACTCATTTTAAATGCAGGAGCTTTTGATGAGGTGCTGTGGTCAACAGGGAGCACTGATCCTTTTATTAGTGTGTACGAGAGCGGTGAATATTCAGCTGAGGTGTTGGATGCTAATGGATGCTACACTACGGACACCGTGGAGGTGAATGTGGTGTTCTGTGCTTCGGTGAGTGAACGAAAGCTAGAGCTTGATTTATTTCCAAACCCAGCAGATGATGTCA
>CAZYPV010000127.1:0-5057 GCA_964649515.1 uncultured Comamonadaceae bacterium | reverse complement strand
AACAATCCAATGAAGTAACTATTTTTCCAAACCCTGTTCATGATCAAACCCTCCATGTTCAATCTCCTTTTCCGATTCAACATGTAAGTGTTTTTAACCAACAAGGTATCAAAGTTCAAAGCATTCAAGGGTTCAATAGCCTCACCATTGATCAAGAACTAAAATTGAGTTCAGGCCTGTACTTTTTGCTTGTTCAGGGGGATGATCAGAAAGCAATTAAGCGGTTGATTATTCAATGAATCTTTTCAATATGTAGGGTAAGTGATCCAAAAGTCGAGAACGGTCATAGACGCAACAACCTCCCGGCTTCAACTAATAAATGAAATACTGTTAGATAACGGTTTGGTAGTGATTCTTCAGTTCTACCATTCCGTTTCCTGATCATGCTTTCCTTGTCCCTCAATTTCTCAGCATGATCATTCCTTTTTTTTTCAAACATCCTTTTTCCTAAAAATTCTTCCAGCAAAATCAAATCAACGAGCACTACTTCTTGAATAATCAAAAGTTGGTTCTATGCTGGTCTCGCGATTATTTTTCAATAAAACATCCCATCTTCACCAAGAACTAAAACGAAAAAAGATGAAAGCCCTTCTCTGCCTTCTAACATTCCTTCTCTTGGGAAGTATTCACACCTCAGCTTGGTCCCCTCACCGCACACCCTATCGCTTTGGCGACCATCGATTCAATGCTACTACCAAAAGTGAAATTCAGTTGTACTCCACTCCCCAACTCCTTGGTTTATCTGGAAGTACGGAACTCAATGAAAAAAGCGCCCTGGCCGTCGATCTTATACTCAGGCAAACCACGGAATATAAACTTGTTGGCCTTGTATTTCCTCCAGTGAACGATAAAGTCAAAATCACTCGTTTCGCGATTGGACTGAATTACATTCGCTTGGTGCGCTTGGATAAGGCCAAATGGAGCGAATTTACCTATGCTCTTGGTGCGCGATACGCCAGCACTCGAAGCAGCTATTCAGCAAGAAACAACCCTGAATTTGGTGCAGAAAGCCTTGAGGAAAACATGTATTTTCATGCCTCGGGTAAATTCAAAAAGTTCAAGCCCAAACATGAATGGCACCTTGGAATGCGTTTTGGATATTACTTGATCAATACTTTCAATGCGCCAACGACCACCCCTTATCATTGGGCAGGTAAAGGAACCTTTAGCCTGGATCCAAGCGTCACTTATCTCCATACCTTCACAGAAAATAGCCCAATTTCGCTCAGCGCAGAACTTACAGCAGGATTTCCCCTCAAAGAATTAACCGACCGCTACATCCAAGAAGGAGATACATTCCGTTCGGTGAGCACCACGAAATATACCCCATTCACTATTGCCGGTCTGCTTTCGCTCAATTATCAATTTTAAACAATGTCCTCAAGCGCGCGCGAAATTTGTTTCTCCTTTGTATCTTCCAAGGGAATTCACCTTAGATGAAAAGCAAAAAACAAAACATGAAGCGAAGCATCCTCTTTTTGGGACTCTTTCTCTCTTTTTCCAGCGGCATAGTTGGACAAGAAACGATCTTTCATTCTTTGCAGTCCGACTTCTTCGATGATGTTAGAGACATTGAAGTACTGTTGCCTAGCGATTGGCACTATGCCTCTAAAAAAGTTCATTGGCCCGTGATCTACGTATTGGACGGTCAGCACGACTTTGCTGCTGGTCCGGCGAAAAGCGCCATTCAATCCCTTCAACTCGTAAAAGACATGCCTGAAACCATTGTGGTATTCCTTCATCAAGAAGATCGAGTTAGCGACTGTGCTTTGCCCGAAGACGAAAGCATTTTGCCTTTGCATTCTTTTATTGTAGAAGAGTTGGACCCCTTCATTCAAGAAACTTACCGTTCCAACACCGTTCGTGTTTTGATTGGTCATTCATTTACCGCCTCTTTCGGACTGAGAAGTGCGCATTGGAGTCCGGATTTCTACGATGCACTTCTCCTTCACTCCCCGCTCAATCAACTCGAGAAGTCCACTAGCCTCTTGTTGGCCTCAGACCAAAGCCAGCTCTCCAAAATCTACATCTCTGTTGGTGGAAGCGCAGTTTCGAAAGACAAATGGCACCATGCCGCTCATCTTCGTAACCGAGAAAAGCATCCTGAATTTTATGAAAAAATTCGCTTTGTTCAAGTCGAAAGTGCATCTCACAATGCTTTGCCCGCCATTCAAACCGCCGCTTTTTTGGCTGAAGTATTCTTTGATTTTAGTGTTCGCACCGACTACATTGCGCAAGTGGACATGAACTACCAACTCGTTCAAGCTCCCGGTACCGTTCAGGAGGAAATGAAAATAATCCAGGCCGCCTCCATCTTTGGGAAAGACTCCTTGAACATGAGCATCTCTGAAATCAACGGCATGGCCTCCCGCTACTGGGCTGGTGAATACAACGAACACGTGGAAGCCTTGTATGAATACGGCATGGACTTGTATGATCAATACTATGATTTCTACATCTATCTCGCACAGTTGAAAGGTGAGCGGGGATTGAAAAGTGAAGCACTTGAACTATTGAAAGAAGCTCGTAGATTTTGTAATTTGTACGAATCCAGTTCAGAAGCGCATGAATACATCATTGCTGAAATTGAACAATTGGAAAATGAATACCGACAACCTTAAGCACATGTTCATGAAACGCATTTTATTTCTCAGCAGTGTTCTCTTTTTCGTTCAGACGATCACCGCTCAAGGCTTGGAAAGCCAACTACTTCAAGTGCAAAGTGAGCACGACCTTTTGGGGGGATGCGTGGTGGTCTTTTGCAATAACGACATCATCGAAAGCGTGCCTTTTGGCAGCTCCAATCTTGCATCAAACAGCAGCTTCACGGCAGATACGCCCGTTCGAATTGCAAGCATATCCAAGTTGGTGACCGCATTAGCTGTGCTTCACCTTAGCGAAAACTCCAACAGCTTCTCTTTGGATGCAGACATCTCCAACTACCTCGGTTTTCAAGTAATGAATCCCTCCTTCCCGAACACTCCCATCACCGCAAGAATGTTGCTTTCTCATCAATCCAGCATCATTGATGGGAGTTTGTACAACGCCTTTTTGAACAGCACCTTCTCCAGTGCCACCGTACCTTCCATCAGCGAACTAATTACAGAGGACGGCGACTTTTACAGTTCAGACATTTTCAACAGCATTCAACCCGGCATCTATTTTAATTACTCCAATTTGAACTATGGAATACTGGGCACCATCGTGGAAGGAGTATCGGGTTTGCGTTTTGACCAGTACTGTAAAACACATCTCTTCGACCCCATGGAACTCAATGCCAGTTTTAGGGTGAATGATTTGGAAGACATCAACGAACTGGCCGTTATCTATCGGAAGTACAACGGAGTTTGGGAAGCACAGGTGGATGATTTTGGAGGTGAAATGCCCGGACAAGGAAACCTCACGAATTACGAAATTGGGAGCAATGGCTTACGATCTTCACCTCAAGGCGGATTGCGAATCTCAGCCAACGACCTCAGCAAAATCATGCAGCTTTTTTTGAATGAAGGGAGTTACAATGGTAGCCAAATCATTTCCTCTCCCGGCATTCAATCCATGATGGATAATGAATGGACCTTCAACGGCAGTAACGGCAACAACTATTACGGCTTGTTTCAAAGTTGGGGCTTGGGAGTTCACCGCAGCAATACCGCCACTTCAGATGGCATCTTTGGGGGTACCGAAACGATGTTTGGTCACCCAGGAGAAGCCTATGGTTTGGTGAGCGACGCTTACATATCACCCAATCTCAACGCTGGGTTTATCTTCTTCACCAACGGCTGCGGTGCAGGTTATACCGTACCTTCCAATTCCGCCTATTACACAGTAGAGTTGGACGTGTTTGAAGCCATCGAAACCCACGTTGATTTTGTGTCTTGTGCCCCGTTGAACGTGAGGAATGCAAACGAAGGAGAAGAGCTGTTCATCTATCCCAACCCAGCTTCAACGGGCATACAAATCACGCTAGATCAATTTCAAGGAGAAGTCGTTGAAATCAGCATTCTCGATGCAGCCGGAAGAGTGTTGATGCAGCAGACACATGTGGGTGAAGCCCAAGCGAACATTGACATCGAGGAACTGGCCAAAGGAAGCTACTTGATCAGCATTTGTTCTGAAAAAAATGGTCGAAGCTGGTCCGGACACTTTGTTAAAAAGTAAGCGTTCAGGCGACCTGTTACCCTTCTCCAGGATAGTAGTTCTTGAGAATGGATTCCATTGTTTTTTTGCCTGAAATTATCTCCTCCAGCGTTTTTTGGGTGTCTTCGCTCAAGAGTTCCATTAAGGCTTGATCTACTGAAAAAATCTTCTTCAAGGGCTTTTCCAACTTCTTGTCCCACACCTTAGCGTAGCGCAAGAGATCGTCAGGGTAAACGATTTTACGCTTAGTGCCTTCATCGCTGGCTCTGAACGGACGAGGAATATTCAAGTATCCGTAATCATCCGTTAATTGCTCGCCAACCTCAATATCGCGAATGGCAATCTCGAAATCGTATGCCGTGCTCAAACAGTTGGAATTGAAGCTGTGGTTAACGAACCTACCATTGTCCCAACAGAGCACAAAATTCCCCTTGTTGTTTCGAAAGGAATAGGTATCGAGAATCTCTTGATAGATGGGAGCCATTTCTTGGATATCGAGCGGACTAAACTCACGGTCGAGATCGTCCAAGGCCCATGTTATTGTTCCCGCGGGAATGCGTTCAGTGGCGACCACTCCGTATCCCACCTCTTTGCTGATGTACTTCAGTTCTGTTTTTGGATGAATCATGTTAAATCAAATCATTGGCTTTAACCATCATTTCTTGGTCAAAATTTTGGCGCAAATGAAAACTATTTTTCATTGTGTTTAACATGGTGGAGAAATTTTAATGATTGTCCGTTTTATTTCAACCTTGTAATCGGCTTTGAAGTGATGTCCATATTTATTGCTTTGAATCGGGATTTGGTTGAATGGCTTCGCCGGTTGAGGTCGCTTCGCTTGGGTTGAGGTCGCTTCGCTCGGGTGTAGTTCGCTGGTACTTTGTGGAAGGCTTCGCCTTTGGGGTCGCTTCGCTTGGGTT
>CAZYPV010000126.1:0-5209 GCA_964649515.1 uncultured Comamonadaceae bacterium | reverse complement strand
GTGTGATTCTTCAAAATATCGGCCATGGCCGAAGGAAAATCAGGAGAAAGATGTTGATAAAAGAAATAAGCACACTCGCTGTCATGCTTCAAAGATTCAACAATTTCAACAAGCAGATTGAGCCCCCCAGCAGAGGCACCAATTCCAATGTACTTCATAAGCTTTTCGTTTTTCAGGGCATGGGTTCTCAAGACACTCCGCCTTTCACAAACTTAAGCTTTGAAACCCTCGAAAATATTAAGGGTTTTGCTGATATTTAATTGGCTAATCCACGATGAAATGGTTGGTTTCCAACTTAGGTTACCTTCACTTTTCGCATCATTCTCCGCAAGATTCCAGGGGCAAATCGATGTAAATAAGCTCCCAAAATTTCCTTCCTTCCAATGAGGGTTTGGGCTTTGTTTTTAGCTATAGCTTTGGCCATGGCCTGAGCGCATTCCTGTGGTGAGAGCCCTTGCCCAGTGGCTTCATCCATGCTACCTTGCTGTTGACCATCACCCACCAATGCATTTTTAGAAATATTAGTACGAATAAATCCCGGACAAAGAAGATGAACCCGAATGTTATCTTCATGGTGTTCCGCCCTCAAAGCATCAAAAAAACCGTGCAAAGCATGCTTCGCTCCACAGTATCCAGAGCGCATCGGACTACTAAATATTCCCATCAAACTTGTTACTACAGCAAATGCTCCAGACTGGCGTTCAATAAAATGAGGTAAAATACTCTTCGTAAGCGAAACCGTTCCGAAGTAATCGATTTCCATCACACGGCGGTCCACAGATAAATCGGTGTCTTTCACCAAGCTGCGCTGAGAGATTCCTCCGTTGTGAACAAGAAGGTCAACATGCCCCAACATTTCAAGTGCTTGCTGGGTCTTGGCAGGGTGACTTGCCGCGTCGGCCAAGTCCAAACTCAAAACCTGCACTTTGGAAACATCAGAGCACGAGGCGGCAACTTCGCTAAGTTTTTCTTCATTTCTTGCCGATAACAATACTTCCGCTCCCGCGTCAACAAGTGTTCTCGTCAATGCTGCACCTATTCCACTCGAGGCTCCCGTGATCCATACTTTTTTTCCGCTGTAATGATGCTTCCAACTCATGCCCGAAAAGTACGAAAACCCCTTCAATACAGACTTGGTCGAGGGCTCAATTAATTAGTCTACCTTTGCACAAACAGAAATGGCATTGAGAAACGATGGTCCGTTTCACAATCACATTTTATGACATTCGAATCCTTAGGATTATCAGCTCCCATTCTAAAAGCGGTGAGCGAAAAGGGCTATACCAGTCCGTCCCCCATTCAAGAAAAAGCCATTCCGGTCGTGCTTGACAGACAAGATGTTCTCGCATCAGCACAAACAGGTACAGGAAAAACGGCAGGTTTCACTTTGCCCATTCTTGAATTGCTATCAAGAACGAAACCTCAAGCCAAAAGAGCCATTCGTGCTTTAATTCTCACTCCGACAAGAGAACTCGCAGCTCAAATTCAAGAGAACGTAAAGGAGTACAGCACGTATTTGGACATCCGCTCAACGGTTATTTTCGGTGGTGTTAATCAAAATCCTCAGGTAAGAACACTTCGCCAAGGGGTAGATATTTTGATTGCTACTCCGGGACGCTTGCTCGATTTGCATGCACAAGGACACGTGAACCTGAACAAGGTGGAGGTATTGGTGCTGGATGAGGCAGATCGAATGCTCGACATGGGCTTTCTTCGTGACATTCAAAAAGTGATCAAAGTGTTGCCCGGATATCGTCAGAATTTGTTGTTCTCTGCTACCTTTTCGAAGGAAATCAAAGAACTCGCTGGCGGTATTTTGAAAGATCCCATTGCGGTGGAAGCCACTCCAGAGAATACAACGGTGGAGGTGATTCAACAGCGCGTGATTCTAGTCGATCAACAAGACAAAACCAAGCTCATTACGCAACTGATTGATGATGGTAATTGGCGACAAGTGCTCATCTTCACCAGAACGAAACACCGTGCGAACAGGCTGAGCGAAAAATTAGAAAAAAGCGGTATCACTTCTGCCGCGATTCACGGGAATAAAAGTCAAGGAGCGAGAACCAATGCGCTAAAAGGATTCAAAGACGGAAAAATTCGGGTGTTGGTGGCGACGGACATTGCGGCGAGAGGCTTGGATATTCCTTTGCTCCCCCACGTGGTGAATTTTGAACTGCCGAACATTCCTGAGGATTATGTTCACCGAATCGGTAGAACAGGAAGGGCAGGAGCGAGTGGAGAAGCGCTTTCTCTAGTGGATATTGATGAGTACGAGTTCTTGGATGGGATTCAATTTTTGATCAATGAGTCACTCCCCAGCGAAAAGGTAGAGGGGTTCGAACCGAGCAATCGTCCGGGAGACAATCCCCCTCCAACAGGCGGTGGCGGAAGAAAGCCCCGTGGTGGAAGACCGAAAGCTCAAGGAGGAAAAGAAGATCGCAGACACAGCAAACCGAAACGTTCAGGTGGCGGTGGACCATCCAATCGCAATAAGAGTGGCGGTGGCCGACCAGGAGGAAACAAAGGTGGAGTTTCGGGTGGCGGACAACGGAAGAAAACCAGTGGTAAGCGTTGGTAAGCGCTTGAAGAAAAAGATTGTTTTGAAAAGCAGTTCATCCTTAGGGTGGATTGCTTTTTTTGTTGGTAGATGATCTCTAATGAAGGGGATAAATTGAAAAGCACATATCAAAAAAAATCCCCGCATCGTGTCAAATGCAGGGATTAGATAAAGAAGTTTTGGAGAGTGAAAACTCACCATGGACAAAAATCAAACATCGATCTTCGCATATTTCGCATTCGCTTCAATGAACGCTCTACGTGGCGGAACTTCGTCACCCATTAGCATGCTGAAGATGTGGTCACACTCAGCGGCATTCTCGATGGTCACTTGACGAAGGGTTCGCTCCTCAGGGTTCATGGTAGTGTCCCAAAGCTGCTCGGCATTCATTTCACCAAGACCTTTGTAACGTTGAACGCCAACACTACTTTCTGATCCAGCTCCTTTCATTTCCATAATCAGGCGATCGCGTTGATCGTCGTTCCAAGCGTAGGCAGACTTGTTTCCTTTTTTCACCTGGTAGAGTGGAGGAGTAGCGATGTAGATATACCCGTTTTCGATCATCTCCCTCATGTGTCTGAAGAAGAAGGTCAAAATCAAGGTTTCAATGTGGGAACCATCGACATCGGCATCACACATGATCACAATCTTGTGGTAGCGTAATTTTGACAAGTTCAGTGCTTTCGCATCTTCTTCTGTTCCAATGCTCACACCAAGTGCCGTGTAAATGTTTTTGATTTCTTCGTTCTCGAAAATTTTGTGGTGCATGGCCTTTTCCACGTTCAAGATCTTACCTCTCAAAGGCATGATAGCTTGGAAAGCACGATCTCGCCCTTGCTTCGCCGTTCCACCTGCAGAATCACCCTCCACGAGGAACAATTCGCAGATGCTGGGGTCTTTTTCAGAGCAATCGGCCAATTTTCCGGGCAAACCACCGCCCACCATAACGGTCTTACGTTGTACCATCTCACGCGCTTTTCTCGCAGCATGACGAGCTTGAGCAGCTAAAATGACTTTCTGTACAATGGTTTTTGCGTCGTTCGGGTGTTCTTCCAAATAATCGGCAAGCATTTCACTTACTGCCTGACTCACAGGTGCAGTTACTTCTCTGTTCCCGAGTTTTGTTTTGGTTTGACCTTCGAACTGAGGTTCAGCCACCTTCACCGAAATAATGGCGGTGAGTCCTTCACGGAAATCATCGCCACTAATTTCAAACTTCAATTTGTCCAACAAGCCAGAAGAGTCAGCATACTTTTTCAAGGTATTCGTCAAACCACGACGGAAGCCAGACAAGTGTGTACCACCCTCGTGCGTATTGATGTTGTTGACATAAGAGTGCAAGTTTTCGTTGTAGGAATCGTTATAAATCATCGCTACTTCCACCGGGATACCGCTCTTTTCACCGTCGATGTGAATTACCTCTTCAATGATGGGCATTCTGTTTTTATCGATGTAGCGCACGAATTCTTCCAGACCCGTTTCAGACTGAAACTTTTCTCCTTTGAAGCTTCCATCTTCTTCGGTGGTTCTTTGGTCTTCCAAAAGGAGCACAATCCCTTTGTTCAAGAAAGCCAACTCTCTTAATCGACCAGCAAGGGTGTCATAACTAAAAATGGTAGTTTCGAATATGCTTGGATCTGGCTCAAACGTAACTGTAGTACCACTTTCTTCTGACGTACCGATTTCACGAACGGGATAGAGCGCTTTACCAATGGAGTACTCTTGTTCGTATTTCTTTCCATCGCGTCTTACCTCTGCACGGAGATGTGTAGAAAGGGCGTTTACGCAAGAAACACCCACACCGTGCAAACCACCAGAAACTTTGTAGGAGTCTTTATCAAACTTACCCCCAGCTCCAATTTTGGTCATCACCACCTGTAGTGCAGAAACGCCTTCTTTTTTGTGAATGTCGATGGGAATACCCCGACCATTATCTTCCACCGTGATGGAATTGTTTTCATTGATGGTTACTTTGATGTAGTCACAATGACCTGCCAAAGCCTCATCGATGGAGTTATCTACCACCTCATACACCAAGTGGTGCAATCCTCGAATACCAACATCACCGATGTACATGGAAGGACGCATACGAACGTGCTCCATTCCTTCGAGGGACTGAATACTATCAGCCCCGTAATTTTTCTTATTTTCTTCACTCATATTGAGATCCTTTCTGTTCAGAAATTAGACTAAAAATGGCTTCCAACTTCGACTTGTGATCAAGCGTTTTTGAAGCAGCATAAAGATACGATTTTCTTTGCGGATACAGCCCTGAAACCCTTATGAATACTGAAGAAATATTCACAATTGTTGATAAAATCCGGTTTTGAAAACGGAGCATGTTGATGGTTTTTTCGCATTTTCCGTAACTACCTATGTAACAGGCGTTTGTAATTGTTTAGAACTACTGTATTGAAATGAACGCAATGCATTAAGAATTGTGTCATTTCCAATGCGTTTGCTGCTCCTCGACATTAATGCCCATTTCATGATGTCATATAAATATGCGCCCCCTCTGGGGTCAGCACGATCAATGTACTAGTACTAAATTAGCTTACCCTCATTCTCGTTCTGATTCTCGTTCTGATTCTCGTTCTGAACACCCGCTGCCTGAGCGACAGTCGAAGGCAGCTCACCGATCAAATCCCC
>CAZYPV010000125.1:0-5314 GCA_964649515.1 uncultured Comamonadaceae bacterium | reverse complement strand
TTGGCCCGAAACGCCAAGTGCGGCACAAAGGGTGATTGGGCGCTCACTGCACTTTCTTTTGGAATGCTCTTCAGTTGTTCGTGCGCCTTCGCTACAGCGTAATTTCTCAAGTAATGATTTCTTGCATAGGGTCTGATCCTGCTTTTGTCGGTGTAGAATACCGTATGATCCATCACCCGAATGGTGGCTCCAAGGCTTCCGAGAAGGGCTAGACTTAGCAGAAGCTTTTGTAAACTACTCTTTTTGATTTCACTCAGGGCAGCAAAAACGCCAAGGCTGAGTAAGGCAGCAAGCTCCATGGAATAATGCGCTCCAATGCCCCAAATCACCGGATTGTTGTGAAACATCTTTTGAACAAAAACAGGGAGCATGAGCAAGATGTACTTTGGTTTTTTAATCAGAAAAATGCCTCCAGATAGTAAGAACAAGGTCCAGAATTCTGCTTTCACCCCATCGAAATTTTGATCGCCACTGTGGTTTTGAAAGCAGAGGCTTACACTTTCCATGGGAGAAGAAATCAAGGTTTTGAAAGCCTCAAAGTAAGTAGTTCCCAAAATGGAATAATCAAAGTGCTCGTAGCTACCACTTTGGGCTAAACTGGGCATCAGGTATCCCGTCACCCCGAAAAAATAAAAAAAGCAGAACAAAGATGCACCCAAGAGATAAAGGCCTTTTTTTCTTTCATTCTCTCTTTCTTTCTTTCCGAATGGATCAATAAAAACTTCCACTGCCAGAACCAAGCAAATCCACGCTAGGAAAACAGATATGTTCTCTTTGGAAATGAGGAGAAAAAGCAGGACAGCGAAAAATGCTCCAATTTTGTTTTTTTGATGATAATAAAAGACCCAAGACAATAGTGCTGCTGCTACCGTACTGCTGTGGTAATCGAATGCCAAGGCGTTGTAAATACCGAAAAAGAGTAGAAAATGAAGCGCCGCAAGGTTTGCCAGTTTCCTCGTTTTTGCTTGCAGTTCCATCACCCTAAACACGCCAAACGCACCAACAATTAACGCATGTATTTGCACGACGAGCAAGGTGTATGTCCCGAACACATATCGGAGGGGCGAAAAAATCATGAGGTAGCCATCGAAGTGATCAGCTAAGAGGTTTTCCGGTACTTCTTTGAAGACGGTACTGTCGTTCCAATTCAGGTTGGAGTAATCGTAAATGGCCTTGTTGTAGATTCCGAGATCGAGGGCGTAGGTGCGGAAGTTGTAGTGGTTGACGAGGGAGATGGAGGCGAAGATGAGGCTGAATACTCCACTCATGATGAGGAATTGGATGAATGGAGTTTTGTTTTGATTGGAATTCAGGATAATCATTTCACTGGAATTTACAGTGAAGAAGGTCGGGATAATTTTTGAATTTATAGCATTCACAAACTCAGGGGGTGCAAAGACAAAGTGGAGGTGGTTTTCTTTGGAAGGTGTTCAAAATCATCCGAACTTTCGCTCAGCGCGGTGGCGGTGGGGGAGGGACTTGGGAGGGCCCGCAGGGCAAGGTAGGTGAGGGCGGAAAATCAAAAAATTTCAATTTTCAAGGGCAAACTACTGAATTTCAGAACACTAAACAAACTTGTTTTGTGAACGCATCGCTTTCTTGAACATTTCCTCTTTTCACATCAATCAAAAAATTTCAAAGGCCCCAAACTGGTCGTCGTACTCCTACTCGATTTCTGAAAACCAAGCATTGACATCAAGCTAAAACAAGAAAAACCGATTCATGCTTTACACCCAATAAGGATTCCTTCACCCCTAACGCAATACGGATATCTGCCCCTTCTCAAGGCTGTTCAACAGCATTAACTCATAGAGATAAATGCCTTGAGGGTAGCCCGACACATCCAAACTTTGCTCCTGAAAACCTTGAATGAGGGCAAATTCAGCCGATTCAAAAACCAATTCTCCCTGACTGTTATACACCTTCAAGCGAGCGCTGCCCTCTGAGGGGGAAATGATGCGAAAATTCACCCGATCTGAACTGGGGTTGGGGTAAGGATAGAGTACCCGTAAAGTGTTGGTTTCCGAAACACAAGCGCGGTTGTTTTGGGGTGTCAACTCCCTTGAAAGTGGAGCTGTTTCTGCCACCTCAACACAAATGTATGGTGCTTGGTCTGTTACACCACTAGCGAGCAAATCGAAAGTGAAGATCTTGGATTGACCCGGGTCTAAAACCTCATCGTCCAACTGAACAAAAGCTGGACTCGTGCCGTTTTGAACCCACATGCTTCTTTGTGTGCTGCGGTAATTGCTGTTGTTTACAACGAGTGCATTTACTTGATAACCTAATGGCGTTTCATCCAAACTTAAAAACTCAATCACCAAATCAGACATGGGTTCGATGAGTTCAATGGTGTAGGTTTGAGTGCTTGAGCAGGACAAACTCGACGTTCCAGTGAGCGCTACTTCAAGAAGCCCTTCGTTCTCGAAAATCACAGCAGGAGAAACATCTGAGCTCACTCCTTCATCGCCAAAAACCCACGAAAAAGTGAGTCCAGATTCACTGCTGTTGATGAACTGAATTTCAATTGGGGGTAAACCTATTTCAGGAGTGAAGGTGAAATCTACGAGCGGACTAGGAAACACGGTAATGACATTGCTTGATGTTGCCGCGCATTGGTTCTCGGTGGCCACGTTGAGTTCAATGTTATAGTAGCCCGAAGCGCTGAATTGAATTTCGGGCGTGGGCTCATTGAAACTACCTAGACTTGCCACTTCCCAATTCCAAACGGTGATGGGGTCGTTACTTTGTCCTTCGAATGTGGGCAAAACCAAGGATTCAAATTCACAGGCATTTATTGCGGGAATAGCGATGTTGGGCAGATCGTAAATTTCGATAATACCACTTGCCGTGCTTTGACATCCTGCATCACTAAAAATAATCAAATCCACATCATAGGCGCCCGGGTTGGGATAAAAGTGGAGGGCGTTCATTTGACCAGACACTCCCCCATCGCCGAAGCACCATTGAAGGTTGGCCTGTTCCTGACCTTGAGGCATGTTAATTTGCGGACTAAAACTCGTCAAATCGCCAAAACAAAAACCCGAAGCACTAAAGTTGACTTCAGCTTGAGGAAGCACCTCAACAAAACTATTGAGCGTAGCCGAACAAGCTTGATTGCTGAGCAGGTTGACTTCTACAGGTATAAAACCGCTGTTTGAAATCGCTGGGCTGATTTCCACCCCGTTGTACACCTCTCCTTCGATGTTCCATGTCACCTCTTGCAGCTCTTCGGTATTGAAATCAGTGAAAAGGGTCCAGAGCATGGGATTATTGGCGCAGTTACTTCCTGTAAAAATGCTGTTGTTCTCTGGTGTGGGGTTCACCTGGAAGTTCAGTTGCGCGCTGTTGGAACATCCCACGTCGCTCCATACATTTAGTGTGATGTTGTTCTCTCCGCTTTGTGTGAATTCGAAGTTCACCTCGCTGTTTTGGGAGATTTCGTTTCCGTTCAAGATCCATGCGTATGCCGCAATGTTTTCATCACCCAATACCTCACTCTCAAACAATTCCTCGCTGTTGGTGCAGAAAGGTGCAGAGCTTAAAATATTCACTTCAGGCGCTACACCAATGATGTTTACCTCAACCGTATCTCTTGTGATGCAGCCCAATTCATCAGTTGCCTGAAACCAGTAAGTTCCGCTCGTATTCAACAAGAAGCTTTCGCCAGGCGTATTGTCTTGCCAGAGTACATTCTGCAAATCGTAACCGGCGCTGTTCAAACTCAGGCTATTTCCTTGGCACTGATCGCCATCACCCAGAATAAATACTTCCTCATCCACTGCACTGATGCTCACCACGCTGCTGTCTGTTGTGTAAGCGCAGCCGAAATTATCGCTAACGATACAAAAAATGGTGTCGTTTTGACTCGATGTGATGCTGCTTGCTGTACTGGAATCGTTCCACAGCAGGTTAAAATCGGCCAAAGACAAGTTGCTGTTCCAAGTAAAGCTGCCGTTCGCACAAATGGTGGTATCGTTGGGGGCGATGAGTGTTCCTGGGAAATCCACGTAAGCGCTGTCTCTTCGTATTCGTCCGAAATCATCAGTGGTTTCGAGCCAAACGAAGCCTTCTCCTTGAATGCTTGTGCTTGCCTCCGTTTCACCGTTGGACCACAAGTAATGATCAAAGCCCAGAGGTGCTTGAAATTCGATTGGGCAAACGCTATTTTCCACGCTCACATCGTCGATGATTGCTGGGTCTTGGGCATAATAATCAGCGAGGTATTGTTCTACGGCACTCACTTCTGCTTCGCTCAAGACCGTGGAAAAAACAATGAGTTCAAAGAGTTCTCCCCGCCAGAAATTATTGATGGTACGGTCTTGTCCAAACTTGCTACAAAGTTGATCACTGGTAGTTGTAAGACTTAAGATCTGCGCTCCTGGGGCGAGGTCGCTTTGTACCCCATCCACCTCCACAAAGTTCATTTTCGTGTTTCCTTCTCTGATGCCGATGTTGGTGAACTGGGGGTGCCAAATTTCACGTTCCGGGCCTCGAAAAAAGGGGAAAGTAGTTTCGTGTCCAAGCAATGGGCCAAAGCCGTTGGGCGGATTTTCAGCTTCGCGAAGCACCCAAAAGATGGTTCGGGCGTTGGCAATTTCATTAAACAACATGCGGTCATTCGCCCCATCGAAAAAAATCGAACGGTGTCCGTTCAAAGCATCTGGCGTGAGTGTTGGTCGGTAATTATTGATGTCTTGAAGCAGATGATTTTCGTTTGAGCTGAGATCGAACCAAGTGCTCACTTGATTGACATTGAGTTCAAGAGCGCTATCTGCCCGAAGCCAAAGTTCTAAGCCTGGAATTTCGTCAGGACTTTGCCCCATCACCCCGGAAAAGAAAAACAGAAAAACGAAGGTAAAAGCGCTGAATCTCATGAATGGAAAGGTACGAACTTCGCAGAAAATTTGTTACTTGCTTTCCGCGCTAACTCAACAATTTGAAGTGAACAAACTGCTGCAACACCTCTTTCATTCGTTCAAGATGCTTTTTACCAAGGGGTCGTTTGTGCAGAACGCCACTTTGATGTCCACCTCGAGCCTCTTAAACATTCTCCTGCAGTTCCTCTTTTTTCCCATCCTCTCGCGCATTTACGATCCGGCAGCTTATGGTGCTTTTGCCCTTTTCAACTCCCTTGTAATTATCGTGAGTACCGGGCTCACCTTAAGTTATCATCGGGCCTTGGTGCTTCCTTGTGAGGAGGCTGAATTTCGCAGTCTCTTGCGCCTTTGTATTCGAACGAGTTTGCTTTTAAGCGCGGTGGTTTTTGTGCTTTCTTTTTTTCTGGCTGATGTCGTTCGCAGTGCCTTCGAAT
>CAZYPV010000124.1:0-5341 GCA_964649515.1 uncultured Comamonadaceae bacterium | reverse complement strand
TTGTTGAGTTTTAATAATCGCTTCGGTATCCCCAGTGCCATAATGTCCAATGTTAGACACGTCTCGAAGTTTGTCTGAAGGGTAATCTATCCTGGAATAATCCAAGCGAAGAAAAAGAATCAATTCCTGCTTTTTCGAGCGTATTTCCACGCAAACGAAATTTTTAATTCGCGAAAAGGCGTGATAGTACTTTAATTCTTTTTTCTGCACATCATCGCCCAAAGAAAAAATGAAATCTTCTAATTCCTGATAGAGGTCGAGAAGACTCTGAGGTGCTGCTCCTATGGCATCACTCATTTCTCGGTACTTAGCTGGAACACTGCTCAGCGTCTTTGTCCCTCCATCCTGCTTTTGAGAGGTACTTGCCAATTCAAATACAATGTGATCTCCCTCAAAATAACGGTAGCGTATCAACTCGATGTTTCGATTGATTTGACCAATTGCATAATCATCATAACGAGTGAAATCTCTTGCGATGCAAAGCAAACGTGGATTGGTCCAATCTACTTCAACTTCCTGGTTGAGCGTTTTCATGCATAGCAACTCGAAATTGGCTGTATGATCCATGAGCCAATCAAGATAGAAGAGGCCTTGATTGATGACGTTTTCTTTGCTGTCCAACTTGTATTCAATGATAACCGGACAATTGTTCTCGTCAATTCCGAGCGAATCAATTCTACCTTTATGTTTATTTCCAGTAGCATATTCACTGGCCAAAAAGCGCACACCAAAAAAGGTTTCCATGTTTTCCTCACAGAGCTTCTGGATTTCCCTTTCATAGCTGAGATGCAGTAGGTTCTTTGCTACCGCTTTGCTGTTTTTTATCGTGTATAATTTTATATCTGCCATGTCAATTATTCATTCATTACCATCCCCCACTAAGCCACCCCACGCTCAAATACCTCAACAAATTCCTTCATCTTATCAATAATGCGCTCCCCTATCTCTCGGGCTTGTAAGATGCTGGGACGGTTGTCCAAACACTTGAACACGTCGTCGCGGATGGGGTCTTGGCCGCTGTAGAGGTATTGGTCGATGAGGGACTTGAACTGGGCTTGATCGAGTTGTTCTTCTTCGCAGATTTGCTTTAAGGCGAGCACTTTCTGATCTCGCCAGTACTGTGCAAATTCTTCTTCGATTTTGTCGGCTTCTTGAATCTTAGGGAGGTGCTCGTCGATGAATTTCTCAATCAACTCGCGCTTGCTACGAAGCATGACGTCGCCGCCCAGGAGGTCCATAATGGCTTTCTTCTGTGCCTGGGCTTCGCTGGTTTTCGCACCTTTTAATTTTGCCAGCAGCTTGATGATGTAAGCCACATTGATGCGGTCGCGGTGAATGAGCTCCAATTCAAAGTCGATGTCGTCGAGGATGGACACTTTTTCTTTCTGCGCCTCCCGTTTTACTTTTTCGTAAAGGTCGAGGTACTTGCCTTTGTAATCTTCAAACTCTTGTTCATCGAGCGGCATGTCTGCCCAATCGAAATCGGTGTAAGATTGCAACACGTTGAGGTTGCGCATGAGCTTTCTGAAGGCTTTCACAAAGATTTCCTCTTCCTCTTCGCTCACAAGCTGGTTCACGCTTTGGTAATTCGGTGCAATGGCTTTCAAATGCTCAAAGGCTTCTTGAAACTTCTCGGCAATGTTTTCATAATCGGGCATGAGCACGACTTCGATGGCTTCTTTGTTGGAGAAGAGGGTGATGGCGTCGTCGGTGGCTTTCTTCAAATTGCGAAAACAAAGGATGTTCCCCTGCGATTTTTTGTCGCCAAGGGTCCTGTTGGTGCGCGAAAAGGCTTGTATTAAGCCGTGCTGCTTGAGGTTTTTATCGACGTAGAGGGTATTGACTTTCTTGGCGTCAAAACCGGTCAACATCATGCCCACTACAATAACGATGTCCAAGCGGTCTTTTTCGTCGTTAAAGTTGATTTTCTCTCGCTCTTTGAGGCGTTTGCTGATGTCTTTAAAGTACTCTTGAAACAGCTTTCCGTCCCGCGTTGAGAAGCTGGTGCCATACATACGGTTGTAATGGCCGATGAAGTTTTCGAGTTTGTCGCGGGTGTGATGGGCGTAATCACTTTCAGCTTCTGCGGCAGAACTGAGAACTTCCTCAGGCAGGTAATCTTGCGCTTCAGGGGCGGCTTCGTTGCTGCCGTAGGTGAAGATGGTGGCGATGCGCAAATCGTGCTCCCCGGCTTCTTTTTTCTGCTGAAAGAGTTCGTAATAGGCGATGGCCCGGTCGATGTCGCTCACGGCAAAGAGGGCTGAATATTCTTTGTTGAAGGTTTTGCGCTTGTGATTGGCGATGATGTAATCGGCTACGTTTTCGAGGTACTGCGGATCATTGAAAACTTCGCTCTTGTCGATGTCTTCCACCATGATGTCAAACTGGGGCTTGTCTTTGTGCTTGAATACGCTGAAGTACTCAATTCCAAAGCGCAGTACGTTTTCGTCGCGTATGGCGTCGGTGATGACGTACTTGTGCAAACATTGTCCGAAAAGGTCGCTTGTGGTGCGTTTGCCGCGCTCGTTTTTAGAGGCATTGTCGGCAAATATGGGGGTACCCGTGAAGCCGAAGAGCTGACTTTCTGCAAAAAACTCGGTAATTTTAGCGTGGGTATCGCCAAATTGAGAGCGATGACACTCATCAAAAATGAAGACAAAATGTTTGTTCTTCAGCTTGGCGAGTCGTTCACTGTGCTTCCCCGATATGGCTTTGTTGAGCTTTTGGATGGTGGTGATGATGAGATTGGAGTCTTTCGCTTCTCCCTTTTTGTCGGTATAAGTACCCAAAAGTTGTTGAACGAGGCTGTTGGTGTTCTCCGTGGCGTCCACACTACCGGCTTTGAAGGCGTTGAATTCCTTCATGGTTTGGTAATCGAGGTCTTGCCGGTCCACCACAAAAACGACTTTGTACACCTGGGGCAGATCCATCAGAATCTGACTGGTTTTGAAGGAGGTTAGGGTTTTTCCTGAACCGGTGGTGTGCCAAATGTAGGCGTTGTCGGTGGTGGTTTTTACTTGACGAATCAAGGCTTCTACGGCGTAGTACTGATAGGGCCGCAAGACCATGAGGGTTTTGTGGGTTTCGTTGATCACGATGTACTTCGCAATCATTTTTCCGAGGTGATCGGGATGCAAAAAGGCTGCAGCGAAATCGGGCAGTTCGGTGATGATGTTGTTCTGCTCGTCTGACCAAAAGAAGGTTTGTTTGACCGACTGCAGTTCGTTGTTGGCGAGGTACTTGGTGTTGACTCCGTTGCTAATCACAAAGATTTGCACGTACTGAAACAAACCGTTGTTGCTCCAAAAAGAATGCTTTTGGTAGCGGTTGAGCTGGTTGAAGGCTTCTTTGATTTCAATGCCCCTACGCTTGAGTTCGATTTGAACGAGGGGCAAGCCGTTGACGAGCAGGGTGACGTCGTAGCGGTTTTTGAAACTTCCTTCCTGACTCACCTGGTGGGTCACTTGGTAGCGGTTCTTGCTCCAGTTTTCAGTATCAAAGAAGCGCACGTAGCGGGTTTCTCCATTTTCTTGGGTGAAACTGTAACGGTCGCGCAGGGTTTTGGCTTTCTGAAACACATTCCCCTTTCCGAGGTGGTTGAGGATGCCTTGAAATTCTTTTTCGGTGTAGGTGCTGTCGTTGAAGGCTTCCAGTTCCGACTTCAAATTAACCAAGAGCGATGCCGCGTCCCTCACCTCTACCGCTTGGTAGCCAAGGTGCTGGAGTTGCGCAATGAGTTTATTTTCGAGGGTAGCTTCAGATTGAATGGTCATTTTCAGAGATCTTCGTTGGCGATACGTGCTGCATTACTTGTTGGTGACTAAAGATAAACAACTGCAAGCGGTATTGCTTGAAATAAGTCACTATTTATCTTCAAAAGCACAATAAACTCACTAAACAAGCTCTTTTCTACGCTCGAAAAAGTAGAATTGGCGTTTACAAATGACGTCTACGCGTAAATCACAGGCCCATAAAGCAAAAGACTCGCCCTGGGACGCTGTTCTTATGGGTAGCGTGGCGAGTACTGTTGTTGCAAATTTATGAGATAAATGAATACCTAAAAAGAGCTTTCGTCTTTTTTTTCGTTCAAACAAACATCTGCTGCAACAAACCTTTCTTAAACAACTTCATTTGCTCGGTTTGTGCGCTCACTTGCTCAATTTTCACATCGAGACTGGAGAGGAAGGTGGCGATTTTTTGTTGTTCATTCTTGTGTGGTAAAACTATTTCTACACTTTCAATGTCTTTCGAACTGATATTCGGCTGAGCCCCTGCTACTAGCATTCGATCTAATTGTTTCGAGAAAAAATTACTGAATACAAATTGAACTAAGTACGCATAAGCAATTCCATCTCCTTTTACCTTGAATAAACCTACTCGCTGATTGAGATAGGCCTTTCCTTGATAATTTGAAATAGAAGATTTTCCAGTTGTCGCGCCCGACATAGCTATTAATAGATCCCCACTATGAATCGTATAGTTTTCGTCATTTTTTTGCTCTTCAAAATAGACCAACTTATCTAAAAACAAATAGTTATTTTCGTTTGAAATGTTTGATATCCTAATAATTGGTATTCCATAATCCTTAAATCCTGAACTTTTAAAAGCATTTCCTCCCAATAATCTTACAATCTCCCCCAACCGCCTCTCTTCCCAAGCCGGAAAATCGCTCCCATCCACCTGTTTAAACCGCACTTCCTGCGAAAAGAGCTTTTGCATCACCCCTTTTTTGTAAGCTTCTAAGAGCTCCTTCTTTTTGTTGAGCTGCTGTATTTTTTCATCCACCGCACTGAGGAAAGCAGCGATTTTTTGTTGCTCGGGGAGGGTGGGGAGGTTCAGTTTAAGCGCTTTCAGATCATCCGTATCAAGTTTACCTGCTCCTATGCCAGTTCCCGTGACTTTATTCAGTAAGATATTCTGTTTAGAACAAAACCATTGATAAAGAAAATGGGTCTCACATTTATCATTGGGAATCAATGCCTTTAGATCTTGATTAAAAGCAACATCAAGTGCAGTAATACCTATGGGAACTTTGTTATATAGCATGCTACCACGCACCAACAATAAAAGCACACCAGCAGGTGCAAGTCTAGAACCATTGTTTAAACCTTCTTCGGTAAGTGTTCTTTCAGACTTAGCATAGTACTTACCTGTCATGGATGCGGCGCTTATCCAAGGTATATTTCCGTTCCAATAACGATCGTTGTCTTTGGCTGGCGTCCCACCAGATTTAAAGGAAACCAATTTATCCAGCCTTTCCGTGCTGAGCAAGGAGTCAAACTCCCCAAACCTCAGCTTCGGCACCAAGTTCTTCTCGCTCGTTTTTACTTTTACTTCCATC
>CAZYPV010000123.1:0-5355 GCA_964649515.1 uncultured Comamonadaceae bacterium | reverse complement strand
AAGAGCTTTGCACCGCAGAAAAAGCCAATCTAAAATGGCTGAAGAATTGGCTCAAGCACAACCCTGAATCAAAGGATTGGGTGATTCGACGGTTGTAAGATAAGGACCATTCAAGGCCTTGTACGCAATGCCTATGGTAGAAGCATGACCTACGTCAGTTCCATCTCCTCACGAAAAAACTATCTTTGCCGAAAATCGTCAACTATGCCCAAATTTCACGAGCTCACCGTTAAGGAAGTAAGAAGAGAAACGCCCGACTGTGTTTCGGTGATTTTTGATATCCCTGAGGAACTTCAGGAAAACTACTTGTTCATTCAAGGACAGTATTTAACCCTTCGCCAGAGCATCAATGATGAAGACGTGCGTCGGTCCTACTCCATTTCAAGCGGGGTTGACGACGGTGAAGTTCGGGTAGCCATCAAAAAAGTTCCGGGCGGTGTATTCTCAACCTACGCCAACGAGGTTTTGAAAGCAGGCGATACGATGAAGGTGATGACGCCCATGGGACGATTTTACACTGAACTGGATCCGGCCAACGAAAAACATTATGTGGGCTTTGCAGCAGGATCGGGCATTACCCCCATCCTTTCCATCGTGAAATCTGTGCTCAGTAGAGAACCCAAAAGCACCTTCACCCTCTTCTACGGCAACAAAGAAAGTGCTAGTGTGATTTTCAAAGAAGAAATTGAAGACCTGAAAGACAGGCACCTTCAACGCTTAAGGGTATTTCATTTGCTCACTAGAGAACCAAGCGAAATTCCTTTATTAGCTGGTAGAATTGACCCCGAGAAATGTGGGCAGTTGTATGACCAATTGCTGCAAGACCGTGATATTGATGAAGTGTTTTCTTGCGGACCCATTGAGATGATCAATGCCGTGAAAGACACCATGATGGACAAAGGACTCGCCCCAGAAAACATCCACTTTGAGCTCTTTACTTCTCCCCTCGTGGCGCAACAGCAAGCCGCTGCAAGAAAAGCCGCTGAAGAAGCTGTTCAAGCTGAAGACCAAGGAAAAATGAGTAAGGTGAAAATCATTTTGGACGATACTGCCATGCTTTTGGACGTTCCTTATGAAGGCGTGAATGTGCTCGATGCTGCGCTTGCCAAGGGAGCCGACCTGCCCTTTGCGTGTAAAGGAGGAGTGTGCTGTACTTGTCGGGCCAAAGTCGTTTCCGGAGAAGTTGAAATGGCGCTGAATTATTCTTTGGAACCGGATGAAGTGGAAGCTGGATTTGTGTTAACGTGTCAAGCTCACCCCAAGACCGCCGAAGTGGTGATTGATTTTGACCAGCAATAGCTATTTTGAAAAACCAAGGAAGATCAGATTTTAAACCCTCAGCACCACGCTCATTCCCCTATTGGGCAAGCTCATTCTCATCTTCCCAAAAAAATGAAATATCAAGTGAACACCAGAGGGCTTTCGAGCGTTTTAAGTTTACTTAATGAAGGATTTTCCTTAATTTGTCAATGAATACAAAGCACATGGAGAACATTAATTTGATCGAACGTTTTGACGCTTATGTGGCGGCAAACAAGAAAATAGAACCAAAAGACTGGATGCCGGATGCCTACCGCAAAACCCTCATCCGTCAAATTTCACAACACGCACACTCCGAAATCGTAGGGATGCTTCCCGAAGGTAATTGGATTACCCGTGCACCAAGTTTGAAGCGCAAGGCCATCCTTTTGGCTAAAGTTCAAGATGAGGCCGGACACGGTTTGTACTTGTATTCTGCCGCCGAAACATTGGGAGTGGACCGCGATGAGCTGATTCAACAATTGCACGACGGAAGAGCTAAGTATTCCAGCATCTTCAACTACCCTACCCTCACTTGGGCCGACATGGGCGCCATTGGTTGGTTGGTTGATGGAGCAGCCATTATGAACCAAGTGCCTTTGTGCAAGTGTTCTTACGGACCGTATGCCAGAGCGATGGTGCGTGTGTGCAAGGAAGAAAGTTTCCACCAACGCCAGGGTTATGAAATCATGATGACCTTGGCCAATGGAACGCCAGAACAGAAAGAAATGGCCCAAGATGCTTTGAACCGCTGGTGGTGGCCTGCATTGATGATGTTTGGTCCAACAGACGATAACTCACCCAACAGTGCCCAAAGCATGAAGTGGAAAATCAAACTCTTCAGCAACGACGAATTGCGCCAGCGCATGGTGGACATGACCGTTCCACAGGCTGAAATGCTCGGACTCACCATTCCAGATCCCGATTTGAAATACAACGAGGAAACCGGTCATTACGACTTTGGTGAGATCAACTGGGATGAATTCTTTAACGTAATCAAAGGCAACGGTCCGTGCAACAAACAGCGCATCGCTACCAGAAAGAAAGCTTATGACGACGGTGCTTGGGTGAGAGATGCTGCCAATGCTCACGCTGAAAAGAAAGCAAAAAGAAAAACCAAAGCGGCATAAGTTCGCAACACAATACGATCAACCATGAGTTCGAAAAAAGACTGGCCTCTTTGGGAGGTGTTTATTCGAAGCAGACAAGGAATGAGCCACAAACACGCTGGTAGCCTTCATGCTGCCGACGCCGAAATGGCCATTACCAACGCCCGCGATGTTTATACGCGCCGACAAGAAGGTGCGAGCATTTGGGTTGTACCATCAGATCAAATTACTGCGTCTACCCCCGAAGACAAAGAGATGATGTTCGACCCCGCCAACGATAAAATTTACCGCCATCCGACCTTCTACAACTTGCCGGATGAATTGGAACACATGTAAGAAGAAGGAATGGAACGTCAAGAATTGTTCAATTACATTATCAAGTGGGCAGATCATAGCCTCATTTTAGGTCAGCGACTAGGAGAATGGTGCGGACACGGTCCTGCGCTCGAGGAAGACATCGCCCTCACCAACATCTCCCTCGACCTCATTGGTCAGGCCCGCTCCCTCCTCACCTACGCCGGTGAAGTTGAAGGAAAGGGAAGAGATGAAGATCAGCTCGCCTTTTTCAGAGACGTAAGGGACTTTAAAAACCCTTTGCTCGCCGAATTGCCGAACGGTCATTTTGGAGACACCATTGTACGTCAATTCTTCAGCGACCATTTTCTTTTCCTCGCATACGAAGCCATGATGGAGCAGAGCAGCGACGAGCAGTTGAAAGCCATTGCAGCCAAATCCATCAAAGAAGTAGCCTACCACCGCAAGCACAGCAGCGATTGGGTCGTGCGTTTGGGTGATGGCACTGAAGAGAGCAAGGCAAAGATTCAGCAAAGTGTGGACGACATTTGGGAATACACCGGAGAACTCTTCACCATGGACGATAATGATCGTTTAGCCTTAGAAGCAGGAGTGGGTATTGATGTGAGTTTGCTTCGCGATGCTTGGTTGAAGAACGTTCAAACTGTATTTGAAACTGCCACCATCGCTATGCCCGATCCTGAAGCTTGGATGCAACAAGGTGGAAAGCAAGGGCTGCACACCGAATACCTCGGCTACATTCTGGCTGAAATGCAACACATTCCTCGCGCATATCCCAATGCTCAATGGTAATTGAGAACAAAGAAAATACCATCAAAGACGTCTGGAAACTGCTCGAAAAAGTAGAAGACCCGGAAGTACCCGTGCTCGACGTGGTGAACATGGGTGTAGCCCGCGATGTGTTTTTTGAAGAAGAGAAACTCATTGTGGTGATTACGCCCACCTATAGTGGTTGTCCGGCCATGGATGTCATTGGCCACAACGTTAAAGTCGCCCTCAAAGAAGCCGGTTTCGAAAACTACGAAGTGCGCACCACATTGAGTCCGCCCTGGACCACCGACTGGCTCACTCCCATCGCTCGTCAGCGCCTCAAAGAATACGGCATCGCCCCACCCGAAGATGGAACCCCAGACAAGGGCCGGCTCCTGAGCGAAGACAAAGTCATCCCCTGCCCCAACTGCGACTCCAAGAACACCACCATGGTGAGCATCTTTGGATCTACCTCCTGCAAAGCACATTACAAGTGCAAGGATTGTTTGGAGCCCTTTGATTATTTTAAGTGTATTTGAGGAACTCCTGATTGTTCGCCACTTCTAATCATCGGTTTTAAGCTTGCATCAAAGTAGCCATTAGATCACTTTGTGAATGCAGTCCTTGGCTTTGTGGATGACGTCCCCATTTCGGTTGAGGAAGTATATCTTGAGTTCAAAAAGATGTACCGTATTGTATTTAAAAAGAAGGACTCCCGGCTCCATTTTTATGTCCCTAAATCTTTGGAAGAATTTGTACCCGAAAAAGCCCTTTTCAATTCAAGCACAAACGAATGGAGCATCACTTACGACTCCAGTACGATTAAAGAACTCTTTCGCCTTTTTAAAGGACGAGCGTGGCTAGATTTAAAAGCCATAGGCATTGGACCGAAAAACGAAAATCAGCCAGAAGTACAGCCATTTAAACAAGGCAATCATCATTTACACTCCAAGAGTAAGGAGGCGATCATCGCATTTCGCGACTTTATGATTCAACAGCGATTTGCCAAAAACACCATCCATCAGTACAGTTCAATGTTAAAGACCTTTTTCGGCCATTTCAAGCATAAGCGTCCTCAACAATTGACTGCCACTGATCTGGAACAATTCAATCGTAAGTACATTATAGACAAGGGATATAGCAACACTTACCAACGGCAGATGCTTTCTGCTCTAAAGCGATTTTATTTTTGGTTCCCTGACGATCATCAAATGCGGATTCATGAGGTAGAATATGTACCTAAGAGTAAAAAATTGCCTACTGTTCTTTCAGAAACTGAAGTAAAACGGATTTTGAAGGCCATTAACAACCCGAAACACAAGTTGATTGTTGCCATGCTTTACAGTTGCGGACTTCGAATAAGCGAGCTCATTCATCTCAAATTGGAAGACATTGATTTTGACCGAAGGGAAATCCACATTCGTGAAAGCAAAGGTGCAAAAGATCGAAAAGTTCCTTTAAGGAGTGGCATGTTAGATCTTATAAAAACATCACTTAAATCGCACCCCAATCGTTCCCATTTAGTCATGGGGCAAAATGGGAACTTTTATAGTGCTAGCAGCATCAATAAAATCATCAAGCGTGCCTGCACTACAGCTGGAATTCAAAAGAAAGTGAGTGCACACACCTTCAGACATAGTCTAGCCACACATTTGGTTGAAAACGGTGTAAACATGCGGGCAGTGCAGCTTTTGCTGGGGCATGGCAGCATCAAAACCACCGAGATTTACGTTCATTTAAGCAGTCAACACATTCAAAACCTTCCCAACCCGTTTGATGATATGCTCTAAATGGCTACCTTTCTGAAGCTCATTTTGAATTCCCGTTTAGCTTTTGTGTTATAGGATGTTATTGGGAAGAAAGGTGAGGATATATAATAGTT
>CAZYPV010000122.1:3747-5434 GCA_964649515.1 uncultured Comamonadaceae bacterium | reverse complement strand
GTAAAAGATGCTTTTCAATGCGTGCGCCCACCTGGGCTCGAACCAGGGACCACCTGATTATGAGTCAGGTGCTCTAACCAACTGAGCTATAGGCGCATTGGTTTAAAACCGCGGCAAAATTACAGCTATTTCTTGAATCATGGAAAAAGCCCCGTAATTATCTCTCCCTTCATCAACCCGAAAAAGAAAAAACCACTCCCAAAAGTCTGCTTCCTTTCATCACAATAAAAGCCATTTTTAAGGAATCATTCTTAACTTTCAAGCTCAATACTTGTTATATCATCACATGAAGGTAGAAAAAGACAGAAAACTTGCTTGGTCGGTCTTATCGCTCATTATTGCAGGACTCATCTTTACGGCGTGCATCATTCTCGCCCTTCGCTCTGGTGGTTTGATTCGAATTTTAGCCCTCCTGTCGTCCCTTGGAGCGGGATATGCAATCTTTGAAATCATTAGAGCTCTACGAAAACAAAGTAAAAACGCTTAGCAGAATCACTATGGAAAAAGGAAAAATTGGATTAATTGGATTGGCCGCGTTTGTGGTGATCGCTCTCTTGGTTGTTATCTCCTCGTTTGAAAAAGTACCGGCCGGACACGAAGGCTTTGAATTCATTCAATATGGGCCCAACAAAGGGATTAATGAAGACATCGCCTATGGTGCAGGTAGGCATTTCATCGCACCTTGGAACGACCTCATCATCATGAGCATTCAAGAAAAATCAAGAGCATTTGCTTCTGAGGTACTGGACAAAAACGGTTTGGAAGTACGTATCGATTGCTCTGTAAACTACCACCTTCAAAAAGGTGCTGGTGGTTGGATGTATGGCGAAAAAGGGGCTTCTTGGGAAGATAACATCGTAAACACCACAGCTCTGGGCGCCATTAAAGATGTTGCCGGTAAATACGATGCAGAAGAACTCTACTCCACGCAAAGAGACCAAATGGAAGTAGAAATTGAAGATTTGATCTCTACGCGTTTGAACACCTACCGTGTGAACGTTACGTTCATTGAAATTGCTGATGTGGACTTACCTGAAGTAATTAAGAAAGCCATTGAAGGCAAGCAAGAACAAGATCAAAAGAACCAATTGGCTCAGAAAAAAGAGCTGGAACAAACCTACTTGGCCAATGCTAAGATTCAAACTGCACGTGGTGACTCTGCCTCACAGGTGATTCAAGCAGCCGGTAGAGCGGAAGCATATCGTTTGGAAACGCGTCAGTTGAACGACAACATCCTCCGAAAACTGGCCATTGATGCTTGGAGAGCTGGTGGATCGCAAGTACCGAAATATGTTGGAGAAGGGACATCGCCCATTCCCTTTCTTGAAGAGAAATAAGAGCGTGGTATAAACGCACTTCAATATCAAAAAGCCGAGTGTCTTCATAGACACTCGGCTTTTTAATTTATGGCTAGATGCACAAAAGAAAACACTACAAGCACAAAGTTATTTCATTGCTATTGCTTTGATGACTTATTTTTACCTCGACTTGATTTATCGAGTGGGTACGTGCTTTAGCGGCAGGTGTGGAAATGCAGTTGAAGCAGTGATTCGGGTAGTTTGGACTGAGGAAAAAAACGTTTTTCGTTCAACTACAAAGTGAGGGGGTTCATCCACAAAGTTCCTTAAAAAGGACAAGAAAAAACCCTTAACTTCGAATTGCGGAGGAGGCGGGGGAGGGAGGGCCC
>CAZYPV010000122.1:0-3647 GCA_964649515.1 uncultured Comamonadaceae bacterium | reverse complement strand
GTTTTTCTTCCCACCAATTCAAAACGCTTTTCGTCAAAAGTATAATGATCGTCGCGCATGCTCTCTATCGCCACTCGTCCTTCACACTTATTTCCATCCAATTCCACATACAACCCTCGAGCGTTCATTCCACTTATGATTCCCGAAAAATGCTCACCTACTTTGGCCAATAAGAACTCCACTTGCTTGTACTTAATACTCGCTCGCTCAGCTTCTGACGCCTTCTTTTCTTGGATCGAACTGTGTTTGCACAACTTTTCAATCGGACCAGGGTTCACCGAACTTCCTTTGTCCAAATAAAACTGCAACAAGCGGTGTGCAATAACATCCGGGTACCTTCGAATAGGAGAAGTGAAATGACTATAAAATGGAAAGCCCAAGCCATAATGCCCAATGTTATGTGTTGAATATTCAGCCTTAGCCATGCTGCGTATCGCCATTACTTTAATCAAATCTTCCTCTTGCTTGCCTTCCGAATCTTTGAGCAGCTGTCGAATGATTTTATCGGTATTGTCGCCACTGGGTTTAGGCAGTTTGTGTCCGAAACGCAGAGCAAACTCGTGCAACTGGAAAATCTTTTCCGGGTCTGGCTCGTCGTGAATTCGATAAACAAAAGTCTTCGGCTTCTCTGTTTTTGGATTCCCGATAAATTCCGCAACACGCGTATTTGCCAAGAGCATGAAATCTTCAATGAGCTTGTTTGAATCCTTCATCACCTTCAAATAAACCCCAATTGGCCTTCCATCATCGTCCAATTCAAACTTCACTTCTTCTGTGCTGAAATCAAATGCACCCTTCTTCGCTCGCACCTCGCGCATGGACTTTGCCATCTTATCCATCATCAAAATCTCCGCCTTGAACGGACCATCTCCTCCTTCGATAATTTCTTGCGCTTCTTCGTAGGTAAAGCGATGATCAGAATGGATCACCGTTCTTCCAAACCATTCTTTCTTCAGCTCCCCCTTCTCGGTCAACTCAAAAACCGCCGAAAAACAAAGTTTGTCTTCTTTGGGGCGAAGGGAACACAGCTGGTTGGAGAGCACTTCTGGAAGCATTGGCACGGTGCGATCAACCAGATAAACAGAGGTAGCACGATTTACGGCTTCTTTGTCCAACTCGGAACCTTCCTTCAAGTAATGCGACACGTCCGCAATGTGCACACCTACTTCCCAATGACCGTTTTCCAATTGCTCAATGGAAAGGGCATCGTCAAAATCTTTGGCATCATGTGGATCGATGGTAAAAGTCGCAGCGGCTCTCATATCTCGACGCTTCGCCATTTCCTCTTTGGTGATCTCGGTTGGAATTTGATTCGCCAGCGCCTCAATGTGTTCTGGGAATTCATAGGGCAAACCATATTCCACCATAATCGCATGCATTTCTACATCGTTATCTCCAGGTTTTCCGAGTACTTTACTCACGCTTCCTACCGGACTGTCCTTTGGATTGTTCCACGCGATCATTTCAACAATCACCTTATCCCCATTCTTCGCACCGTTCAGCTCTTCCATGGGAATGAAAAAATCAATGTGAATCTTTTGGTCTGAAGGAACGCAAAATGCCAGATTTTTATTGATTTCGATGATGCCCACAAATTGCTCACGTGCCCGTTGTACAACTTCGAGGACCTTGCCGCTCGGTTTTCTAGCGTTCTTGTTCATGCTGATGCGCACCGTATCGCCCCACAAAGCGGTACCCGTATATCCCCGCGGAATTTGAATGTCATTCTCACGGCCGTCCACCATTACAAATCCTCTTCCAAAGCGAGTGATCTGGATGGTTCCCTCCATGGCTGTTTGCGGAATCTCTGTGAGGATGTACTTTCCACGATCAATCTCTTTCAAATTCTCCTTCTCAATTTCCTCTTCGATCATTGCCTGAATGAGCTTCCTTATTCCAGGGTCGTCGATACCCATAAAGCCGGCAATTTGTTTGTAGTTAAGGGGTTTTTTGGGCTGAAGTTCAAATACACTGAAAAGCTCTTTCCGCAAATTGCGCTTAAACTTTTGTGCATTGAATTTTCCTTTATGCTTTTTTCTTTTCGACATGGCTTAAAGATGATGAATGTTTTTAGTTCTTCGCTCCTTGCTCTGAGGATTTAATGATGAATTCATCAAAATACTGAAAGCCGATTTCGTTTCTTTGTCTCCATGAAATGGGAAAGATGGTGTCCGACACGTTGGAAAGAATACGAATTGCTTGATTCTGGTGACGGTGAAAAACTGGAGCGTTTTGGCGAAGTTACGCTTATTCGACCAGAACCGATCGCCAAATGGGATAAATCCCTCTCACTCCAGCAATGGAAGGACCTTGCACACGCCCGTTTCGAACAGTCAGGCGCTACTTCTGGCAAATGGAAAAGCTTCAAAAAACACCCTTCCGTCTGGCAACTTCAATACCCATCACTCCAAGGAAATTTCGCCTTTGAGCTTCGGCTTACCCAATTCAAGCACGTGGGTCTTTTTCCAGAACAAGCGAGCAACTGGGATTTCATTCAAAAGTCGTGTTCCAATTTCACTGCAGAAGGAAGTCAACCTAAAGTACTCAATCTCTTTGCATACACGGGTGGAGCGAGTATGGCGGCGGCAAAGGCTGGCGCCGAAGTAACCCATGTGGATTCCATCAAACAAGTGCTTCAATGGACCCAAAGAAACATCGAGATCAGTGAAATTGAAGGCGTTCGCTGGCTTTTGGATGATGCGCTCAAATTTGCTCGACGAGAAGCGCGTAGGGGAAACCGTTACCAAGGCCTTATCATGGATCCTCCAGCTTGGGGAAGAGGACCAAAGGGTGAACGTTGGAAACTCGAAACCAAATTGGATGAACTGCTCGAAAGCACGTCCAAAATTTTGGCCCCCAATGGTTTTCTGGTATTGAACACCTACTCTGGGATTTCACTGAGTACCTTAGACGACCTCTGCAAGAGGTACTTTCCTAATCACCAACGAAATGTTGGACTGCTTGCATTAACTTCAGATAAAAACAAGCTCGACACCGGCTGCGTGGTTCGTTTGAACGGTAGAAGCTAAAGCCCTATTTTTACACCATGGAGAAGCAGGAAAAAGTCATGCTCGGACTCAAAATGGCTACCGACCCGCGATGGGTTAACATTGTGGAGAAAAACATTGCTGAGATTTTAACCGATCACGCTTGGTGTGAACAAAAGGCCGCAACCAATGCCATTACTACCATTGTGAAGTTTTCAGACTACCCCGATGTTGTAGAAGCAATGACTCAAATTTCCCTCGAAGAAATGGAGCATTTTCAAATGGTTTGTGTGAAAATTAAGGAGCGAGGATTGAAACTTGGCCCTGAGCGTCCAGACCCTTATGTGAAAGATCTTGCAAAGTACATCAAAACAGGAGGAAACCATCAATACCAACTGGTGAGCGCACTTCTCTTCGCTGCCATGATTGAAGCTCGCAGTTGCGAACGTTTTCGTATTCTCTCGGAAAACATCAGCGATGAAGATTTAAAAGCATTCTACTACGAATTGATGGTTTCAGAAGCAGGCCATTACACCACCTTCATCAAACTCGCCAAAAAACATGGTGAAGGCATTAATGTTGATCAGAAATGGCAGGATTTTCTCGATTATGAGGCCGGTTTGATGGCGAAATATGGAAAAGAAGAATCCATTCATGGGT
>CAZYPV010000121.1:0-5586 GCA_964649515.1 uncultured Comamonadaceae bacterium | reverse complement strand
GAAACCATCATCAATCAATGGTTTGAGAGCAATCTTGCGACGTAAGCCGATCAATGTTTTAGCAACTTAATAGAATGCGGAATGAAACAGCTTTCATTTTTCTGAAACCATCATCAATCAATGGTTTGAGAGCAATCTTGCGACGTAAGCCGATCAATAAAAAAAAGGGCTCCAAATCGGAGCCCTTCTCATCTTTTTCAAAGATCAACCATCACTTCCCTAACAAATCCATCCCCTCAGCTTGATCAATCAACTGTTTAATATAATTTCGATGCGCTTTCGTCTGAGTATCCCCAGCCGAGCTGTTCATCATTTTATCAATTCTCCTCAACTCATACCAAGCCATGCTCTGTGCTGAATACACATGCTTGCTCTTTGGCTTCACCATTGCAATAAGTCGCTTAACATACATCACTTGAAGATTCTGCCGTGTAATGCTCACACTGCCGTTTAAATCCGCTTTAAAGATGCTATTACTGAGGTCTTGCATCATTTCATCCAATTCGTAAGTGTTGCCATAATTCTGACTATTCACAATCCGTTGGGTCGTGTTCGGGTGCAATAAATGGCTCAAACAATTGCTCTGGATCATCAAGTAACGCTCTTGCAATTTCGGATCATCAGTGTTCACAAAATGATTAAACCCCCTGCGTTGTGGCAGTAAGTAGTTGAATATTTCCTCCGGAGCCTGAAGTGCACTTGGCGAGAAAACAAATCGATCCAAGGCTTCCATGGCTTTTTTCTGCTCTGCCTCACTTACGGGTTCCAACGGTTTGTTTTCCGTATCTCCTTTCATGGAACGATCATATCGAACACCTCCAATTTGTCTGGTCATGATGGCGGTTTGAGTAGCTTTTTCACTGGTCAGTATAAGAAAAGCTTGACGCAGTTCATGATAATCGTCACCATCAGCGGTGTAATTGTCCAATAGCTTGGGCATCAATGCATCTACAAATTCGCAGCGTTCAATACCATAGGCCACAGGATCGTTGCTGAGGTCATAGATGTTCACATCTGGATTCATCCCTTTGCCCGCTCCTCGCATGTCGTCGGCATCATTACCAAAAGCGAGTAGGGGGTCAGAGGAGCGTGATAAAATGCGTTCCAATCGTTCTTCCTCTGCGGCAGGATCTTCCAATGATTCGGAGTATCCATATTCAATCACCCATTTGTCGTACGGACCAGGAGCAATGTCATAATAAAGGCTTTGCTCTTCAGGGTTTTGCTGAAAGTTAATGGCGGGGTACTCCATAACAGAGTTGCAAAGACCGGTTTTTGCAACGTATTCGGGATCTTTGATTTGCTCCATACTGAGCATGGTGGATCCGTGCATGTTGTGCATCATTCCAAGGGTGTGTCCTACTTCGTGCAAAACCAAGCGATATAAGGTTTGCTGAACAAAGTCTTTCTCTGCAGCTTTGTCCATATTCATGGCGCGCATGGCTGATTTTCCAAAGAGGAGGTTGTGTTGCATTCCAAGTCCTATGTCACATCGGTGCATGTCTGCTATGATGTCTTCCTTGCTGGGGTCAACTTCTTCTCCTTGAAGTCCTACGCTGGCAAATACTTGTTCTCGAAATAGACGGTTTGAGATGCTGCTGAATTCAAGCATAATGTCTGCTCCTAATATTTCTCCTGTTCTCGGGTTGACGAAGCTTGGTCCGTATCCTCCGAAGGGCGGACGAGGTGAGGAGGTCCAGCGAAGAACGTTGTAGCGAATGTCTCCGGCATCCCACTCGGCATCGTCGGGTTGTATTTTGACAACTACTGCATTTTTAAATCCAGCCAATTCAAAGGCCTCGTTCCAACGCTCAACTCCTTCTTTGATGATGGGTCTGAATTCCTCTGGGGTGGTGTTCTCTATCCACCAGGTGATGGGTGTTACGGGTTCCGATAATGTTGCTCCTGGTTCCTTTTTTACCAAGTTCCAACGGTGGATCATGTCTCGATAGGGAGTAGATTCAAAGCTGGTCATGTCGTCCACCTGGGTCATGAAAAAACCAATTCGAGGATCGTCTCTTCGAGCTTGGTAATCATTGTCCGGCATGGCTAAAATGCTGTGTCGGTAATCGACCGAGATGGTTCTTACGTCGGTCACGGCTGCACTTCCTCCGCGTCTTGGCGATGGATTGTCGTAAACATACTGTACAGATATTTCGGTATTTTCAGGATAATTGTTGATGAGCCTTACTTTGGACTTTGACCCATTCAATCCTCCGAGTAGGCCGGGAGATCGTGGATTACTCGGTGGCTTCACCATTTGAAACTTTTCACTTAAAAAGAGGGCGTCTCCATTGATGATGTAAAGGCTGTCGTTATGAGCTTCAATTTTTTCTGAGGCGAGGATGGGGGTGTTGATGTTCGCGTTCTTTGCTTTGCTCAAGGCGTTGTTTTCGTCGTAGTAGTAAGAGGTGTTTTCTTCCAGTACTTCAATTTGTTCGTAGTGTTTGTGAAAACGTATGATTTTTGAACCTCGGTAAGATCCTCTGAAAAAACCTGCGTCCAATACTCCGTCTTCCACTTGAGAAAAGTAAATGTACTCTTGTTCCAATTGATCAGCACTTAAACCGAGGTAACTTTTTCCCGTCAAGGTGTCCTGATATACTTTGAAAAGGCCGTCATACACCTTGCAGTTTTTGGTGAGTTCTTTGATGTCTTTGTCCTTATCGGGAGCGGCTGCTTCAGTTTTCCCTTTTCGCTTTTTCTTTTTGCTTTTCTGTGCGTCTGCCGGAACGGCGATCAAGAGCATAGCAAGGAGTGCTACACTCAGGCTGATTAATTTTCTCATGTGTTTTTGATTGTGGATGGGAAGGTAGTTGATTTTTATGAATTCTTGAGAATATCAAAGGGTCTGAGCGTTCAGGATTCCTTTAAAAAAAATTAAATTTCTGTCTGCTTGAGCACAGATAGATGTAAAGTAACCTTATGTATTTAGGATCTTCACATCTCAGCAGCGAGGTGGTGAATGGAGTTTTCATGTTATGCACTCTCCCTAAACAGTTGCGTAAGCAACCTCAACCAGCGAAGCCATTCAACCAAACGCATCCTCAAGAAACCAATGGGAACATCACTTCAAAACGGATCATTGAATCCAAACAAGGATGTTCCGGAAGTTGATACCGTCCAATGTCAACGAATTGTAAAGCTATGTTTATGCGGCTTAGTGGCTTCCAAGTTTGTGTTTCTTTGTGCTCGAATCAATGAGATGAAAAAGATGAATCTTCACAAGGCCCACCCGTGGCACGGAATTTCTAAAGCGAGTAAAGCGCATGAGGGAGCAATCCATGCGTTCATTGAGATTGTACCAACCGATACGGTGAAGTATGAGGTAGACAAAGAATCAGGTTACTTGACAATCGATCGTCCACAAAAATTCTCCAACATCATTCCAGCACTCTATGGCTTCGTTCCCCAAACGTTTTGCGGGGAGCAGACGGCAAAGTTTTGTATGGAGCAAAGCGGACTCCAAAACATTGTCGGAGATGAAGATCCTTTAGATATCTGTGTGCTAACAGAAAGGGATGTGATGCACGGCGATTTGTTGGTACACGCCATTCCAATTGGTGGTTTTCGAATGATTGATGGGGGAGAGGCGGATGATAAAATCATTGCTGTGCTGGCCAACGATGAGGTCTATACTTGGAAGGATATCACGGAGGTGCCCGAGGCGATCATCCAACGTTTGAAGCATTACTTTTTAACGTACAAGCAGAAGCCGGGGCAATCCGGACAAGAATGTCAAATCACAGCGACGTACAATGCCGAAGAAGCAAAAAAGGTGGTCGAGATGAGCCATCAAGACTATCACGCCACCTTTTTGAAATAAGTGTTGGTTCGTTTTATGCCACTAGGTCTTGCTGACCAAGCATCTTCAACATGCGTCCATGATAAATGAGCGCTTCTCTGAATGTTGCTTTACTGTGGTAAGGAATGCCATATTCCTTGGCAGTGGCTTCTACAATGGGTGCAATTTTAGCATAGTGGACATGACAAATGTTCGGGAACAAGTGGTGCTCTACTTGAAAATTCAACCCGCCAACTAACCAAGAGAAGATGCGCTTCTTGGGAGCGAAGTTCTGAGTAGTCATAAGCTGGTGAATGGCCCAGTTATTATCGATGGTCCCATTTTGGTCAGGCAAAGGGTATGCAGACTCTGGCATAACGTGCGCGGGTTGAAAGATCATGGCAAGGATCAATCCGGCAATCAAGTTCATGACAATGACACCCAAAGCCACTACCCACCAAGATACCGGCAAGATCACCATTGGAAGGATCACTACTGCTCCCCAATAAATCACTTTAGAGATGGTCAATTCAATCATCACTCTTCGAAAGCTTTTCTGTGCTGCAGGTTCAGCAAGCCCCATGGTGTGATAGCGCTTCAATTGCTTGAAATCCTTCACAAGCAACCAAGAGATGGTCATCAAACTATACAGAGCCCATGCGTAAATGTGCTGGTACTTGTGGTGCTTCAATCTTGGTTGGTGGGGTGAAAAACGCATGATGGCTCCAGGGTTGATGTCCTCGTCCAATCCATCCACATTCGTATAACTGTGGTGCAACATGTTGTGCTGTATCTTCCAGTTCAGCGCATTGCCTCCAACATAGTTTAGAAGCAATCCCATGTACTTGTTTACTTTCTGGTTCTTCGAATATGCCCCGTGATTCGCGTCGTGCATGATGCACAAACCAATACCGGTCATCCCAAATCCCATCAAAATGTACATGAAGAAAACCATCCATGGACTTTGAATCACACCCACCATCATAAGCACGTAAGGCACGGTGAACAGCGCTACCATGTAGATGGATTTAATCACCATGTTGGCATCTGCTTCTTTGGACTTGTTGTTATCTTTAAAATAGGCCTTTACTCGGCTGCGAAGGGCTTTTAAGAATTCTTTTTCGACGGTGTTGTCGAATTTTGCCGCTTGAAAATTACTCATATAATTGTTTAAGATCTTGTGTCTTTTTTGCGCTTTCCAATACTCGGAGCGATGAGCAAATATCGGGCAATATCGGGCTACTTCAAAACAAAACAGTCTTTCATTTGGTGAAGTGGCTTTGAACGGGAATGAGCTGTGTTCATTGCGGTATAAGTGCTTTTCATCAAAGCGGTGTTAGCAAAAAAATCCCAATTTTAAACGCAAGCTCATGGTTTTCAGCGTCAAAAGAGCAAGCTAATCGGTGTTTCTCAATTCATCTTTAACTGCAAAGCCATAGGTGTTCTTAAGATACATCGTCGGGTACAAAACAACGTGCGAGAAGCTGCTATGATCGTTACATGATGCACGAGTGCGGTTTTAAGACATCAACCTTGTCTAAATCGTATCTTACCTCACTGTACCTAGCGTTGCCTTACCTTTCATTTAGTTGCATTACTTGGCATTCTCTTCCCTTGCCTTGCTTAATTTCCCCTAAACTGATTCAGACTTAAACCCCCACGCGAAAGCGCTTCAACAGTTGCGCAAGCAACCTCAACCCGAGCGTAGCGACTCAACCCAACTTACTATTCAAGGCATCGACATCATCTCAAAACTGCTCTTCTCTCAGAGCCCAGGAATGAGTCCTTTTGCACTGGAGGCC
>CAZYPV010000120.1:0-5665 GCA_964649515.1 uncultured Comamonadaceae bacterium | reverse complement strand
CTGAATTGGTGAGCGAAATGGTGACGGAAGACATTGCCTTGTTCAAGCGCGATAAATACTTGATGGATGGTGGTCATGCCGTGGTGAATCAGGATGAGTGAGTTTTAATTACGACTTGGGAATTTAGTGTCCGTCCGTAAATAGGCTTGACTGGTTTATTGGTTTTGTGCTTGCGTGTTGTGGATTTCTTCTTTCATTACCAAGCCCTCCTAAAAATGATTAAAGGCTCTTCTTCCATCAAGAGCCAATTGCTATCCATTTGGAGTTCTAGAATTTTTTGGGTGAAGATGGATTCCTCCAAGGGATAAGCTGATTCATATTTTGAAAGCACGATGTACTCCGCATTTTTGATGATGGGGAATTGGTAGATGTTGGCCCGAAACGCCAAGTGCGGCACAAAAGGCGATTGGGCGCTCACTGCACTTTCTTTTGGAATGCTTTTCAGCAGTTCGTGCGCTTTCGCTACGGAGTAATTTCGCGTGTAATGATCTTTGGCGTAGGGCCTGATTTTGCTTTTATCGGTATAAAACACCGTATTGTCCATCACCCGAATAGTGGCTCCTAGGCTGCCGAGCAGGGCAATCAACACGAGTGCCTTTTGTAATCTAATTTGTTTGATTTCGCTTAGAGCTGCAAAAACGCCTAAGCTCAGCAGGGCGGCGAGTTCCATGGAATAATGCGCTCCAATGCCCCAAATGACCGGGTTGTTGTGAAACATTTTTTGGACAAAAACGGGGAGCATGAGCAAGATGTACTTGGGTTTTTTAATCAGAAAAACACCTCCCGATAGCAAGAACAAGGTCCAAAACTCTGCTTTCACCCCATCGAAATTTTGATCGCCGCTGTGATTTACAAAGAAGAGGCTGATGTTCTGCATTGGTGCGGACAGGAAACTTTGCAGCGCTTCAGCATAGGAATTCCCCAAAATGCTGTAGTCAAAGTGTTCGTAGGTACCGCTTTGTGCTAAATTGGGCATCAGGTATCCCGTCACCCCGAAAAAATAAAAAAAGCAGAACAAGGATGCACCCAGGAGGTAAAGCGCTTTCTTTCTTTCTTTCATCCTAAAGAAGGCATCTGTTGCGAGCAGGAGACAAATCCATGCGAGGAGAACGGACATGCTTTCTTTGGAGATGAGGAGGAACAAGAGAACTCCAAAGAAGGGAAGGATTCTGGCCTTTTGATGATAGTAAAATGCCCAAGGAATCAATGCCGCGGCTACGGTACTGCTGTGATAATCGAAGGCAAGTGCATTGTAAATGCCAAAGAAGAGCATGAAATGTACCGCTGCCCAGTTGGCCCAAGCTTTGGTTTTTGGTTGAAGCAGCATCACCTTAAAAACCCCAAAAGCACCAAAGATGATGGCCGCCATTTGGACGATGAGTAAGGTGTAGGTGCCGAACACATAACGCAGTGGAGAGAAAATCATGAGGTAGGCATCGAAGTGGTCGGCCAAGAGGTTTTCAGGCACTTCTTTGAAAACGGTACTGTCGTTCCAATTCAAATTGGAGTAATCGTAAATGGCATTGTTGTAGATTCCGAGATCGAGGGCGTAGGTTCGGAAGTTGTAGTGGTTGGTGAGGGAGATGGAGGCGAAGATAATGCTGAATGCTCCGCACATCACGAGGAATTTGAAGATCGAAGTTTTGCTGTGCTTGGAATTCAGGATGATCATATCGCTGGGTTTGCGGTCATGAAGGTCGGGATAATTGTTGAATTTGGTGCATTCACAAACTCAGAGGGTGCAATGACAAAGTGGAGGTGGTTTTCTTTGGAGGGAGTTCAAAATCATCCGAACTTTCGCTCAGCGCGGTGGCGGTAGGGGGAGGGAATAGGGAGGGCCCGCAGGGCAAATTAGGTGTGGGCGAAAAACCGAAATTTTCAATTTTTTAGGGGTAATTTACTGATATCGACAACACTAAGCAAACTGAGTTTGTGAACGTAGTGCTTTCTTGAACATTTCCTCTATTCACATCAATCAAAAAAATTTCAAAGGCCCCAAACTGGCCGTCACCGTCCTACTCGATTTCTGAAAACCAAGCATTGAAATCAAACCAAATCAAGAAAACCCGATTAATGTTCTGCACCCAATAAGGATTCCTTCACCCCTAACGCAATACGGATATCTGCCCCTTCTCAACGCTATTCAACAGCATTAACTCATAGAGATACAAACCTTGAGAATAACCCGATACATCCAAACTCTGCTCCTGAAAACCAGAAACAACTGCAAATTCCTCCGATTCAAAAACCAATTCTCCTTGACTGTTATACACCTTCAAGCTTGCACTTCCCTCCGCAGGCGAAATGAAGCGAAAACGAACCCGGTCTGAACTGGGGTTGGGATATGGGTCGAGCACCCGAAAGGTGTTGGTTTCTGAAATACAAGTGCGGTTGTCTTGGGGAGTTAGCTCAGATGAAAGCGGAGCGGTTTCTGCTACCTCAACACAAATGTATGGCGCTTGGGCCGTTACTCCACTGGCGAGCAGGTCGAAGGTGAAGATCTTGGATTGACCGGGGTTCAAAACCTCATCGTCCAACTGAACAAAAACCGGACCTGTACCGTTTTGAATGGACATGCTTCGCTGAGTGCTTCGATAGTTGCCGTTGTTCACCACCAAAGCATTGATTTGATAACCGAGTGGTGTTTCATCCAAACTTAAAAACTCAATCACCAAATCAGACATGGGTTCGATGAGTTCAAGGGTGTAGCTTTGGGTGCTTGAACAAGAGAGGCTTGAGGTTCCGGTGAGGGATACTTCCACAAGTCCTTCGTTCTCAAAAACCACGGCAGGAGAGGCCTCTGTGCTGCTCCCCTCGTCTCCAAAAACCCAAGAATAAGTGAGTCCGGATTCACTACTGTTGATAAACTGAATTTCAATTGGGGGTAAACCAATTTCAGGAGTGAAACTGAAATCAACGAGTGGCGTCGGATAAATGGTAATGACATTTGATGATGAACTTATACAAGCATTCTCGCTTTCCACCACTAGATTTGCGTTGTAGTAGCCGGAAATGGGAAAAGAAATTTGTGGATCCGCTTCTTCAAACGACCCTAAACTACTGATTTCCCAATTCCAGGACGCAATGGGATCGTTGGGCTGTCCGGTAAAAAGGGGCATGTCCAAAAGCTCATCTTCGCACCCCGTTAATGGCGGCACTTCAATGTCGGGCAATTCATAAATCGTAAGTGACTGAGTCAAGGAAGTTTGACAAGACGCATCACTAATAACCTGCAAACTCACCTCATACGTGCCCGGATTGGGATAGAAATGCAGGGCATTGTTTTGGGTCGACACCCCACCATCGCCAAAAGTCCACTGCACATCGTTGATGGTTTGTCCGTTGGGCATCTCAATGTTTGGGCTGAAGCTGCTCAAATCACCAAAACAGAATCCTTCCACCTCAAAATCGATCGTTGCTTGTGGCAAGACCTCAATGAAATTCTGAAAACTCACATGGCAACCTGCTGAAGTGTTTAAGTTGACCTCCACCGGGAGGAATCCGCTGTTTTGGAGGTTGGGGTTGATTTGAATTCCATTGTACGTTTCACCATCCACGGACCACACGACCTCGCTCAATTGAGCATAATCGAAGTCGCTCACCAAAGCCCAAGTAGTGGGATTCCCTACACAATTGACTCCATTGATGATGCTATTCTCTTGTGGAATGGCTTCGACATTTAGGCTTACCTCACTAGTGCTGCTGCACCCTGCCGTGGTAGATACCGTCAATTCGAGCTGATATTCCCCCACTTCGTTAAAAGTGTATGTGAACAGATCTTCGTTGGCCAGTATATTTCCGTCGAGCGACCAAGCAAAAGCAGCAATCTCTCCTCCGCCGTTGATGTCTGCCTCAAAAATGATTTCGCTTTCAGCACAAATCGGAAGATCATACACAATGTTGATTGAAGGGGCAGTTCCTACGATGCTTACCTCCACGGTATCGCGGGTCAAACAGCCCAATTCATCGACAGCTTCGAACCAAAACGTTCCACTTTCTGTGAGTTCGAAACTGTTTCCAGAAAATTCATCCTGCCACAAGATATTTTGAAGCTGGTAATCGAAGGATTCCAAGGTCAAGGCATTTCCCACACACTGATCTCCATCACCCAGAATAGAAACTTCATCATCCACCCTACTTCTATTCACAATGGTGCTGTCGCTTTGATAAGAACAACCAAAATTGTCGTTCACCACACAAAAGACGGTATCTTCAAGGAGGGTGTTAAATATGCTGTTGGTACCACCTGTATTCCATTCAATCGTAAAATCTGCCAAGTCGAGTTCGCTATCCCATGTAAAACTGGCTTCCGGACAAAGCGTAGTGTCATTTGGTGCTATCAGCACTCCCGGGAAATCGATGTAAGCGCTATCCCTGGCGACTCTTCCAAAAAGATCGGTAGTTTCAAGCCAAATGGGTCCTTCGCCTTGAAAAAATGCGCTTGCATTACTCTCCCCATTGGACCACAGGTAGTTTTCGAAGCCTTCCGGTGCTTGAAATTCGAGCGGACAAACGGAATTGGCCACCGAAACATCCTCAATACTAGCCGCAGGAGGCGCGTAAAAATCTGCGAGGTAATTTTCTACTTGCTCTACTTCTTCTTCACTCAAAACACTGGAAAAAATGATGAGCTCAAACAGTTCCCCTTGCCAGAAATTATTGATGGTACGGTCTTGTCCAAACTTGCTGCAAAGCTGGTCACTCGTGGTGCTCAAACTCAGAATCTGAGCGCCGGCATTCACTTCATTTTCCACGCCATTCACTTCCACAAAGTTCATTCGGGTTGTCCCATCTCGAATTCCTTGATTGGTGAAGGTGGGGTGCCAAATTTTCCCTTCCGGACCACGAAAAAAGGGAAAGGTGGTCTCGTGTCCGAGCAATGGTCCGTATCCAACAGCAGGCATTTCGGGTTCGCGAAGCACCCAAAAGATGGTGCGTGCGTTGGAAATTTCATCAAAAAGCATTCGATCGTTAGAACCATCAAAAACAATGGCTCGGTGTCCGTTCAAGGCATCCGGCGTGAGCGTTGGTCGGTAATTGTTAATGCCTTGCGTGAGGTGATTTTCGTTAGCGCTAAGGTCGAACCACGTGCTCACTTGATTGACGTTGAGCTCAACAGCGCTATCTGCCCGAAGCCAAAGTTCCAGACCAGGAATTTCGTCAGGACTTTGCCCCATCACCCCGGAAAAGAAAAGCATAAAAACGAAGGTAAAAGCGCTGAATCTCATAAAGTGAAAGGTACGAACTTCGCAGAAAATTTGTTACTTGCTTTCCGCGCTAACTCAACAATTTGAAGTGAACAAACTGCTGCAACACCTCTTTCATTCGGTCAAGATGCTTTTTACGAAGGGATCGTTTGTGCAGAACGCCACTTTGATGTCCACATCAAGCTTGTTGAACATCGCCCTGCAATTCCTCTTTTTTCCCATTCTCTCGCGCATCTACGACCCGGCGGCTTACGGTGCTTTTGCCCTCTTTAACTCCATTGTGATTATTGTGAGTACCGGACTCACCTTGAACTATCATCGTGCCTTAGTGCTACCTGGGGAGGAAGCTGAATTCAGAAGTCTTTTGCGCCTTTGCATTAGAACGAGTTTGATCTTAAGCGCTGTGGTTTTTGTGCTTTCTTTTTTTCTGGCTGATGTCGTTCGCAGTGCCTTCGAAT
>CAZYPV010000119.1:0-5958 GCA_964649515.1 uncultured Comamonadaceae bacterium | reverse complement strand
CGAAAAGGTCGGTGAATTTCCGCCAAAATAAAAGAGCGAAGCGCACTAATTTCCGAGGTGCTTTTGATAGAAGGCGAAAGACTTGTGGGCAACATCTCTGCCCAATTGTAGTCCGGCCACATTATCTGCCTGAATGTGATATCCTCCCAAAACTCGAGAGAACCCAGCCATTTCCGCGGTTTCAGTGAAGGTAGGGAAAACGATTTTGACTGTATCTCCTAAACTTTCGGGATGAGTCAATGCGCCGGCCACAAGTTCAACTTCAGCTCCAAATTCTTCACTCCCTGTAAAGAGTTTCAAGGCTTCTGCACAAGCGCCGCTCACACAACTGTGCCCCGAAACATAGCTGGGAAATGGTGGACAAAGAAACGCGGCAGGGGAATAAGGTCGCCATTCTTCTCCCAAAATGGTGGACATTCCCTCTTCCGGACCGGCCCAAGCTTGTATGCTGTCTCCTTTGAATTGGGCATGCACCAAGGCATAAGGTCGGGCAAAATCATAATACATCTTAGAGTCCCACGAAGCAATAAAAGCGTCCATGGCTGTTACCTGATTCAAGAAATACATTTTCACATCTTCATCTAAAGTGTGCTCATCTCTTCGGGAAACCTCCTGGGCGAACAAGAGCCAGTGTCCGGCTTGCTGCACGGATTTCGGACCATCCCGCATGAATTCCACCAAAGCCTTTTGTGCATCGGTGAGTTGTGCTTGCAGTTCAACCACCTCTTCCACCTCGCGGATCAATTGTGCCGACCCCAAACTTGGTGGCGGACCAGGTCTGAACTCACTGGCAGAATCTAGGGTGATGGGTTTTACCTGAGGCCAAAATGGGGTTAGACATCCTGGTGCAAAACGCTCTCCTTCCTCCGTTTCGAAGTACTTGGGTTGCCAACGCTCCAAATCGGTCAGTTCGTCGGCATCATTCACAGGGAAATACCCTGTGTAATCGAAATACGGAATGCCTTGGCTTCCAGGAGCTTCTCCGTATTGATTTGCACCATCGTTTCTTCGAGCCTCAATCACTGCCTGAGCTGCTAAGTAGCCAATACCTTCGGGAGTGTTGGGATTGGAACTGATTCCATTTGGGTCGAGACCAAACTCAATCATTTGCTCTTGAAAATAGAGCGAATCGGCAGGGTAATACTCCTTCAAAGTGTGGAAAGCTGCATAAGAAATGGCGATGGCTTTGTTTTGCTCTGTGTGCAAATGCGCTTTTTGTCGTTCAATGCCCGAAAGGTACACCGGCACTGCGCTTTTATCATACCTGCTCCAAGCATCAAACATGGCTGTAAAAATCAAGCCTAGATATCGGGAAGTAACGGTTGGTCGGGGCTGATTTCTCTCCGTATCTCTCGCCGTGGCCTCTAAAGCAATTTTGCCTATGGCATAAGCCCTGTTGCCTTCCCATGCAGCAACATTGGCTTTTTGCTGAGTTTGTTCTTGTTCATTTCCTCCCTTCTCTTCACAGGCCACAATGACGAGAGCAAATAAAGACAGCAGGATAATACTCCTTCTAATTAACTTGATTCTCATGGACCAAATTTACCAAGGATTTTATGACATACAATGAGAAGAAGCGGCGAAATCACTAACTCAATGCGCGATGAAGATTTGTTCCGTATTGAAAAAGATGTGGTCCAAAGAAAGTGTTAGGAAGTACGTTCCTTGTGCCGGAGCATTCGAAAAACGAAGGTATTCTTGGTTTTCTCCGGGCATTCCACCGAGCTTTCCTTCTTGGATGAGCTCGCCGCGAACGTTGGTGAGGAAGTACCTCACGTCTCTTTCCAGTTCGAGATGGAAATCAATTGCGATACGTTGCGAATCGGGCTCGTAACGGGCCTTGAATGAGAAATCATTTTGACCAGGGACTGCAACCACTCCAACACTACCGCTCCGCACCAAACGTACCTCGTAAACGCTGTTGTCTGCGCTCGTAACTCCCGTATTATTGAAAGAAAAAGCATGGGCTTCTTCACTTTGAATTCCACCAACAATGTGACCTATAAAAAGTGTATCTGCCGAATTTTCATCAAATACGAGCACATCATTTTCCAAAAGTGCCGCTTGTTGTAGAGGGATAAACTCCGCACTCGATCCTTTCAAGTTGGGCATGGATGTCGACATCACAAACTCTTCCAAAATACCGTCTTCTCGTCGTTCCAAACGAGAAATCGTATTGACGAAAGGTACCAAATCGTCCTGCATCAGGACCCCGTTTTGATAAAAGTACTGACTCATTCCGCCAAAAAACAAATGATGCATGCTGTTGTCGTCTTCATTCATCAACGATGCATGTGCACTGTGGTAGTTGCTGAGGTATTGATTGAAGCCCGTTTCAGGTAGTATCCCTTCATCATCAATAAAAACAGGATATAAATAAGGAAGGTCTGCATTGGTTTGAAACACTCCTGACGAAATCATCAAACCAAAATCACCATTGGCTTTCACTTCAGGCATCAAATTATAATCTCTTCGATGTAAGTGCACTGCATCACTTATGCTCGATTCAAAGGTCACTTCCAAAGGTTCAAAAGCAATTTGGAAGCGACGAATTTCATTGCTGTAGATCTGGGTATAAGTAGGCATCCCCATGGGGTTGTACCGTCCGTCGAAACGGTGACCACCCACCAAATAAAACACTCCATTGAGCACATTTAACTGCCCACCAGTAATGGCGAATTGCTCGTTTTGTTCTTGTTGAAAAGGAGTTTCACTAAGGGTATTTTGGATGACCTCCTCCACCAATGTTGGTAGGTGAACGGCTGTCAAATAGGGAAACGTAATGTGGTCCTGAAGGGTTTCTGAATAAGCGTATCCCCCGAGCAACACGAGATAATCTCCTTCTTGATGAAAATTCATGTTGCTGCTTCTTAGTTGCTCTTTCAAGGCGCTGGGCAATTGATTGATGTTGGCAGACCAAACATTTTCACCTTCATGATCGACTACAAAAATGGCATCGTTATTATTGGAGGAAGGAAAAGCATTGAAGGGTTGTCTGGCATGCAATCCATCTGTTCTTCCGCCCAAAATCACCCAGAAATTATCGTGCTGGGCATAAGCAAAGGAGTGAAGCCCCGGAAGGTTGGGCAATTCCTTTGGGGTCAGTTGCACTTCGTAGGGGAAAGAAATTTGTGCAGCGCTAGAGAATGAGCAAAGCATCATCCAAAAAAGTAATTGTTTCATGAAGTAAGGATTTAATCAGGGCGAAAATAACCGAGACCCGTCACTTGTTTTGTAACGCAAGTCACATTCATCAAATAAAGACCTACCGATCCACATTTAACACGAATTTTACTTTCATCACGAATAAAAACTCTTGGGCTATCGTAATATTGCAATGAAACTATGGGAACAACGAAGACAGACCTATTTACCGCAGAACAAAATGATTTGGCCCGACTCGCAAAAGCACTTGGTCATCCGGCTAGAATTGCCATTCTGCAGCACCTTCTGCGTGCAAAAGCCTGCATCAATTCAGACTTGGTGCAAGAAACCGGACTCGCACAAGCCACCGTATCTCAACATTTGAGAGAGCTGAAGGACCTCGGTTTAATTCAAGGGAACATTGAAGGAAGCTCCATGAGCTATTGCATCCATCCTGAAACGTGGAAGGCCAGTGCGGCACAATTTGAAAAACTGTTCTCTTTATTCCTCAACCATCAGCAATGCTGTTAAAACACAAAAACATGAAACTCAGCACCCTCAAAAATTATTTGGCTCAAATGGAGCAACTTCGTTTTGATCTTCCCAACAACACCAGTATTCCTCCTCACTTCCACATCACTGAAGTTGGAAAAGTGGACAAAACCTTCATCGACTGTGGGGGAACGGTTCGCAGCGAATTCAAAATTGGTTTACAATTGTGGTACAGTGTGGACACCGATCACCGTTTGTCTGCTCAAAAATTGCTCTCCATTTTGAACATGGCCGAAGATCAACTTTCACTACCCGATGCAGAAATCGAGGTGGAATATCAAGCCGAAAGCATTGGAAAATATGGCTTGGGCTTCATTGAAGATGAGAACGGCGCACGATTCAAGCTTCTCAACACCCAAACGGCATGTCTAGCAGAAGACCAGTGCGGCATCACAGAAGCAAAGCAAAAGATCAGCTTGGAATTTGTGGGAAACGCCCAAAACACTTGCGCGCCCGGTTCGGGATGTTGCTAAAAACCGCATTTCATTGAAAACGCTTTTACCTTTGATTCAAGAGGAAGTTTTGAGCTTTGATCGACTCGAACGCCTTCGTCCGCTCGTGAACTATCTGCGCAACAAAACAACAACCGGAACTCCCGCTCAGTTGAACTTTATTTGCACGCACAACTCACGGAGGAGTCAGCTCGCTCAATTTTGGAGCAGCTATTGGTCGGAACACTTCGGAATGAACATTACCTCCTATTCTGGCGGAACCGAATCTACTGAAGTCTATAACGAAGTGCTCAACAGCCTTGAACGCTTTGGTTTTGAAGTAAAAAGGCAAGACGGCAAGAATTCGAAGCAGAGCATTCAGCTGTCTTCGGGACCCTTGGAATTGTATTCAAAAGTATTCGATCATCCCGAAAATCCTACCGACCAATTTGCGGCAGTCATGACCTGTTCTGATGCCGACGAAAACTGTCCGTTCATCCCCGGCTGCGAAGCGCGAATTGCCCTCAATTACGCCGACCCAAAAGTTTTCGACAACACCCCAATTCAATCCAGCATGTACGACGCCCGATCATGGCAAATCGCCACGGAGTTGTATCACGTTTATCAGCAACTACATCATCAAAACCATGACTAATCAGGAACAAACTGCCGGAATCGGTTTTTTTGAAAAGTACCTCACTTTGTGGGTGCTCCTCTGCATCGGGACAGGCATTGCCTTGGGGTCTTTTTTGGGGGATGACATCAAAGTGCTCAGTGAATGGAACATTGGAACAGTCAATTTACCCGTTGCCATTTTGGTATGGTTGATGATCTACCCCATGATGGTTCAAATCGACTTTTCCTCCCTCAAGTACGTATCCCGAAATTGGAAAGGCTTGGCCCTAACCGTAGCCGTGAATTGGTTAATCAAGCCCTTCACCATGGCCCTTTTTGCAGCCCTGTTTTTTTACGGCATTTATAAATCCATCATCTCCCCAGAAGACGCCGAGCAGTATCTTGCCGGAGCCATTCTCCTCGGAGCAGCACCTTGCACCGCCATGGTTTTTGTGTGGTCTTACCTCACCAAGGGCGACGCCAATTACACCTTGGTTCAAGTATCGGTGAACGACCTCATCTTGCTCGTGGCCTTTGTGCCCATCGTTGGTTTTCTTTTTTCAGTTTTCGGGATTGATTTTGTGAATGAAGCTGGTGAAAGCATTGGAATACCTTACAAAACCCTGCTTACCTCAGTCATCGTTTTTGTCGTGATTCCCTTGTTGACCGGCTACCTTTCCAACCGCTTCCTCATTCGCTCCAAAGGACAAGCCTGGTTTGAGAACGTTTTTTTGAAGCGACTAAAGCCCATCTCCATCTTTGCATTGCTTTCCACGCTTGTATTGATCTTTGCCTTTCAGGGCGAAACCATTTTGGCCAATCCCATAGCCATTGTATTGATCTCCATCCCCTTGGCTTTGCAGACCTACTTCATCTTTTTTGTATCGTGGTTTGCCGGAAAGTGGATGAAACTCCCCCATCAAATCTGCGCACCTGCCGCCATGATTGGAGCCAGCAATTTTTTTGAACTTGCGGTAGCCGTGGCTATTGCGCTTTTTGGACTCAATTCTGGTGCTTCTCTAGCAACCGTTGTAGGAGTGTTGATTGAAGTTCCGGTGATGTTGTCATTGGTGGGATTGGCGAATCGTTGGCGATGAGTTATGATTGTAGAGTGAAGTAGCATCACCTCAAAAACCTATTGATTTTTGTCCACTCTCGACAAAACATCACGTGTAGATTCGATTTTTGCTGAGCTCAAACGAACGGAAGCAGCAAA
>CAZYPV010000118.1:0-6108 GCA_964649515.1 uncultured Comamonadaceae bacterium | reverse complement strand
CCGTCGTCGCAAGTAGCTGATGGATCAAAATTGGAAGCGTTAGGATTTGTGCACCCACCTACTCCATTGCTTCCAACAACAGCACTTGGAGGTGTTGGATCAGAACATCCATTCGAGTCAAAAATATTTACTGTATATGACCCTGGAGGAGCTGTGAAAACTGGTCCACTCACCATGGTAGTACCACCATCAATGGAGTACATATAAGGTGGAGTCCCACCAAATGGGAACATGGCAATTTGTCCGTCCGATACCCCCGTACAACTCGCATTTGAAGTTCCGTTCACCGCACCGTTCACTGCAGACGGTTGCGAAAGGTTAAAGGCATTCGAATTGGAAATACAGCCCTCTTCATCCTGACCATAAATCGTGTAAGTACCGGCGCTTACGTTGTTAAAAACGCCTGTTTCGTTATCGAAGGAAGTAGGAGAAAGTCCGAAGTTCACATCCCCCGTGCCTCCGCTCGCCGCGGCCGTAATGGTTCCAGAAGCTTGACCGTTGCACAAGGGGTTGGTTGAACTTAGGCGTGTGACCACCAGTGGAGCTGGGTTCGGTACTGTAATGGTTTGAGTTTCGCTGCATCCCTGGGAATCGGAAACCACAAGGGTGTAAGTTCCTGGATCGAGGTTGTTGAAAAATGGAACCACCAATTGATTGCCTCCATCCAACTGATAAAAAGTACCACCTTGTCCGCCACTCGCATTCACCTGAATGGATCCATCATCGCCATTGTTACAACTTGGTGGGATCACCGTTACCGCATTGATGACCAAAGCACAAGGAAGAACACAGCTTCCGTCGTCAATCGTAGCGGCAGGATTGAAATTGGTTGCGGCTGAATTGGTGCACCCGAATACCGCATTCACGTCAGAAGAAAAGGGAACTCCATCGAAGCGTTGATCATTATCATTTGTACCGTTGAAGAAACACTGAATATTCATGACCCCACTGAGGGTTCCTTGCGTGGTGAATTGTCCGAGCAAGACCTTGAGATCGGGTCCGGCAAATCCATTCACACTTGAAGGAGAGAAAGTAGTGAACCAGCCTCCACCAACATTTCCATCAATAATGATATCTCCTCCCGTTTGAAAAGAAGCCAGCCATTCGTCGTTGGCAGAAGTCAGGGCAGTAATCTCACTTCCTGGATCTGCCGAAGAAGTTCGACCGATCGTCACCCAAGAATCAAAAGCGATTTCGGGGAAAATATTGATGAAAAAAGGATTGAGCGTTGACGCCACATCTACAGAAACTGGGTTTTGATAGAAACCCGTCGTTGAAGTGATGGACAAAGGAGTGGTGTTGAGCCCTGTGATGGCCGACACAAAATCATTTTCGTTCGTACAAACAGCGTAGAGACGATAAGTGGTGAATCCACTTAAATCTGTGGTACCTACCAGTCCGGTATGCTCTTGCACCACTTCTAATTCGAGGTCGGTAATTTGAGCACGAACTTGGAAACCACACATCAGCGCAAGAAGCGCGAGGCAATAGGTTAACTTTCGCATAGCAATAATTTGGTTAAGACGAACCCAATTTACGGAACTTCGACGAAGCCCAACTATCTGATGCTGAATATTTTTTTCATGCAGACGAAAACCCTTTCATTCTTAAGATGTGCATAACTCTCTTTCGTTCAATAATCACTATTTTTATCGCTCAATATCTCGAAAGCACGTGCATTACTCTTTACAAAAATTCGTTTTTGCCTCCCTCTTCTGTTGTTTTTCTAGCTTCGTTATTGCTCAAAATCAAGCGCCAGCCAATCTGAACTTGGTTTCTTTACGAACATGGTTGAAGCAAAATTGGTATGATGGTGACTTTACAGATCTTGGCTATAATGGAGCACGAACCCAGATGTATGGATTCGTAGATGCCAACAACAATTTGATTACATGTGTATATAGTGGCTTTCAGCAAGGCTCGGGATTTGTCACTTTCCCCAACCCAATGAACGCAGAGCACATCATTCCTCAATCGTTTTATGGCAGTGCCTCTCCCATGCGCTCGGATATTCACAATTTGCGCGGAACGCATGGATCTGTGAATTCAGCCAGAGGGAACAAACCTTTTGATAATGCTACGGGAAGCATCACCTATTATGGAATTGATGGGAATGGGGATTACTTTTCTACGGGATCTAGCCCCAATAATCCTGATCTGTTTAGTAAAGGCGACAACGACTCCTTTGAGCCACGGGAAAGCATGAAAGGAGATGTTGCAAGACAGATATTTTATTTCTACACCATGTACCCCACGCAAGCCGGAACCATCGATGGGGTTGCAGACATCAATGTTTTGTATCAATGGCATTTGAACGACCCCGTTGATGCCGCAGAAATCCAGCGAAACAATCGCATCAATACCGTACAGGGCAACCTCAATCCGTACATCTCTTATCCTGAATACGTTTACAGAGCTTGGTTTTTCGTGGAAGTTTTGGGATGTACCGATGCAAGTGCTTTCAACTTTGACCCCAACGCCAATACTGACGACGGTTCTTGTATCCCTGTGGTGACCGGTTGCACCGATGAATTGGCCGTAAATTATGATCCACAAGCCAACACGGATGATGGGTCTTGCTTGTTTGAAGTTTTTGGATGTACGTATGAGGAAGCATTGAATTATGTGTCCAACGCGAACATTGACGACGGCTCTTGTGTGTTTCCTGATCCCGGAATTTTAGGGTGTACTTATCCCTCGGCCAGCAATTATAATCAAGATGCAGAAACGGATGATGGTTCCTGTTTGTTTGAGTTGAGTTCATCTTGCCAGGAAGACGTTAATGAAGATGGTTTGGTGGATGTATCGGACTTTTTGCAATTACTCGGGGCTTTTGGGACAAGTTGCGATTGATTTGAGTGATGATTATTGTCTTCGATGGAAGAGTATTTCTAACTTAGAAACTTAGCTCCTTACTGTTCTTTCTGTTCTTTGTCTTGATACAAAGAACCAAAAATCAAGACTGCCGCAAACTCCCCTTTCGACTCCGCTCAAGGGGCACTTTTTGTTTTCGACTGCACTCAAAGGCACTTTCTCCCAAAAGCCGCTGCCTGCGCACAGTCGAAGGCAGGGTTCCGATGGTTTTAATCACTTCGCATTTCTACGGATCATTCGCTAATGTCGGTCCATTCTTTTAACCTGACACTTTCTAGTGATGGCGATGTTTCATTTAGGTTTGGATCTTGTTTCGAATATTTTCTAAGCGCTTTTTCCTGTTTTAAAAAAAAATGCCACTCTCAAACGAAAGTGGCATCTGTACTAACCTAAAAATTTGCTCAAATCAAGTTATTTCTTCTTGCTCTTCTTACCTGATTTCTTCTTACTTGACTTCTTCTTTGCTGTTACTTTAGCTTTTTTTGATGCCTTCTTTTTGGCTTTCTCTTTACGTTTTTTCTCGGCTTTCTTTTTCGCTTCTGCTTTTTTAGCCGCTGCTTTCTTGTCGGCCTTCTTCTCTTCTTTCTTTTTAGCTTCTGCCTTTTTTGCTGCTTTACGCTTAGCTGCCTTTGCTGCTTTCTCTTCTGCTTTCAACTTCGCTTCAGCCTTCTTCTTTGCGTTCACTTTTTTCGCTTCTGCTTTCTTTGCCGATTTCTTCTCGACTTTCTTTGCCGTTTTTACTTTTCCCATTTTAATTGCTTTGCGGATCGGTTGACCCCAATGATATATGATGAGCTCTTTGCTCGGTGTAACATAAATTTCATTGCAAATTAACACAAGCATAACATTACAAAACAAAAATCAATGTTAAGAAAGTCTTTTGAGGACAATTCTTAACATTGGAGGAAAGACTCAACTATAAACCACAATTGCAGTGAGCCAAATATTCAGCGCTCGGTTTTAGGCCTTCTTCAATCCAATCTGCTTGAGCAATATATACTTCTGCCAACACTTCTTGCCCGTTCATCTTTACCATCAATTGCTCTCGTGCGTAGTGTTTTGGCGCACCTTCAAAGCTATCCAGTCTCTGAATGGAAGAAAGTGGTATTTCGTATAAAATACCTTCGACAAAATCACCTTTGGATGCTTGAATGTTGGCGTATGATGAGCTTCCATCCGAGCTCCTTTTATTGAATACAAGTCGATAATCTTCCAACTTTGCCCAGAATCTTTGAGTAAAGCAAATTCCTTTTCAGTCCGCAATCTAATCGGATTCCTGTTCGAGCCATAGGCAAAATAATGGACCATTTCCGTGCTTTGATTTCGATCTTCCAAGTTGAAGAAGTCGCCACTTGCAATAATTGGGGCTTTGTTCTCTTTTCGGTTAAAGTACATCTCTACTTTTCGAAGACTTTGGCGATCACCCTCACCCATCTTCACCAAAACCTTTTCCCTTTCATACCAACTATTCTGCGGCGATAGAACGTCGTAAGATTCAAGTTGATCGATCAATCTGAGGACGGAACTATTCACTGAATATACTTCTCCATGAATGAAGGACACCTGCTGGTCGTCACTCACAAAAGGAAAAGCACGTGCTCGCATGATCAGCTTTTGGACTGTTTTTGCGCATCCTATAAATTTGCTCGAAGTCAAGATTGAGTGGTTACTCCCTCCTTTTCTTAAACTACCATAAACGAAAATATCTGTTGTTTTCATAGCATATCATTTGAAGCAAAGTTGCATTGAAGGAACCACGATTTCCAGTCTTCACAAGCTTGCAAACTTGGCAGACTCATTTTTGGGAAAAAACGACATCAACTTTCATTCGCTCATTCAAAATAACCGATGACTCATTGCCCGTCGTGAAACACAAAGAAGAAATGCATCTTCGGTCAAAATCTTAAACATGAAAACGACCGCTACGCTATTTTTTCTTTCGACTTTGTCGATGTGCTCTTTGGCACAAACCTACACCAATCAATCCCTTTCCAACCCCACTGTAACTACCTTCCAATTGGGAGCCACAGATTACTTGGATTTGAGCAATGCCACTGGACAGAATCAGACTTGGGACCTAACCGCAGATGGCATCATCTCTCAGTCGGTTTACACATTGGCCGATCTAAACACTTCGCCCGGAAGTGAGAATTTCCCGAGTGCCAATTATGGCATTGACATCAATACGGACGGACAGTCATTAACCCTGTATTTTGATTTATCTGCCAACCTCTTGACTGAGCTTGGATTTTACAGTGATTTCGGCATTGACGCACTTGCTCAAACTTACACTGATCCCAAAAACTATTTCAGCCTTCCCATGAATTTTGGAGATTCTGGGAGCGACACTTTCGAGGGAGAGAATGTGCTTCCCGGGGGAGTTGTTCAGGATGTTACCGGTGAAATATCCTACGAAGTTGTGGGAACAGGCACTGTGATAACGAACGCCGGAACCTTTGAGAATGCTTTGCTTGTATTGTCCATTGAAACCGTTGAGTCTGTTATTGACATTGTTGGAACACCCTTTACCACTGTAACAGAATCGGAGACTTTCGACTTTTTTATTGAAGGATTTCCGGCTCCAATCGCCAGTATGAGCAGCATTGAAACCACCACCTTCAATGGTGTAGAAAGCACAACAGAAGGGTTTGTATTAGACTCCTTTGAAACCAAGCTCCCCAGTTTTGAACTGACAAGCACCGAGCTCTACCCCAACCCAGCCCAAGACAAGGTGAACATTTCGCTCAGTGGAAACAGTGGCTCAGCCCAAATCACGATTTTAGATCTCACGGGCAAAACCATATTGAGTGAAGAAGTTCAAGGAGGATTAAGCCGAATTGATTTGGATGGATTAGGTGTTGGGATTTATGTTATTTTAGTGGAGATGGAGGGGATTGTTTTGCGGGAGCGGTTGGTGGTGGAGAAGCATTGAATCATCGCTTATTGGAGTATGATGGCCTCCTATTTTTAAGTTTGGCGGTTCACCTTGGCCTCTAACATCGCTTACAGGTATCAGCATTTGATTTTTAGACATTTGTAATCCAAGGCAGAATCGTAGCTTGGGTCTCGAGTGGTGGTAAAGCTTATCGAACTCGCGACCCTCCCGACGAAAAGTCGGGATATTCTAACCAACTCAACTACACCAAAATTTAGGGCATAAAAAAAAGGGAAACTATTGCTTCCCTTCTCAATGTTGGCGGTCTGGACAGCCGGTCCCGAATACTTTCGGGAAGA
>CAZYPV010000117.1:0-6174 GCA_964649515.1 uncultured Comamonadaceae bacterium | reverse complement strand
CTAACTCCATCTACACAAGCCAACAAACCATCTGCTCATTCTTGGATCAATTCTCACAGTGAACGAGCTACTTTTATCGAGGTTATATGCGGACTTAAACTGAACTCCTCAAAAACTAATCGACAAAAAACAGCCGATCCTCGTATTTTAGGGTCGGCTTTTTAACCTTTTATCGCTCATGTGGCAGTGCTGTATTTCTGGATCATCCCCTTCTCGGCGTCCGCTAAACAGTCTTCTGTGCCTCATGCTCAGCGCTTTTTTCTTCCTTGCCATTACCACAAAAAGCCAGGCCCAATGGCAAAAACTGGAAGGACGATTTACCAATTATGATGTGCTTGACGGACTCTCTGATCGAGGCTGCAACGTGGCAATTGAAGGCAATGACGGCTTTATCTGGATTGGTACCAATGAAGGACTGAACCGTTTCGATGGTGAAGTGTTCAAGCATTATTTCTTCGATCAAAACGACACCAATTCACTCATCGGGAATATTGTGATTGATATTGAAAAGTCCGACTCCGGATTGTGGATTGGCACGAGTAACGGACTCTGTTTCTACAATCATTTCCAAGATCAATTCGAACGCTTTGACTTTAACCACTTCAGCGAAAGTGGAAAAATGAGCCACATTAAAAACATTTTTCCCAATGGCAAAGGACAGCTTTTCCTCGCGTTTTATAAATCGAAAGTGAGTGAGGGTGGGCTCCTTCTCTTCGACCCGAAAACCAAAACCTGCAAAGAATTTCAAGCGCTCAAGGGAAAAAGCGTGCAAGGCATGACCTTCCTGCCCGGTGATGAAACGGGACTCTGGACCGCGGGGGAATACTTTGGAAGGCTTGATCTTGAAAAAGACACCTTCACCAACTACAGTGAAAAGGAAGATCCCTTTGCTTGGGACGTATACAATCAAGTGCTCTTCCACAAGGGGAAACTCTTCGTGGCCACCTGGTCTTACGGCATTCTGGAGTTCGACCCGAAAAGTAAAACCTACTTGGGAGAATACCACTTTGATCCTGACCCCTATCTTCAACGCAATGTGGTACGTTCCATGCAACTGAAGAACGACAGTATAGCCTACATCACCTCTGCCGATCGTGGTTTTGGAGAGTTCAACCTCAACTCGAAAACCTTTGCCTTCTATCAGAACAATCCTTCGGACCCCTACAGCATCCCCTACATCTCTGGAAGAAATACCGCCTTCGACTCCCAAGGAAACCTGCTCATTTCCATGGCTGCCGGCTTCACTATCAAAAGCCCTTACACCCATCAAATTCCCTTCTACTCCTTTCGCAATTACGAGAAGCAGAATGAACGTACGAGCAGCTTTCGAAACACCCATTTGAGCGACGATCTCATGGTTTGCGCGGTATCTTATAGTCAAGAATACCCCGTTTTCAGGCGCTCAGACCTGTCGTACTACGGCGCCATCAAAGGGATTTCTGGCGTGGAAATGGTGCAGCTCGACGATCGTATTTACACCATGTCGGTCAACAAGGTCTATGAGCTCTTCCCCAAAGCACTGGAAGCGAAATTGATGGTTGATCTTCGTAGAGACCTCGATGCCACGGGATTTTCGGGCAACGTGAACACCCTTCACCCTTCTGTTGATGGTGGTCTTTATTTGGGTTCGGATGACAATAGCATTCACCGCTTTGATCCCAAAACCAACTCCCTCGAAAACTGGTGGCTGGAAGGTGGCGGACCCACAGAAGGTAGGCCGAATGTGGTTTTTGAGATTGCCGAAACTTCAGACGGGAGCCGTTGGGCAAGTTGTGCACTGGGATTGTATGTTCTGCAAGACTCCACGGTGCACAATGCCTTCGAGCGTTACCCCAAACTCCAAGCACTGGAAGATCAAACCCTCATTGCCATTGCCGCCCATGAAAATGAATTGGTGATTGGTAGCGAAGAAAACGGGCTCTTTGTTTTCGACCTCCAAATGAATACCCTGAAACACTACGGCAGAAAAGAAGGTATCGCCGGTTTGAGGATTGGTGAACTAACTGTGGACCACGATGGGAACGTTTGGGGATTGGGGTCGAACGGCCTCTTTTCCTACCTGAAAGCCAGTAAAACCATCGAAAACTACGGCTTGGAAGATGGACTTCTGAGTTACGATTTGGTGACCGATGAAATCAACACCATGAGCGATGGAAACATCTTCGTTGGCTACGGAAAAGGACTGTCGTTTTTCAACCCGAAAGCGCTCCAAAAAGCTCCCCTCCCTAAAAAAACCGTGCTCCTTGGTGCATCTGGAAATGGGGTGGAATTGGACAGCGACTCCTCCTTTCAGTTCAAGCGATTGCTCACGTTTCCCAACGATGTTGAACGCCTGGAACTCGAGTTCAAAGCCATTTGTGTGGTGAATGCTCAAAAAGTGCGTTACGCCTATCGTTTGCTTGGACATGAAGACACCTGGAAAGAAACGAGGGAAGGAAGCGCCATTTTTACGGGATTGGGCGGTGGAGATTATCGTTTTGAAGTGAAAGCCGGACTGGAAGACGGCAGGTGGGACGAAGAGCACATCATGCAACTGGCCATTCACCTGCCCGTTTCGTGGTACCGAAGCAATTGGTTCTTGCTCCTTTGCTTCTTGTCAGTGCTGGGCTTGATCATCTTCCTGCTGAAATGGCGTTTGGACCGCATCCGAAAACAGTCTGCACAAGAAGCGCGCTACCGACAAAAATTAGCCGAAACAGAGATGATGGCCCTCCGCGCACAAATGAATCCGCATTTCCTCTTCAATTGCCTCAACAGCATCAAGTTTTTCATCATCAACAACCAACCGGACAAGGCTTCTGACCACCTCGGTAAGTTTGGCCGACTCATTCGACTCATCCTTCAGAACTCAGAAGAATCACTCATAACGCTGGATTTGGAGCTTGAAGCGCTGCAGTTGTATGTGGAACTGGAATCGCTTCGATTTGAAAACAAATTCCAATTCAATTTGAAAGTTTCGAAAGATGTTTCTTCGGAGATGATCGAAATTCCGCCCCTCATCATTCAACCTTTTGTAGAAAATGCCATTTGGCACGGATTGATGCATGCGCAACATCCAGGAGTGCTGAACATTGAAGTGAGTATTGAAGATGAAATGCTGATTTGTGTGGTGGAAGACAACGGCATTGGAAGAGCAGAAGCCGCGAGGTTGCGGTCGAAAAGCGTGATGAAGAAGAAAAGCATGGGCTTGGACATCACTAAAAACCGACTCAAACTCATGGACAACAACGAAAACAAGGCCAACAGTGTTCATATTGAAGACCTTTTGGACGAAGCAGGAAATGCAAAAGGAACCCGGGTGACCTTGAACATCCCCATTTAAACGGACAAAACAAACCTCTAGACTTAAAACACATGGAGAAGATTAAAACCCTCATCATTGACGACGAACGCCACTGCAGAGCCACCCTCGAATATGAACTCCAGCGGCATTGTCCGCAAGTGGAAATCCTCGCCTCCCTATCCAACGCCACCGCCGCCCTTGAAGCCTTGCAAAAGCTGAGTCCAGACTTGGTCTTTCTCGACATTGAAATGCCCCACATGAACGGCTTTGAATTCCTGAAGCAAGCCAAGGGAAGTTTTGGGGTGATCTTCACAACGGCCTACGACCAATTTGCCCTGCGCGCATTTCAAAACAGCGCCATTGATTACCTCCTCAAACCCATCTCTGCCGACGATCTTCTCAAAGCCTTGGAGAAATATGAGCAGCAAAACCGAAGTTCCATCAGTGCAGATCAGCTCGATATTCTTTTCGGAAAACTCGAAGGCAAAAGCTTCAATAAAATCGCCCTACCCACACAAGAAGGACTCGAATTCGTTCATCCCCAAGACATCTGTCACTGTGAATCGAGCAGCAATTACACCTACATCTTCTTCCGAAACCGACCGAAAATGGTCATCTCCAAAACCCTCAAAGAAATCGAAGAAATGCTGGAAGGAAAAGGCTTCTTTCGCGTGCACCACTCCCACCTCATCAACCTGAACGACGTGCATAAATACGTCAAAGGCAATGGCGGTTATGTGGTGATGGACAACCATACGCAAGTGCCCGTTTCGCGAAGTAGAAAAGACGCCCTCATGGACCTCTTCAAAGGGAAACAAAGCACCTCGTGAACATGAAGAACAAGCCCTCGTGAACCGATTGCTCACCAATGCTTGCCAAAGACTCATTCTGAATCCCAATTTGCTTCTAAACAAAGCATCTTTGAAGTCCAAACGACTGAAATATGAAAACGACCATCGCTTTGACCCTGCTCCTTTGCGCGAGCACCCTTTGCACACAAGCCCAAATTGTGGACCGCACCAAAGAACGCGCAGAGAATAAAACCAACAACCGCATCGACAATCGCATCGATCAAGGTATTGATAAAGGGCTGGATTCCATCGAAAACCTTTTCAAAAAGAAAAACAAGAAGAAGAAAGGAGCCAAAGAAGAAGCGGGAGAGGCCACGCAAAATCAGGACAACCCAGCAAACCAAAACGAAGCCAATGCCAACATGGGCAGCTTTTTTGGAGGAGGTGGAGACATTGAGCCCAACTACGCCTTTCAACACGCGGTGCATGTGGAGATCTCTTCCAGCGATAAAAAAGGCGAGTCCTTTGATCAAAACATGATGATGTATTCCAACGACGATGGTCAGCAAGGCGCCTTCGTGATGTCCATGGAAGCAGAGGGAGCTCAAGAGAGCGTGGCCATTTTTGACTTCGAGAAAAAGCAAATGATTACCCTTGTAGATGCGAGCGGAATGAAGATGGCCGTGGTGGTGAAAATGGATCCGTCGGCCTACGACACCTCAGAAGAAGAAGCCGATATGACCGACATGCCGGAATACAAAAAAACCGGACGAAGCAAAGAAATCTTGGGCTACACTTGCGACGAGTACATCATGGAAGATGAAGATCAAACGATGCAGATGTGGATGTCGCGCGAAGTTGTTGTGGACATCTTCCAGGCCTTCAGCGCCTATGCTGCACAAAACCAAAAGCAGCCTGCCCCCACCATGGAACCCGGCCTCCAAGGCACCATGATGGAAATGACCTCCACCAGCAAGAAGCACCCCAAGGAAAAGACTACTTGGAAGGTAACGAAGATTGAAAAGAACCTGAATGCGAACATTTCTACGGAAGGGTATCGTGTGATGGGGGGGTAGATGGGTATTGGCTTAAATTGATTGGGAATATGAAAAGCGGAGCTGTACATTTTTGAGTGTGGGGCTTCGCTTTTTTTGGTGCTGAATGAAGCCAACGAATCTTGATGGTTGCCAAACAACCACTCGTCTAACTGAATGACAATATTCATCGAAAAACGCATTTTTAGCCTATTGTATCCCGATCAACAACTCCGTTCTCATGAGTAATAGCAATAAACGCAGCAACAATGGCAACTCCAAAAAATGAGTACTTCCCACAAACAACCACTCCCCCGGGTTTCACGTTGGCAGAGAAACTCGAAGAACTTGGTATTGAAGACGAAGCGTTTGCCCTTCTCATTCAAGAGCCCGTGCAAAACATTAAAGCAATTAAACAGGGTGCGTGTACTATTACACCAGATTTAGCGACGAAATTCGAAGAAGTATTGAAAATTCCTGCTTCTTTTTGGTTGATGAGGGAGCGTGGGTTTGATGAATATATGGGTCGAAGGGAAAAATAAAAATTCCCGTTGTTAAGGTTTTGGCTTGATTAAGGTAAAACAGATGCCATTGCGCCTTAAACTATGTGTCATTTGGTGGCCTTTCTAGTATCACGACATGAGAATACTCGCTCTATTCTGAAGTAAAAAAGCTCTCATAATACTTTTATTCAATATTATTTTATATTTTCCTATCAACAAAAAAATCCCACCAAAGGCAGGATTTAGAAAAATCTTCGGCTTATAGCCTTATTGTGAGTAGTCTTTCAATGCAAATATAATAAAATGGATAGAATATTAGGACTTGATTTAGGAAGTAATTCTATTGGCGCTGCCATTCGAGAGGAGAATTCAATTTCTTGGATGGGTGTAAATACCTTTAAAAAAGGCGTAGGAGAAAATAAAACTGGAGAATTCTCATTGGCTGCAGAGAGAACAATGCATCGTTCAAGCCGTAGGTTGCATAATGCTAGGAGATACCGAAAATGGGCTGTTTTAGACGTACTCATAAATGCAAACATGTGTCCTCTCACACTTGAAGAACT
>CAZYPV010000116.1:0-6236 GCA_964649515.1 uncultured Comamonadaceae bacterium | reverse complement strand
ATATGCAAGAATACCAGTTGTTCATGATGGAGAAGCTGGCAGTGATGGACAATGTAGGAAATGTACAAACCTCCTTTTCGCTCAATGCTTTGGTGGAGCGGGAAGTTGCAGGAAGGTGGTGAGTGTCCATCACCCCAAATAAAAAACGCCCCAGAGTCACATTGCTGTTTCCCTGAGGCGCTTCCGCACTTAAAAAAGGATTTTTTTATTTGATGAGTAGCGGATAATGATCAATGCCTTCATCACCAACAAAAACCAAAAAGTAGGTCCCGGCAGCCAAAGTGCTTAGATCAAGCTTTTGGGTATTGCTGTGGATGAGTTGAAGCTCTGAAATAACTTGTCCGCTGGCGTTCATCACTCGAATGCTTCGATACTCTTGAGCAGTTTTGAAATCGACATTCACGAAACCTTCACTTGGGTTGGGGTAGACGTTGATGCTTCGCGCAGACCGTTCATCGACACCAATGGTTAAGCGATCGATGATCACAAAGTTGTTGGATAAATCGTAGCAATCTTCAGAACTGATATCGAACACACTACCCATTTCAGGAACCATTAAGTCGCCTTCATGCGCCATTCCCCAGAGGTGACACTGTCCTTCTGGAGCACCTTCAAAATCATTTGAATTTCCATCGAGCACCGCCAAGATTTGATCGTCGCCATCCGTCACGATGTAAGTGTAGTTTGCACCATCATTGTTTTGAACTTGGAAATCAATCACATCGGCCAAACCATCACCCACAAAAATGGTCACTTCTGTTTCATTGTCTGTAGTGCTTACTTCACCGCCGTTAATTGCCGTTCTTACTACTTCAATTGGGTTTGAAAGACTGAAGCAACCCTCGAGATCGTTGGCGTTCAAGCCTACTTCAGCGCCTGTTAATCCATCTTCAAAGCTCAAGTGCCAGATCAGGCAGACTCCGCCACCAGCGCCTTCCAATTCGAAAGGAGGGTTATTGGGTAAACCAACAATTTCGCCGTTTTCATCGGTAATCACCCAAGCTGAGTTGGTACCAAAGTTTCCTTCTAAGCTCACGTCGATGGCATCGCTTTCACCATCACCCACACAAATGTTGGTATCGTCTTCAGTACTGAGTATACCGCCAATCACACCGGTTCTCACTACTTCAATTGGGTTGGAAAGGTCGAAACACCCTTCGAGATCGTTGGCGTTCAAGCCTACTTCTGCGCCTGTTAATCCATCTTCAAAGCTCAAGTGCCAGATTAAGCACACACCATCTCCTGCACCTTCAAGGTCGAATGGTGGCGCAGTAGGTAATCCCACAATTGTGCCTTGAACATCGGTAATCACCCAGGCAGAATTGCTTCCAGTGGCACTGGCTAAAGTTACGTTGATGAGGTCTGCTTCACCATCGCCAGCGCAGATAGATAAGGGGTCTTCGGTCTCAATAAGTCCGCCATCAACCACGCAATTACAATCGTCACCTGTGAGTCGGGTTACCGCTAAGGCATTGGACAACGAAAAACACCCTTCGAGGTCGTTGGCATTCAAACCTACTTCGGCACCTTCAAGTCCATCTTCAAAGCTCAAATGCCAGATCAAACAAATTCCGGCTCCGGCGCCTTCGAGCACGAATGGGGGGGCAGACGGTAGGCCAAGGATTTCACCATTTTCATCGGTAATCACCCATGCGCTGTTGGCACCCATTTCTCCTTCCAGACTCACATCGATAGGGTTGTCAATACCATCATCGGCACAAATCACCATAGGGTCATTGGTGGAAATGCTGCCACCAGCCACTTCAGTGCGGTTTACAGTAATCGGGTTGGAGAGGTCGAAGCAGCCCATGAGATCATTGGCGTTTTCACCTTCAAGAGCCCCTTCCAAACCGTCTTCAAAGCTGAGGTGCCAAATCAAACAAACTCCGCTTGGCGCTCCAGAGAAATTGAAGGTTCCATTGGCTTGAAGTGCAAGAATCGTGGCGTTTTCATCCGTTAAGACCCAGATGCTGTTTTGCCCAGATGCACCTTCAAGGCTGGCGTTCACAATTGCTTCTTGTCCTTCACCCACGCACACGTCGGTATTGTCATCTGTTGTAATTGTTCCGCCATCTACACCTGTTCTTGTTACAGTAATCGGATTGGACAGGTCAAAACAACCTTCAAGATCGTTGGCGTTCATACCCACTTCAGCGCCTGATAGTCCATCTTCAAAACTCAAGTGCCAAATAAGGCAAACACCTTCACCTGCACCTTCAAGATCGAAGGGTGGTGCGGCCGGCAATCCAAGGATGTTTCCTGCTTCATCGGTAATCACCCATGCGCTGTTTTGTCCTATGTTTCCTTCTAGAGTCACGTCAATAGGGTCGTTTACACCATCTCCAGCACAAATTTCGGTTGGGTCTTGGGTACTGATGCTTCCGCCATCAACGCCAGTTCTGGTGACGGTAATTGGATTTGATAAATCAAAGCAACCCTCGAGATCGTTGGCGTTCATTCCTACTTCAGCGCCTGTTAATCCGTTGGCAAAACTTAAGTGCCAAATAAAGCAAACACCTTCTCCAGCTCCTTCGAGGTCGAAAGGTGGAGCTTGTGGTAGTCCTAAAATATTGCCTGCTTCGTCAGTAATTACCCAAGCGCTGTTTTCCCCTGTATTTCCAGAGAGTACTACGTTAATTGGATCAGCTATCCCATCACCTGCACAAATTTCGGTAGGGTCTGTAGTTGAAATTGTTCCACCTGCTACGCCGTTTCTTACCACGGTAATGGGGTTTGAGAGTTCATAACAACCAACAAAATCGGGTACGCCATTTCCAAGAGCTAGTCCTTCAAAATCATCTTCATAACTGATGTGCCAAATCAGGCAGATTCCTTCCCCAGCAGCTTCGAGGTCGAACGGTGGTGCATCGGGTAATCCAAGAATGATTCCATTGGCGTCCGTAATCAACCAGGCAGAATTTGCTCCTACGTTGCCCACAAGGCTCACGTTGATGGGATCTTCTTGTCCGTCTCCCGAACAGATGTTGGTTGGGTCTGAGGTGCTGATCATCCCGCCAACATTACCGCAATCTCCAGGGTTTTCACTTTGGAAACTGGGGTTAGCTTGGTACCAATCGTCCACGGTATTTCCATCGCCATCGTAAGCATACGATTGTCCGATTTCCGGTGTGGGGAGGAAGGGTCCGATGGTCCAAATTCCTTTCATTTGAGCGATCATCGCCCTTTGATGGTTGGAGCTGCCCCACTCAACATAGTCGATAATGGCGGAGGTGTCGGTATATGCAGGGAAGGTGTATAGCCCCAATTCATCATCGTTATCGAGTGGGTGACCAGCAACTGCGATGATTTCTCCGGGCTGAAGTGTGAAGTCGTCGCCAAAGAGGGTGAGATTTCCGATTTGACTGTAAGCAGGGAAGGAGCAGAGGAAGTACCCGCTTACGTCAACATCTTCTGTACCGAGGTTTTTGAGTTCTACTGTATTTGCATCAACAAGAAATTCGTTGATGACAATTTGCCCAAAGCTCATTTGAATGATGAGCGAGAAAAGGGCGAGTGTAAATGTCCGTTTCAGCATCTTTAGCTATTTTTAAGTGAATAGTTTAATTTTCATTTGAGGGCAATCTCCAAAGAAAATATCACGAAAAGGATTCGAAAAATGGGAGATTTCGTGATGAGTGCTGAAAAGGGGGTGGACAAATGTTGGACAGTGTTGTGGAAAGGAAGGAATGACTAAGAAGGTGGAGCAGTGGTGATGAAAAATGATGATTTTTTTTTTTTTTTCGACCGAACAAAGCCCTGTGCGGGCCCTCCCTCCCCCAACCACCTGGCAGTTCGAAGGTAGGCGTGTTTTGGATCGGGTCCAAGAAATTTTGGTCCCGATTTGTGGATGCACACCCACAGTTTGTAGTTGCAAGAAAACCGTTGTTTCCCATCATCGCGAACTACCCGAACTGCACATAAAACACTTCTCGCCACTTCGATGAAGTATTTTATCCTCGCTGAAGAATCATCTTGCCAAATCGAAACTAGCAAAGAATTACCCTACTGGTGAAACGACTTTGTAATCACTGCGCATTCTTTTGTAACGAATACCAATGATTCCTTCATCAATCCAAAAACTGCACTCCACTCAAGGTCGCGTTACCAATTTCATCGCCAAGACCTCCCGTTTCTGACCATTTATAAAAGGTCCACTTTCTCGCCACAGGAATGCCGTCCAAATCTTGATAATCGGAATACACGATGGCGTGCGGACTCTCTTCCGCTTTTTCGACACTTTTATTCGCAGTCACGATATAAGCTGCTGCATGAACAAGTCGTGTGCTTGGGTCTTGGTAAACATAGTACCAGTCGTCGGGAGCATCGCCCACGCCTTCACCAAAAGTGAGCTTGGAGGCGAGGAAACTCTCCCCTTGGAGAATGCCTTCTTTTGATTCTGACCAAAAGGTTCCTGGGTCGGAAAGCTTGTAAGGGAAAAGAAAGAAGTAGGACCACGTGTAAGCATCAAAACGGAATTCTTGTGGATTGAGCGTATCTGGACTCACTTTTACGATATCGTCTTGAACCATGATTTTCTGACCATTGTTCTTCAAAATCACCGCTTTTCGAGAATCGGTTCCCAAGGTCACTTGAGCATTCAAGCGTTCTTTCCCTCCAAAATTCAAAAGCAATTGAAAACGGATTGCTTCGTGTTGTAAAAATCGATCCATGACATGTGCTTCTTGAATGTTTTTGACGAAGGTGGTGATCTCTTGATCTTCTGTTTGTGATTGAACTGTGGCGCCCGGAATAGGGTCGGACTGGTGCTCAGTTGGATTTGAGTCACAAGCACAAAGGACGGTCATTAAAGAAAGAAGGAGCGTAAAGTGTTTCATCTTGGGCAGTGTATTTCGCTTGAAACAAAGGAAGAGTTTTTCTTTGAATCACTGCTGTTACTGAATTTTTTTAACAAGCGGAACACCTGTTTTATCACCGAGCATATTCTGGGTGTCATGCCAGAAATGGGGAATTATGCGCTCAGCCATTCAGTATTCTTTTGGCTGATCTTCTGTAATGGCGATGAAAGGTTCAGGGTAAATAGGGGGCTCTTTTGACCCGGTACCGCTTTTCAAGTTCTTGAGCAAAACCTACTTTGTCTGTCCGAAGCAGGTCCATGTTGGCGCCGTCTGTAATGTTGGGGTGAAGATTACGAAGGTGAGCATCACTCCAAAGAGCGAGCTCAATAAGCAAAGGACTCAAGGCCAAACCGCGATCGGTGAGAAAATACAGTTTGGTTTTTTTGTTGTTTGGCGGACTCGTTTTGATGACAATTCCCAGCTCTTCCAACATTTTGAGTTTAGAGGACAGGATGTTGGTGGCAATCGATTCTTCGCTTTCGGTAAAGTCTTTAAAGCTCTCTTTGCCTTCAATCAACATCTGTTTTACAATCACTAACATCCATTTGTCGCCCAAAACATCGAGGGCGGAGGTGAACGGACAATTGCATCTAAATTCTTGTGGCATGGAGTTGATTTTCTGAAAGGTTTTGGCTTGCAAAATGCAATTAATCTTAAAATTACTTGCAAAATGAAAGTTGTCTTGTATTTTTGCTTGCATAACAAAAGTAATAATTCTTCTTCAAACAAGCGAAAAATGAGAACAACATTCGTGTTACTGGCCATCATGGGGTTGCTTGCTTCGTGCAGCTCTTCAGACGCCACCTCCAATTTAGAAAATAAGCAATCAACAACACCAATCATGACAAAAAAGGAAACCGTAGGCACATTTTTGGGTGCCGTATTGAGCAACAATCCCGACGGGATGAGAGCTGTGGCCAATGCCAATTACATCCAACACAACCCCTTTATTCCAACCGGACTAGAGCCTTTCATCCAAATGCTCCCCATCCTTCAAGAGCACGGCACAAGCGCTGAAAACATCCGCATGTTTCAAGATGGGGACTATGTATTCATGCACAACATTTGGCGGAATGCGCAGCCATTTGGTGCAGATGAAATGGTGTCGTTTGACATCATCCGCTTGGACGACGAAGGGAAAGTGGCTGAACACTGGGATGCAATGACTCCCTTGGTAAAAGAAACCGCCAATGGCAGAACGCAAACAGACGGCCCAACGGAGGTAAAGGACTTGGACAAAACTGCGACCAATAAAGCACTTGCGAAAGGTTTAGTGGAAGATGTGTTGATGGGCAAAAACCCCGAAAGAATCACTGAATACATCAGTGCAGAGACATATCATCAGCATAATCCCGGCATTAAGGATGGTTTGCAAGGAAT
>CAZYPV010000115.1:0-6431 GCA_964649515.1 uncultured Comamonadaceae bacterium | reverse complement strand
ATCCTTCTTTCGAGAGAGGTTGGTAGGTCTTCAGGGCTTTTCCAAGCTTAAAACCAAAAATTGGATCTGCGCTGTTTGCGGTTATCCACTTATTGCTACGTTTGAACTTTCGTAAACTCACCAAACCGAAGTCTCTGGCTTTTTCTGTGAGGTCAGAGATTTCAGGGAAAAGACCCTTCCAATATTGAAAGTCTTCACCTTCTTCACATTCAAATTCTCCTTGCGTTTTTTGATTGATTTTCGAATTTCCAGTCGATTCAACTTCTCCTAAAATGTCGGTATTGATTCTTCGGCAGATTTCTTTGAAGTCATTATTGGGGTCTAGACCAAGGTGTTTTGCAAAAAAGGAAAACGAGTCTCCTCTATAATTCTCATCCCCATGGTCCATATAGTGGTATTCTCCTGATTGATTCCGAAAAACGGAAAGTGACGGATTGGTGTCAGAGTAAAAAGGATTCTTTAAGCTATGTGTTTTTCCCTGTTTCAATGTGACTCCAGTGTTTCTTACATCGAAAACGAATTGGAAGATGTCAAGGCCTCCATTTGTTCGTTGCATGATTTCTTCTCTGTTTATGCGCATGATCTTCCGTTTTGAGCGTTGGACTTCGGTGGATTGATCATGTTACATCGATGTGCTAGAATCCATTCTTCTATTTCCGATTTCTTGAATAGAAGCTTTTTACCCGGTTTATAGTGCGGGATTTTTCTTTGGGAGGTTAAGCCATAAACAGTGGACTCTTCCAATCCAAGCAATAAACTGACTTCTTTAACTCCCAAGAATTGAGGTTCTGGAACAGAAGCTTGTTGATCTAATCGATCCAGAATTGGACCAATTTCATTTTTGATTACCTCGCGTAATCTAGTCTCATTAAGAGATGTTTCGAATAATTTTGACATAACATCATTTATTTAGTTACGTCACAAAGCTTTTTGAAGAATCAAGCTTGGTAGTGGGTTGGGTAGTCACTACCGAAACACCCCGAACTACATTAACTCTCTGTCTATCAAAGCTATAAGCTTTGGGTAGTTTAACGGCATAAGAAGTGATCTAATCTTCAAAAGGTCTTCTTCGAATTTTTTATTCTCTTTTAAGATATCGCCGGCTTTTTGTTTGACGTTTTGAATATTCGATCCATGGACTTGTGAAACTAGCTCAACAAAGTCCTTTTGTTTTGTTCCATTATCTTTCCACCATAAGCCTCTCTCCTTTAGGAGAAAATAAAAAAGGAGCACACATTGATTCGTTGAAATCTGAGTCTTTCCTTTTTTGATGGAAGTAGATAGAGATTCAATCCAATCGAAGACCGTGTCTTTCTTGTCCTGTAGGAGATTTTCGAAATCTCTACATATTTGCTTCAAATATTGTCCGAAATCCGAGACAGAAAGACTATCACAATGATATTCCAGAAAATCGAAGACCTCAGTGTGTCTTAGCTGACTTAACCTAAAGGCAAAAGCTAGATCAAAATCATCTTTAATGACATCAACATCATCTCGGTTAATAATGCATTCTTGATCATATCTTATCAAGTCGTAGTTAATCAATGGGTTAATCCCCATTTTACTCAAGCTTTCATACGTATAATTCGGATTTTTAGATTCTACCATAAAATAGTCATATCGCGGAGTCACTTTTCCTTTAAGTGGTTTTGAGTTTGTCCACATATCCCATTTTGTAGAAGCATACCGAGCGTGATCGGGGTGATACCTGAATGTGATCAGATCTCGTTTAGTCAAGATCATCTTGATTATGGACAAAAGAGTTAAAATCTCGTCTTTTCTGTTATCATGAGTATCGATAGAGTTAGCTTCTTCGCTGTAAATCGTTCCAAGGTCGATTTCGAAATAGTTGTTTAAATAATTTTGGTGTTCCATGACTACATAATTGATGGAAGTTGATTCATAGCGTCTTTTTTCTTTTGATCTATAACCTTCGTATAGATGGCCGTTGTTTTTATCTCCTTATGTCCGAGAAGTTTTGAAACGGTATAGATGTCTGTTCCAGAGGTTAACTGTAATGTAGCGAAGGTGTGTCTGGCACAATGGAAGGTGATGTTCTTGTGAATCCCTGCTCGAAGGGTCCAACGCTTGAGTTTGAAGTTCATTTCTGAACTGTATTTTAAGCCTTCAAAGACCCTTGAACCCTTTTTTGTCAAATCTGGGATAAGCCCGAGAGCTTGCTCACTTATAGGAAGTGTCTCTTGGGATTTTGTCTTTTTCTGTTGGAAACGGATGAAATGTCCGAGTTCTTCGGAAAATTGAAGGTCATCATTTTCAAGCTTCATAGCATCAGACCATCTAAGGCCAGTTAAGCAACAGAAAAGAAATGCTTTCTTGAGGATGTCTGACTCACATTCAGTCGTAACGAGTTTTCTTACCTCTTCAATGGTGAGGAATTCTCTTTTATGATCATCGTTCATCTTGAAGCCTTTTACAGCTTCGCATGGATTTCTTGGAATGATTTGATCTCTCAAAGCTTGCTTCATGCATGCTCTGAACTTATTGAAATAACTGTGCTTGGAGTTTTGAGAGAGCAGCTTATTCGCTTTGGTTCTATATTCTTTGTCCAGATAATTCCGAAATGCTTTCACCCATTCAACATCAATGTCGGCAAACGTTGTTTGTGGTTTGCAGTAATTTCTCAGGATTTTTACCGTGCTGTCCCAGTTATCGTAGTTTCCTTTACTTGAATATCTTTCCTCTGTGAGTTTTTCGAAATAGGGGATAAGCTCTGTTTTTATAGCAAACTCATAACTCATGCCTGCCGTTTTCTTGAGCTCGTCTAATTGTCGTTCTGCTACTAACTTTCGAGCTATCTCTTGCACTTCCTTGTTGTGATTTCGCTCAAGTTGATCCTTTGGCTTTTGAAAGAGTTTAAGCGGAAGTGTTTCTTTAGCTCTTTTCCCTTTGTGATAAATATCAAGGTATAAGCCGATTTTACCTTTGGCCAGTGTTTTCTCTCGTAGTGTAACTTTCATTTTGTACCTTTTTGTCCCTGATTAAAATCCAGCACAAATTGGGGACAAAAATTCATCAAAACAAATCTAATCATCTAAAAATTCATCCAAGATAATTTTATCTAAACCACCATTAATAAGGGGTTAATACTAGGTTTTCTTTGGTTTCTTTTGTTTTGCTTAGAGTATTTCACTTCCCAATACAAAACTTACCAAAGATATTCCCCAACAAATCATCCGTTGTAATCTCACCAGTTATACTCCCCAAGTGATGCAATGCCCGGCGGATGTCAATGGCTAAAAAGTCGCCAGTGATGCCCTTGCCCAAACCGGTCAAAACTTCGTTGAGACTTTCGTTGGCGAGGCGGAGAGCTTCGTAATGCCGGACGTTGGTGACGATGGTGCTGGAGCTGTTGAGGTCGCCAAGTGCCACCAAGTCAAGAAGGGTTTGCTTGAGGGCGTCGATGTTGGTTTTGTTGAGAGCGGAGATGAGGATCCCTGCTGCGATCCTGTCAGAGGAGTTCACCACACCGTCCAAAGCGGCTTGGAGGTCTTGCCACTCGCCCTTGAACTGGTCTACTTTGTTCACAAGCAAGAGCACTTGCGGGCCCTCCTCCCCCATTTGTTCGAGGAAGCTTTGGCATTCTGTTTTCCAATCTTCTGGAGTTGTGGCATCGAGCAAAAAGAGGCCCAACTTGGCTTGTTTTCCTTTGGCCAAAGCACGGTTGATGCCTTCGTGTTCAATTTCGTCTTGTGTAACGCGAATGCCTGCCGTATCGATAAAGCGAAATCGCAAACCTTCGATGGTGATTTCGTCTTCAATGGTATCGCGCGTGGTGCCGGCAATGGCTGAAACAATGGCGCGCTCTTCGTTGAGCAAAACGTTCAACAAGGTTGACTTTCCTCTGTTCGGTGCGCCCAAGATGGCCACGGGAACGCCGTTTTTAATCACGTTCCCCGCAGCAAACGAATCGATCAAGTGCTTCAATTTCACTTTGATTTCGTTAATGAGTTCTACTAGGTCTTGTCGATCGGCAAACTCCACGTCTTCTTCACCAAAATCCAATTCCAATTCAATCAAACTCGCGAAGTGGATCAATCGCTCCCGCAAATCGCCAATTTCTTTCGAGAAGCCTCCGCGCATTTGATGCATGGCGAGGGCATGACTCCCGGCCGACTCTGAGGAAATGAGGTCGGCCACCGCTTCTGCCTGGCTCAAATCCATCTTCCCGTTCATAAAAGCTCTCAGGGTGAACTCTCCTGCTTCGGCCATTCTGCAGCCCTTTGACAAGAGCAAACGCAAAATTTCTTGTTGAATGTAATTGGAACCGTGGCAGGCAATCTCAACGGTATCTTCCCCCGTAAAGCTGTTGGGTCCGTGAAACACCGTACACAGCACCTCATCCACCGTGCGCTCTTCATCCAGAATCCTTCCAAAAAGGGCTTGATGTGGTTTTGCTTTGAGGATGTTTCCAGAAAACAACTCATTCACCAAAGCCAAGGTTCCTTTCCCCGAAACGCGGATTACAGCGATCGCCCCCATCCCTGGAGCGGTAGAAATTGCACAAATGCACGATTGATCTGCCATGTTTATCATCTTGCAAAAGTAGTTAAGCCGCGCTTTTTAGACGTGAATTGGGAGCTTGCTTTTTATCGCTTTGCTTTGAAATGATAGAATTAACGAAAAAATACCCGCTTTCGTGGTAGGGGAAGCGTTATTCATCGTGTATTTGTGGTAATGACGAAAGCAAGAAAATGAAAAAAGTGCTATTTCTAATCTTTTTCCTTAGCACGATGATTGGCCAGGCTCAACTCGCCCCAAATTTCATCGTTCAAGACCTCAATGGAACGGAGCACCGCTTGTATGAAGACTATTTGGATCAAGGAAAAACGGTGGTATTGTCGTTTTTCTATAGCGACTGTTCCATTTGCGCCAACCTCTTCTACCATTTGGAATACCACCTCTCCAGCACATGGACCAGCTTGCCCGTCGATGCATTGATCATGAGTGGTGTGGACAATCACACTCAACTCACGGATTACCAAAGTCAATCGGGCATAGAACTCCCCTTTATTGCAACCAACGGTGGGGCTTCAGAAGCCATGGCGCCTTACATGAACCCCAATGATTGGGGCACCTTCTATGGCTACCCGATGTTCATTGTCATTGGTCCGAACAGAGAATTGGTGTATGATCCTTGGGGACAAAACATTGAAGACACCATGATGCTTTTGGGCGATGCCATTGCTGCGGTCAATACGGTTGGAACCGAAGACGAAGTGGACTTCGGAGAGAATCTTCAAATTTTTCAAGGACAAAACGGAATTGTACTTCGAGGTTTAAGCGAAAGTGCCGAGGTCTTCATCCACGATGTTCAAGGTCGGGAACTTTTTCACCGAACGGAACTTGTGAGCGATCAAATCATTCCATTCACTCCGTTGAACTCTCAAATTCTTTTGATTTCGGTGATCACCTCGGAAGGCAAAAAGAGCCAGCGCATCTTTTTTCAAGCTGAAGATTAAAAGTTAATGGGCGAATAGCGGGGGTGAAACTTTGTTCACGTGAATATTCGGCTTATTTTCGCATCGATTTTTTGACCCAAAAACAAGTCACATGAGCGTATTAGTGAACAAAGATTCCAAGATTATTGTCCAAGGATTTACTGGTAGTGAAGGTACTTTTCACGCCGGACAAATGATTGAGTATGGCACCAATGTAGTTGGTGGTGTTACTCCTGGAAAAGGTGGACAAGAGCATCTTGGCAAGCCGGTATTCAATTCGGTTTCGGATGCTGTTAAGTCAACTGGAGCAGATGTTTCCATCATCTTCGTTCCACCGGCATTCGCTGGAGACGCTATCATGGAAGCCGCGGAGGCTGGGATCAAAGTAGTGATTTGCATCACGGAAGGAATTCCTGTGAACGACATGGTGAAAGTGAAAGCTTACATCGACAATAAAGACTGCACCTTGATTGGTCCTAACTGTCCAGGAGTGATGACAGCAGGAGAAGCCAAGGTGGGCATCATGCCAGGATTCATCTTCACCCCAGGAAGAATTGGGATTGTTTCTAAATCAGGAACCTTGACTTACGAAGCGGTAGATCAAATCACCAAAGCAGGAATGGGTCAGTCCACCGCCATTGGTATTGGTGGAGATCCGATCATCGGGACAACGACTTTGGAAGCTGTTCAATTGTTGATGAACGACCCTGAAACCGACGGAATCATTATGATTGGTGAAATTGGTGGAGATTTGGAAGTGAAGGCAGCGCGTTGGATCAAAGAAAACGGCACAAAGCCGGTAGTTGGTTTCATCGCAGGTGTAACTGCTCCAAAAGGAAGAACAATGGGTCACGCAGGTGCCATCGTTTCTGGCGAAGAAGAAAGCGCAGAAGCGAAGAAAGCAATCATGAGCGAATGCGGAATTCATGTGGTTGATTCCCCAGCACAAATCGGCGCAAAAATGGCCGAGTT
>CAZYPV010000114.1:0-6612 GCA_964649515.1 uncultured Comamonadaceae bacterium | reverse complement strand
GACCTTCGGGTTATGAGCCCGACGAGCTACCAACTGCTCCACCCCGCAATATATCTTTGATGTGCTTTTCTCTTGTTGAGAAATAATCACTGGTCGTTTCCAAATGAGGACTGCAAAGATAAATAGTTTTTCTTTCTTTGCAAGAAATATTTTACTCTTTGGAACACAAGGCAGGATTTGTCAATATCGTAGGGAGCCCAAACGTCGGAAAATCAACTCTGATGAACCGTTTGGTGGGTGAGAACCTCAGCATCATTACTTCAAAAGCGCAAACCACTCGGCACCGAATTATGGGCATGGTGAATGGCGACGACTTTCAAATCGTCTATTCAGACACCCCAGGTGTGCTCGACCCGAAGTACAAGCTTCAGGAAGGAATGATGAAATTCGTGTACAACGCCCTTCAAGATGCCGATGTACTTTTAGTTGTTACCGACATCTTTGAGGACAACATGAACCATGAAACATTGGTGGAGAAGATCAAAGAAATGGATGTCCCCGTTTTTGTTTTGGTGAATAAAATCGACCTCGGAACACAAGAGCAGTTTGAAGCGCGCTTGGAACATTGGAGCAAAATGCTTCCAAAAGCAAAAGTAGCCCCCATCTCTGCACTGCATTCTTTCAATACCGAGCGCATCCTTGAGGCAATCATTGAACAATTGCCTGAAAACCCGCCTTACTTCCCCAAAGACGAACTCACCAATAAACCCATGCGCTTCTTCGTTTCGGAAATTATTCGTGAGAAAATCTTACTTCACTACAAACAAGAGATCCCCTACTCTTGCGAGGTGATTGTAGAGGAATACAAAGACACCGAAATGCTGGTTCGTATTCGAGCGGTCATTATCGTGGCCCGCGACTCTCAAAAAGGCATCCTCATTGGACACCAAGGAAAAATGATGAAACGCGTGGGAACAGACGCCCGAAAAGACATCCAGTCCTTTGTGGGAAAAAAGGTGTTCATCGAGCTCTTTGTGAAGGTGGATAAAAACTGGAGAGACGACGAAAAGAAACTCAAACGCTACGGTTACCTCGATTGATCCATGGTATTTTTCGCACCTGCTAAAATCAATATCGGACTAAATATCCTTCGAAAACGAGCCGATGGTTTTCACGAAATCAACTCCGTCTTCTACCCCATCCCTTGGGAAGATGCGATTGAAATGGTGGAGAATGAAGCTGGTCAAGATCGGTTTACTTCATCCAACATCGTCATTGATGGAAAGCCAGAAGATAATCTCTGCCTCAAAGCCATTCGCTTGCTCAGGGAAGAATTCGATTTGCCTTTTTTTGACGTGCACCTCATCAAAAACATTCCAATTGGAGCCGGCCTGGGTGGAGGTTCTTCAGATGCCACCCAAGTCCTTCTTCATCTCAATGAACAGTACGCGCTTGAAATGAACACTGCACAGCTTGCTGAAAAAGCTGCTGTACTCGGTTCCGACTGTCCGTTCTTCCTCTATCAACAGGCTTGCTTGGTCAGCGGACGCGGAGAGCATATCACTCCCATCGATTTTTCGCTTCAAGGGAAACACCTCGCAATCATTTACCCCGAGCTCCACATCAGCACAAAAGAAGCCTATGCAGGTGTTACGCCCGAAGACCGGCATGAAGTCTTGTTTGATGCACAAGGAAAAGGAATGCTACAAAGCGACATCAAAACCTGGCAAGAAAAGGTTCGAAACGACTTCCAGAACGGTTTGTATCACCGCCATTCTATCCTTCAAGAAACCCACGTCCTACTACAAAATGCCGGAGCGGAATATGTGGCCATGAGCGGTTCAGGGTCGAGTATTTTTGGGATTTTCGATCACAACCCTACAATTGAAACAGAACATACCCTTTTCAAGTGCAAGCTCTAAACGCTTCGCTCTACTTCGGTGCTTTGATATAAATGTAAATCCCCAAAAACAAGAAAATCAAATTGGGCACCCAAACGGCTATTATTGCAGGCATGCCTAAATTGGTAGCCGCTACGGTAGTCAACTTCTGGCAAAAAACGTAGGTGAGTCCTACAACAACGGCCAAGAACAAATGGAGCCCCGTTCCTCCACGCACCTTTCTCGCCGCAATGGATACCCCAATGAGGGTTAACACGTAAATAGCAAAGGCGTTGGATGTGCGTGAGTACTTTTCAATCTCTAAGAAGGCCACACTCCCCGATCCGCGATTGCGTTCTTCTTCGATGTAATCCGATAAGGCTTGGTGATTTAAAGTTCCGATGATTTCTTTTCGCTGACCAAAATCTGCAATGGTCATCTCAAGAACAGTGTCCAGTTCTGCAAATTCTTCCAGCGTCTCCTTACCGTCAGCACCAATGTTGCGAATCTTTCCATCCGTCACCTTCCAATAACCGTCCTCCTCCATAAACTGTGCTTTGGACGCCATTAGCTTCGAAATCAAACGGTCATTTTCCCAACGCTCGAGAGCAAACTTGTACCCCACTTTTCTTTCCGCAGTAATGCTTTTGAAATAGGCTATGGTTCCTGGCTCAATCTCCCGGTACATGTGCTGATCGCTAATCAGATAGGTTGGTTTCGTATAGGTGAACTCAAAATCAACCTTGTTTTTATTCGCAATGGGCAAAATGATGTGAGCCAGAAGCAGGGACAAAACCACCAAAAAAGTGGAGGCAATAAAGTAGGGCCTCAACACCCTAAAAAAACTCACTCCTCCACTAAGTATAGCAACAAACTCGGTGTTCTGAGCCAATCGACTGGTGAACAGAATAATGGTGAGGAATACAATGAATGAGCTCAATAAGTTGCCAAAATGCAAGCAGAAGTTCAAGTAATAATCAATCAAGATGGCAGAAAACGGAGCGTCACTTTTAATGAAATCTTCAATGTTTTCAGACACATCAAACACCACCGCAATAATGCAGAAGGCACCAATCATGAAGAAGAAGGTCCCTAAAAATTTACGAATGATGTACCAGTCGAGGATTTTCATATCTTGTGCTCTTGGCATTCACCAACTAGAGGCGCTGCGTGAGAACCGTGGCCATTTCATTTTTCCAAGTCGCAAAACTACCATCAATGATGCGTCGTCTCGCTTCTTTCACTAACCATAAATAAAAGGAAAGATTGTGCAATGAAGCAATTTGAAGCGCCAAAATCTCATTGGCCTTGAAAAGGTGCTTCACATATGCTTTGGAATAGAAAGAATCAACATACGACTCCCCTGTTTCATCCAAAGGCGAAAAGTCGTTTTCCCACTTTTTGTTTTTGAGGTTGATGGTTCCTCTTTTCGTAAACAACATTCCGTTTCGCGCATTTCGAGTGGGCATCACGCAGTCAAACATGTCCACTCCCAAGGCGATGCACTCCAACAAATTCATAGGCGTGCCTACCCCCATGAGGTAACGCGGTTTTTCTTTGGGAAGAATGCTGGTCACCATTTCGGTCATCTCATACATTTCATCGTGGGGCTCACCAACACTTAATCCTCCAATGGCATTTCCCTCACAATCCTGCTCTGCGATGAACTCAGCACTTTGTTTACGCAAATCTTTATAAGTACTTCCTTGAACAATGGGAAAAAGGCTTTGGTGATGACCATAAAGCGGGTCAGTTTCATTCATTCGGTTGATGCATCGTTTCAACCAACGGTGGGTCATACCCATGGATTCCCGTGCGTAAGCATACTCGCACGGGTAAGGGGTACATTCGTCAAAAGCCATGACGATATCTGCACCAATGGATCGTTGAATGTCCATGGATTTCTCCGGCGAAAAGAGGTGACGAGACCCATCAATGTGCGATCGAAATTGAACGCCTTCTTCCGAAATCTTTCGATTATCGCTCAAACTATACACTTGAAAACCTCCAGAATCAGTGAGAATGGGACGATCCCAATGCATGAATTTGTGCAAACCACCAGCTTGCTCCAAGATTTCGGTTCCCGGTCGCAAGTACAAATGGTAAGTATTCCCTAAAATGATTTGGGCTTTGACATCGTTCACCAGGTCTTGCTGTGTTACTGCTTTCACCGAAGCCAAAGTACCCACTGGCATAAAAATGGGCGTTTCAATGTCACCGTGATCCGTACTCAATTTTCCCGCCCGTGCACTGCTTTGCGGATCGGTATGTTCAATTTCAAATTTCATTGCGACAAAGATAGCTGCTATTTTTTGTAATGGTGTACTCGATCTAAGGGAATGGTTTATCACTTCTTCTCAACGCTGAGACTGGGCTCGTGGCTTTTTGATTTCTCAAACTCCATTGAGGAAAGTTGAAAAAGTAAGTATCTTCCCCCCATGATCGGAACTTTAATCAACGTTGCTACAGTTGCTGTGGGTGCAACGATCGGACTCTCACTCAAAAGCAGACTTCCCCAACGTTTTGTGGACATCGTCTTTCAAGCATTGGGACTCTTTACTTGCTTCATAGGTTTGAAAATGGCTTGGGACGCTCCTTCTCCATTCTTGGTGGTCTTGGCTTTGTTGTTTGGAGCACTTCTGGGTGAAGGATTGCGTTTGGACGACCGCATTACTGCCTTGAGCCAGATGCTCAAAAAGCGCGTTGGAGGTGGTGAGCAGTTCACTGAAGGACTCGTTTCAGCCTTTCTTCTTTTTTGCGTTGGGGCGATGACCATCTTGGGGTGCCTCGATGAAGGCATCAACCAAAACCGAGAAATCATTCTCACCAAAGCCATCATGGACTTCTTCTCGAGTACAGCATTGGCAGCAGCCTTGGGCAGAGGAGTATTATTTTCCATCATTCCTCTATTGATCTATCAAGGCGGAATCACCTTAGCTGCAGAAGAACTGGAAGGAGTGCTTCAACAGAGCAGCATCAACCTCATGATGGGCGTCGGCGGCATCATGCTTCTAGGACTTGGACTCCAACTCCTCCAAATCAAAACCTTCAAACTCCTCAATTTTCTCCCTGCTCTTCTCGTGGTTTTCCTTCTTGAGTACCTTGCTCAATTTATCGGGCTGACTTTTTGACACTAAAACTCTTGCGCGACTGACTTTTTGTCGCTTATATTCTTCCTGAATGGTCTTTTTGTCTTGAAAAATGAGATGAAAAGCCAATGGTACAGCCTTTGACTAAGCCTCATCAAACAACAAAAAAATTAAAGCTATGTCATTGGTTAAATACAGAACAAACAAGTCGCTTAATGGAATCATGAATCCTTTTTTCGACGATGTCTTTTTGAAGAACTTCATGGAAACCCCTGCTCGTCAGCGCAACACGGTTCCTGTAAACATCCTTGAGAACGAAGCAGCGTATGAGCTGGAACTTCAAATCCCCGGATGGAAGAAAGAGTTGGTGAGCATTGAGGTAGAAGATCAAGTACTGCGCATTTCAGGAAAAAAGGAAGAGCAGAAAGAGGAAAACGAAGATCGTGGACGTTACACGAGAAAAGAATTTTTCAGCACCTCGTTCAAACGAAATTTCTCTTTGCCCGACAACCTCGATCTTGATCAAATTAAAGCACAATTTGAAAATGGAATTTTGAGCATTACCCTGCCCAAGTTAGCGAAGAAGGAAACAAGCGCCGCCCGACGCATCACCATCGGGTAGTTTTTTCATACTTGAATGAAAGTTAGTTGGTTTTGGTTGCCCCCTTCAGAGAAATTTGAAGGGGGTTTTTGTTAGCATGCGCGGTTCATCTCGGGCTTGCTGCGTCTTCAAATTAGGTTACCGGTTGTTTCTTAAACACTCTCATAGCTCACTACCGCTAATTACTCAACTACAAGCATTCTCAGATAGCGTTTTTCATTGCCTACAAGGACATGCAGGAAGTAGATGCCACTCCCAGAAGAAATACAAATACTGGTTTTACCCCCACCAAGCTGCTGGGGCTTAACATCTATTTTTTGCCCTAAAGAGTTGTAGCAAAATATGTTGGAAATATCCAGTTTGGAGTCAAGAGTAAAAACCCCATTCCCGGGATTTGGATAGATGAGGATACGAGGATCTGAAGTTTCTGTAATGGATGTGGTAACCTCTATCTCTTCAACAAGTTCAAAAGTCTTCCCACAATACTGCGTTTCAAGAGTGACTTCGTATGTTCCTAACTCTAATTCGAGGGTCTGTGCTGATCCGTGCAGAACTTGGTCGTCAACGTACCACACATAATCATCAAAAATGGGGTTACTGGAAGTCAACAAAGTGCTACCGTCTTCTAAAATGGATGCAGTGATTTCATTCTCAAAATTTGGTGCAGACTGTCGTCCATGACAATCAATGCTCACAATCCAACTAAAATTCCCCAAGTAATCTAAAGTGTCTAGAACTACAGTTCCTATACCATAAACATTTCCATATTCATCGAGTTCAATATCAAATATTCTATTGCGACATAGCGGCGAACAGGTGAGGTAGTTTAATTGTGTTGAGTAGGGGTTTTCTCCAAAGTTGTGAATGAGTCCATTGGTGTAGTTCCCTTCTATTCCATCAACTTCTCCTGATATTACTTTGAACCCTCCTTGATATTCGAAATCATAAAGATGGCCAAACCAATAATTCCCATGGCTTTCCAAATCGGATATTTCAAGCGAGGATTTATCAATTTTGAATGAATAGAGTTGGTTGTACCAATAGCCCTCATTGACCGTCAAGCCCGATGTGTACACGGAGTCCGTGATCATTTGAACCCCAA
>CAZYPV010000113.1:0-6626 GCA_964649515.1 uncultured Comamonadaceae bacterium | reverse complement strand
CCCAAGCGAAGCGACCCCATCCCGAGTAAAGCAAACTAAACCCGAGCAAAGCGACCTCAACCCAAGCGAAGCGCCCTCAACCCGAGCGAAGCGACCTCAACCAAAAGCTCGATGAAAACCAATCACAAATACAGCTAAACCACACGGAATACCGGATGCTGCACCTCCCTCTTCCAAAGTCCCCCTGTAAAATCGGGAATAGGAACCGGAGCATTATTGTTGGAAACCGACAATTCACTCAGCGGTGCAATGGAACTCCAAAGCATGCTTTCATAAATATTGATGTCCAAAGGAAGCCCTTGATTGAGACAGCGAACGAGACGGTACATCATAATGAAATCCATGCCTCCGTGACCCATTTTCTTCTTGGCCGCTTCCCCCTCCAGTTTTTTCCAAATGGGGTGACGGTATTTTTCACGCATTTTATCGTATTCTTCATCGTTCAGCCATTGGTGTCCGCCCCAAGAAATCTCCTTGTTCAAATACAAGCGCGAAGGGTAGCCTTCATGGACCGCTCCCGTACCCACCACTTGATTGATTCGGGAATAAGGCCTTCCGCTATGGACGTCGAATTGAACCATGATGCTCTTCCCCTTTTTGGTTTGAATGAGGGTCGTGTTCACATCCCCACAAGGAATCTTCATTTCGCGGTTCTTGGTTTTGAGGGCTGCGCTCAATCCGCGTTCAATGGAGCTCATCGACACCAAACGATCGAAGGTATCTCCCCGGGTGATGTCCATATACATCGCTACCGGACCAATTCCGTGCGTTGGATACAAATTCCCATTGCGCTTGGAGTGCTCTCTCAAACGCCACTGGTTCTCGTAGTACGACTCGTTGATCAAGTGCATCCGTAAATCATGCAAGTAGGCACATTCAGCATGGGTCAGCTCTCCAAAAACACCCTCCTTGATCATGTTCAGCACAAAAAGTTCTTCATCATTGAAACAGCAATTTTCCAGCATCATGCAATGCACCCCTGTCGATTCTGAAATGGCGATCAATTCGTGCATCTCGTCCAAAGTGAGAGCGGCCGGCACCTCCGTTGCCACGTGAACTCCTTGTTGCATGGCATACTTGCACATCTCTGCGTGCATGCTCCAAGGGGTACAAACGATGAGCAAATCAATGTTTTCCTTCCGCACCATGTTTTTCCAATCTTCTTCTCCTTTGGTGTAAAGTGAAGGCGGTTTTTCTTGGTGATCTTGGAGATATTGCGCTCCCTTCAAGCATTTCTTCTCTACTATATCGGCCAATCCACACACTTCTGCATGACCTTCAGCAATCATCCAATCGAACATCTCTAGGAGTCCGGAACCCCGATTCCCCATCCCAACGATGCCAATTCTCACTGTTTCAATGGGAGCTGCAGCCAAGTCAATTGCGCTTCCATTGTGTTTTTGAGTAAGTAGTTTTTGTTCGATTTCCTCAGCACTGCTATGCATGGATACTCCGAGAAATGCTGCTGCGGAGGCAGATAATTTGATAAAGTCTTTTCGCTTCATCTTGGGAAAATACTAAAAATGATTGTCCGTATTCCTTCAACCTTCTAATCAGCTTTGAAGTGATGTCCATATTTATTGCTTTACATCGGGATTTGGTTGAATGGCTTCGCCGGTTGAGGTCGCTTTGCTCGGGTTTAGGTCGCTTTGCTCGAGTTGAGGGCGCTTCGCTTGGGTTTAGATGCTTGCGTTCTTTCCGCTCAATGGAAGAAGATCAGGCTTTTATTCTGTGGATTCCTTTGGGGTAAGGAGCGCTGATGATTTCTTTCATCCTCTCATAATCTTGGGGGTTGTTGACGAAATCCACTTGATCGGTTTCAACAATCAAAATCCGCAATTTCCGGTGCTGTTTAATGAAGGCGAAATAGGAATCTTGAATGCTCTTGAGGTACTCATCGCTAATGTTCTGCTCGTAAGTTCTCCCTCGATGATGAATGTTTGCTTGCAATTGCTCCACTTCCAAATGAAGGTACACCATAAGGTCTGGCCGAGGAAGTTGGGTGTCCATCAATTTAAACATCCGCATGAACAGTTCGAACTCTTCCTCCCCCAAATTGGCTTTCGCAAAAATCATGGATTTACTGATGAAGTAATCGGCAAAAACATAGGGTTGAAAAAGGTCTCGGCTATAAAGGTCTTTCTTCAATTGCGAAAAACGTTCAGCCAAAAAACTCAACTCCAAGGGAAAGGCATAGCGCTCGGGCTGCTCATAAAATTTGGGTAGAAAGGGATTGTCTGCAAATTCCTCCAAAACCAATCTACCGTTAAAATCAGCAGCCAATTTTGTGGACAAAGAGGTTTTTCCTGCGCCAATATTGCCTTCGATGGCTATGTAACTGTAGGGGATTTCCATGGATGAATTGGCGACGTGTCTGGACACAAAGTTAGAAGTTCTCGAATGGTTTTTTGTTCAAGGGGGTGAATGTAATCTCCTGCAATTTCAGCAAGAGGGACCAACACAAAGGCCCTTTGGGGAATTCGGGGGTGGGGAAGCTCGAGATCTTCAGCCCTGAGGACTTCATCCCCATAAAAAAGGAGGTCCAAATCCAAGGTTCTCGAAGTGTACCCGATGCCCTCTGTTCGCTTCCGGCCGAAGGTGCGTTCCGTATTCAGCAAGATCTCCAAAACCTCTTGGGGTGAAGATGAAGTGTGAAAAATGGCTACTGCGTTCAAAAAGGCATGATCACTCTCAAAACCCCAAGGCGGTGTTTCATACAATTGGGAAGCGGCAATGAGCTTACCAAGACGCTGCTCCAAAGATCGCAAAGCACCGTGTATGAACCGGTGGCGTTGTCCCAGATTTCCTCCGAGTGATATGTAAACTTTTTGCGCCATGATGGCCGGCAAAGATAGTGACTTCCATCCGAGCGGGAAAGCCAATGTACCAAGGAGAGCTCCCATCAACCCGAAAAAAAACAGCCCTATCCCCTATTCTTCTACTGGCTGCCATTCCCCACCAAAATATACCGCTGATGGAAAAGGCCATGAAAAAAGACCCGTTCTCATTTAACTTTGCTGCTACACAATTCTAAACTACACCACATGAATTTTTGGAAATCCGTTTTTGCATCACTCTTGGGCTCGATCATCTTTGTTGGAGTCCTTGTGATCTTCATCGCTTTCTTCGTCGGAATCATCGTATCTGCTGGCGACACAGAGCAAGTATCCAACATCAAAAGCAAGAGCATTTTGCATTTGAAATTCGACACTCCCATCATTGAACGCGGGAATGATCAAGCTTTTCAGATCGACCTCGCCACGTTCGAGCCGGTGGTCAGCCTAGGACTGAACAACATTTTGGCCGACATCTCGAAAGCAGGTCAAGACGATAAAATTGAAGGTATTTTTCTCGACATCACCTCCATCATTGCATCGCCGAGTTCTGTTCAAGACCTTCGAAGAGCTTTGATGGAATTCAAGGAAAGCGGAAAATGGATTGTTGCTTACAGTGAAGGTTACAGCCAAGGAGGGTACTATCTCGCCTCAGCAGCAGATGAAGTTTACCTTTACCCTGAAGGCGGTTTGGATTTTACCGGTCTTTCAACGGAATTGATGTTCTTCAAAAACATGTTGGACGACCTTGAAGTGGACGTGCAAATTGTTCGTGGTCCGGACAACAAGTACAAATCAGCCGTAGAACCCTTCATGTATGAAAAAATGAGCGACCCCAACCGTGAGCAGCTCAACGTACTATTGAACGGCGTTTGGAACAAGATGCTTGCCGACATGTCAGCAAGCAGAAATTTGACCGTTGAAAGCATGAGTTTGGCCGCCGACAGTTTGAGCATTCGAATTGCGGAAGACGCCTTGGAACTGGGCTTTGTTGACGGCTTGAAGTACCGCGATGAAGTGGTCGATCTTTTGAGTGCGAAAGTTGAAATGGAGGAAGAAAAAGAACTCAGCAGTGGTGATCCCAAGAAATTGCGTTTGGTGAGTCTTCAGAAGTACCACAAAACTGCACCCTTGAAAACAGGAAAAGCCCCATGGGACAGCGATGAAGTGGCCGTGATCTATGCCGTTGGTGAAATCACTGGAGGGGAAGGCGACGATGAAACCATTGGTTCTGAGCGCATTTCGAAAGCCCTTCGCGATGCCCGATTGAACGAAAGTGTGAAGGCCGTCGTACTTCGTGTGAATTCTCCAGGAGGATCAGCCTTGGCCAGCGATGTTATTTGGAGAGAAACCCAGCTCATCAAAGCCGCTGGAAAACCATTTGTTGTTTCCATGGGTGATTTGGCCGCCTCTGGTGGGTATTATATTTCAGCCAGTGCAGATAAAATCTTCGCCAATGAGAATACCATCACCGGATCAATTGGAGTCTTTGGGATGATTCCGAATGCGGAAAAAATGTTCAACAACAAACTGGGAATCACCTTTGATCGTGTTCAAACTAACGCACATTCAGGCGTCATGAGCATCACCAAGCCGCTTGATCCCGAAGCATTGGAAGCCATCAATGAATCGGTGGAAGACATCTACAACGACTTTACTCTTTTGGTCGCTGAAGGACGTGGCATGTCGCAAATGGACGTCGATCAAATTGCTCAAGGACGAGTTTGGACCGGAACGGATGCTAAGCGAGTAGGACTAGTGGATGAGTTTGGAAACCTTGAAGACGCCATTGCTGAAGCAGCAAAAATGGCGGGTATGGAGACCTACAACACCTTGGAATTGCCAAAATTCAAAGACCCTTTTGAAGAGTTGATGAAAGGATTGGCTGGGGAAGTGGAAACCGCGCGAATTGTTGAAGAATTGGGCATGCCAAGCAACTACGTGGAGCAGTTGGAAGACGTGAGAATGCTCATCACGGAAGGAGACCGTATTCAAGCAAGAATGCCTTTCTACTTGAATTGGAGCAACTAAAAAGCATCCCCTTTGCGGGTTGAATTGAATTGAAGGGTAGGCTGAAGGTCTGCCCTTTTTCGTGCGCTAAATTATCCAGCTTGCCGCTCTTGCCCTGTCCTCCTTTGTGTATTTTCGCCACATGAATAAAAAACTCAAGTTGGATCAGTTGGGCAGAATGAACGAAGAAGCCTTCAAAACATCGAAGAAGATTCCTTTGGTCTTGGTTTTGGACAACATCCGTTCAGGCCTCAATGTTGGTAGCGTTTTTAGGTCTGCAGACGCTTTTCGGGTTGAAGAAATCATGCTTTGTGGCATTTGTGCGCAACCACCCCACAGAGACATCCTGAAATCGGCTTTGGGGGCGAGTGAAGTGGTAAAGTGGTCGTATTACGCATCGAGTTTGGAAGCCATCCAACAACTTCAAGATCGCCAATTCAAAATCGCCTCCATTGAACAAGCGGAGAATGCATGTTCGCTCGAAAACTGGTCGCCAAGCGGAGATGAAAAATGGGCGGTAATTTTCGGAAACGAAGTAAAAGGCGTGCAACAGGAATTGATTGATCGTTCCGATCTCTGCATTGAAATCCCGCAATTTGGCACCAAGCATTCACTGAACATTTCGGTGTGTGCCGGTATGATTTTATGGCATTATATGATCACATGTGGATTGGAAGAAATTCGTTAACTTTAGCGCCGATGACGAAACTAATTACTCTCCTTGTCTTCAGCGTGTTGACTTTCAGCGCTGCAGCCCAGTTCTTTGATAAAGATCGCTGGGATCAGCACCGTCATCAGCTGCATTTTGGTTTCGGAGCAAGTAATTTTCTGGGAGATCTTGGAGGTAAAGACGACGTGGGAACCGACGACTTTCAGGATTTGGAAATCAATCAGACTCAATTCAGTCTTTTTCTTGGACACAAATACGCCCTTTACAAAAAGCTTTATTTGCGAACAGACATCACTTGGGGGCGGGTTTCAGGACACGATAACACCACAAAGGAAGTTTTTCGCCAAAACCGAAATTTAAGTTTCAAGTCCAACATTTTTGAATTGGCCATGATGCTTGAATACGAATTTCCCATTAAGAAGAGAAAAGGCCACATTTACGACATCAAAGGAGCCAAAGGTTGGAAAAATGGAGGATCAAGCTTCTACCTTTTTGGAGGAATTGGTGCATTTTACTACAACCCAAAAGCAGAGTTTCAAGGCGAATGGATTGAACTTCGTCCGCTGAGAACCGAAGGACAAGGCTTACCCGGTGGCGCTGAAGAATATGGGAATTTCTCTTTGTGCATTCCTGTTGGTGCTTCCATCACAAAAAGGATTTCTCACAATGTCTCTCTCGGGCTTGAAGTGAGCTACCGTTACACCTTCACAGATTACATTGACGATGTCAGTTCGAACTATTACAACCCTTACGACATCCAGCTATATGTTGGAGGCGATCAAGGTGAACTCGCAGCATATTTCTCCAACCCAAGCTTGGGCGTGGCTCAGGAAGGTTTGAGCGCTCGCGTCACAGCTCCCGGTCAGCAACGCGGGGACGCCACCGACAATGACGGTTACATGTTTGCTTGGGTTAAGTGCCACATTCAACTCCGCGACCGTTACCGTAAAGGAGGATCTTTCAATGGTAAGAAAAGAAAATACAAAGGTCGCCGACCATCGAGATCGCGCAAGGTGATTTTTTAATCTCTCCCCCCCTTTCGACTCCGCTCAAGGGACACTTTCGACCCAAAGCCCGCTGCCTGAGCGACAGTCGAAGGCAGATCACCTTGC
>CAZYPV010000112.1:0-7021 GCA_964649515.1 uncultured Comamonadaceae bacterium | reverse complement strand
TTCGAACGTCGAAGACTTCTCCGCAGGAAATCCTGCCGCCCCGACGAAATAAAAAAGCTGATTCATGTAGAGTCAGCTTTTTTTTGCTTCATAATTTCACTTATTTTTTCCCGTAAACCATGCACTCCGGTGAGCGCATCCCAATTTCCAATCGGGACGGTCCCAGGTTCGAACATCGAAGATCTCTCCGCAGCAAATCTTGGAGCGATCATTCAAAGAAGGCTCCATCCAAGACCTCTTTCTTCATCAACTAATCCCCGAATAGCTCGAAATCAGAACATTCTTACATCAACTCAACACTAAAAAATAGTAACTTGCACTGCCTAATCATTACAATGTGCAAGTAGTCTATTGTATCGACGATAACGAGATGATTGTGAAAATGCTCTCGTATCAATTGGAAAAGTTCTTGGACCCTTCGACTTTCGTCGTAGAAGGACACTCATGTCCATTGAAAGCCATAGATGCAATACGTTCAAATAACTCCAGCGGATTCTCCCCAGTGCTCTGTATTGTCGATTATCAAATGCCAAAAATGAATGGCGATGAATTCATAAAAACCATTCGCAAAGAATTTCCAACAAGCAAAGCCTTGATGCTTTCTGGCAACTCCAACGCTTTTGCGGTGTCCGACTTGGTTGAAGAAAACCTACTCGATCAATATCTCAGCAAACCTTGGGAAGAAAAAGACCTCTATTCAAAAGTAAAAAGTTGTCTTCCGCTCAATCTGCAAATGAAAACAAATGACCCTAGCTAACAATCTCGGTTTTCTCAGCTTCCTCTTTTTCAGCATCATCAGTTTTCCCACTTTGGCCCAAAAAAAAGTGCAAATCAATGGTTTTGGTCATATTGAAAGTCATTTCGAATATTTAAATGATGAAGGAGATGCAAACGGCTATTTTTCCCTAGGCGAACAAGATTTGTTCATCAATGCTGTCATCAAAAAGCGTCTGAGCTTTTTGGGTGAAACCGTTGTGAAATTTGATGCCGAGAGTGGATCAACCTTTGCACCTAGCATTGAGCGCGCTCGCCTAAAATATGAGTACAGGAATCATCATTCCATTCTTTTCGGAAAGATGCACACTCCTGTCAACTATTGGAATGATGTTTATCATCACGGTCGGCTGTTTTTTCCAACCATTGACCGACCACTCATGTTCTCCCACTTTTTACCCATCCACACCCTGGGGCTTAGGGCTCAAGGACAGAACATCGGATCGACGAATTTTGGTTATGACGTACAAATTGGAAATGGAATAGAATCGAGCGATGTTTTTGATACTGGGATGAATTACTCCTTTTTGGCCGCAGTGCACATCAAACCGCAATATGGAACGCGCATCGGTGCTTCTTATTACTATGATCACCTAAGTTCCAATTCTTATGGCGTGCATGCCCATTCTCACGGTTCGAACAACTTGAGCTATCGTGGTCCGGTAGACTTCCAAATGTTTGCCTTTAGCATTGCTCGATTCGAAAAAAAACTGGAAATCTTGAGTGAAAGCGCAGTAAATCTGACGCGCACAGACAGTTTGGGGCATGCAACTTCTTTTGGAACTTACCTGTATATGGGGTACAACTACAAGGAAAAGCACACCCCCTACGTGATGGCCGATTTTTTGCACATTGGTGAACGAGACCTGCATTCAAATCGCGTATCCAAAATGGTCTTTTCCATTGGTTACAAATATGAATTCGATGCCTTTGCCAACATTAAAATACAATTGGAACAAGGGCTAGCTTCTCCTTGGGAAGATCACCATAATGGAGACGATCACTCTTATTCTCATCATCACCTGCATACCCCTTCTCGTACTGCACTCAAAATCCAATTTTCCTATGGTATTTAATTGGATACGGGTTTTATGTGTGCTTGTTGCTTCCTGCGTCGGATCTGCACTTCTTGGGCAAGAGGAATGGGATTCAATAACGGTGATTGGCAATACCTTAGGTGAAGAACAAATCAGCAAGAAAGAGCTGGTTGACATTTTTCGTGGACAAAAAAAGTACTGGAAAAACAATGAAAGCGTTTTGCTTGTCATCCCCTCTGAAAAGCATGATGGAGCCCTTGTTGCCGCTGAAGCTTTGTACAAAATGAGTGTTGCAGAAATGCAAAAATTCTGGCTGGCCACCGTTTTTCAGGGGAGAACGAACCCTCCTGTGTTTGAACGAACAAATGAAGACATCCTCCAGTTGGTGATCGAAACTCCAGGAGCCATTGGAATACTCATCAACTTCCAAGGTCAGATTCCCGAGTCACTTTTGATCAAGATCCTATAAATGAAGATTTTTCAGTCCCTTGCATTTAAAATTTGGCTGATTTTTACCATTGTCGGCTTGAGTCTCTCCATCCCAATGGCAGTTCATTACAGCAACGTACATTACAATCTTCTTAAGCTACATTCGGAAGATGCGCTCTATTCGAATGCACTCATCACCAAACAAGCCATTGAAATTGCGATTGAAAACAACGATTTACAAGGACTCCGAAATCAGTTGGATCAAATCAAAAAAAGCAGTGAATTTTCCTACATCGCCTTGATCGAGGGGACAGGTGAAAATCATGAAGTGTTGGCGTGCTTTCCTGACACCTTGAAACACCTCGTCTTCACCAACAACGAGAACTACATTGAAATCGAAGAACCGCTAGAATCCAAACTCTTTTCCGGTAGCATTGTGATGGCATCCTCACTGGATGAAGATTTAAAGACACTGGCTCAAATTAACCGACCGGTGGTATATCTCAGTACCATTGCCATATTAAGCTCCATTGTATTGTTTGGTTTTTCCTTGTTCTTCATTAGTCGGCCCATTTCGAAAGCGGTTGTATTTGCGCAAGAATTGGAACAGAAGAATTACCAACATTCGGCAAAAAGAAGCACGGGTAAAGACGAAATTTCAACCCTCAACAATGCACTCATCTCTTTGAGCAGCAATCTTCGGCGATTGGAAAGTGACAATCAGCAGCTTTTGGATCATCTGGAAGATCAAGTGGAATTGAAAACCGAGCAACTTCGCACTCAGAACCGCTTGAACCGCGCTCTGTACGAGCTATCAAAGTCTTTCATCAATGCCAAAACCAGCAACTACAAAGATGTTGTTTCTCAAGGACTTCAGACATTAACACCACTCTTCGGTATAAATACAGTGATGTTTATCGACCTTGAAGCCGAGAGCTGGAACATCGCTCATTCCAATTCCAAAGAACTCATTGACAAGAAGATCCTCTCCTTTGCTAAGCTTGAAGATGCGTTAGGCATTCAAAAAGTGAAGGTGCCTGAGGAAATTCAACATCTAGTAAGTGAAAGTTCGTCCCTACACCTCTTACCAAACATACCTGGTTTTCAAGACAAAAAGCGCTTATTGGTATTTCAAACCGACGATACGAGTGAAGATCACATTGAAGATATTGGACAATCTTTTCTCGCCATTTCGAGCATCATCAATAATCTGGAGCAAAGAATACACCATGAAATCGAGCTTCGCCAACTCAACAGCGAACTGGAGAACAAAGTAATCGAGAATACAAAAGTGAATCTCGACCTATCCAACAGCATCGTAACACAAGACAAACTCGCCACCATAGGGGAAGTTGCTGCGGGAGTTGCTCACGATTTGAACTCGCCCCTTGGTGCCATCAAAGCTTCCAATGCTAACATTTGGTCGATTTTAAAACAAATCTTTCATCACCCCGAAGAATGGGATTGGGGCAACAATGTTTTATCCTTACAAATCGATCCAAAAGGAGAACGTAATATCTTCCCCAGCGGTGTTCAACTGATCAAGGATGTGAAAATCATGGAAGGTGAACTGCTCGATAAAGTAAAACCCAATATCGACACCAAAATGCTGGCAAATGCGCTTGTACGCTGTGGAATTCAAGTGCATGAGAACGAAGTTATTGAAAAGGTGCTATCACTCGATGAACCCATTAAATTTTTGAACAGTCTGCGACAAATTCAACTCATCACGAATTTTCAAAACAGCATCACAGAATCCATCGCCAGAGCTAGTGAAGTGATTTCCAATCTAACCCTTTTTGTGAGGGAAGACTTGACGCAAGAGAAAACTTCGATCAATCTAAAGAAGAGTATTGACTCTGTAGAAAAGGTTTTTAAACATCGAATGAAGCACGAGGTTGCTTTTGAGAACAAGGTTTCTGAAGATCTTTTCATACATGGAATTGAAGTGAAACTACTGCAGCTATGGTCCAACATCATTAAAAACGCCATCGATGCTTTGGACGACCTTGATAAAACAGGGAAATACATTCACGTGAGCGCAAGTGAAAACAAGGACAGCATTGTTGTTGAGATTGAAAACAATGGTCCAATGATTCCTCATGAAGACCAAAAAAGAATCCTCAAAAAGTTCTACACCACCAAAGCCAACAAAAAGGGAACCGGTTTGGGAATGAGTATTGTCAAAAATGTTGTTGATGAACACCGCGGCAGCCTTGATTTTAGCTCCAACGAAGAAAAAACCATTTTCAGCGTGAGCTTCCCAAAAGCTTCAAGTTGAGTACCCTTTGTTGAGAAAAGACCGCTGAAAAGCGCGGAGAAGCTAGGGCTAGAATCCTTACCTTCACGCCCTCATGCAAGTACCAAAAAAACTACTCGTTACAGGAGCCACAGGTTACGTAGCCTCTTGGATTGTAAAACGACTCCTCGAAGAAGGACATCATGTTCATGCCACGGCGAGAAACCTCAGCCAGAAAAACAAAACGGCTCACCTTCAAAAGCTCGCTGATGAATCTCCAGGAGAAATTTCTTTTTTTGAGGCCGATTTGCTTGAGGAAGGAGCCTTTGAAGCAGCCATGAAGGAATGTGAAATTGTATTTCATACGGCATCCCCTTTCATCACTGTGGTGAAGGATGCTCAAAAAGACCTTGTTGACCCTGCTTTGATAGGGACTCGAAACGTACTGCTTCAAGCCAACGCCACTCCAAGTGTGAAAAGAGTAGTGCTCACCAGTTCTTGTGCTGCCATGTACACCGATGCCATTGATTGTCAAAAAGGGCCCAATGGGGAACTGGATGAAAGTCTTTGGAACGATACCGCATCCATAAATTATCAACCTTACAATTACTCCAAAACACTCGCTGAAAAAGCCGCGTGGGAAATGGCCAATGCGCAAAATAACTGGAAGCTCGTTTGCATCAATCCAAGCCTGATATTTGGTCCGGCCCTCGCCCCAGAATTCAGTAAATCCGAGAGTCTGGCAATATTCAAACAACTAGCAGATGGAAGCCTGAGCACCGGCGTACCAAGAGTAGGAATTGGGATTACGGACGTAAGGGATGTGGCCGAAGCTCACGTTCAGGCCGGCTTCAGAACAGAAGCCAACGGGAGGAACATTGTATCTGGTCACAATACCAACATGCTTCAAATGGCTCAGATGCTGCACGAAGAATTTGGGAATGCCTACAAAATCCCCCACCGACTGGCTCCTAAATGGCTGCTCTACCTCGTAGGACCGATGGTGAATAAAGTCATCACTTGGAAATTCGTGAAGAACAATGTTGACGTTGTTTGGAAAGCGAATTCATCCAAAGCAAAGAGGGAATTGGGCGTAAGCTATCGGCCTTTGAAACAGACACTGAACGACACTTTCGAGCAATTTGCTCATTTGGGAATAGCCAAAAAAAGGAGGTCTTAGCCTCCTTTTCTTAAAAATCTAATATTCGAGTTGAACTAGTGTTTCAAAGGCTCAAAGCTGAATACTTCGTGCGTTACACCAGCTTGCTCCATGAGTTTTTTCATCTCCGGATCTTCCATAAACATGAACATGGCATCCATATCTACATCGAACATCATGACCAAAGCCTCGGTGTTGCTAACTTTTGATACGACAGTGCGCGACTCATCACAAATCTCTGCTCTTCTTGGAGCATCAGGATCGAATGCATTGGCTTTCCACCCGTCGTAATCTTGACAAGTAACTCGAACCAAAAGGTCCATTTTCTTTGATTTCGGAGTTTCCTCCTTCATCTCTGATTCAACAACAGGCTCAGTAGTGTTTGCAGGTGTTTCTCCAGACATGCAAGCGCTTGCAGACAAGGCAAATAAGGCAAAAAGAAGTGTGAAAAATTTCATAATTAAAGTTTAAAAGATGGGTTATTGATTATATGTTAGAAATAAAAGCGAATTGCTTCTCAGTGAGCTCAGGCTTAAGCATTTGCAAGGTACCTTGGTAAACCTCTGCAGGCACGTTGCTTTTGAACTGACCCAACAAGACGGTTTGTTCATGCTTATTCAAAGATGGAACGATGTATTTGAACCACAGTCCGCCATCCTCTGGTTTCATTGTAGCCATAATTTGACCGTGCCATCCGGCGATTTCTTGATCTTCGAAATTGCTCCAAATAATGGGGTTGATTTCCATTTCTTCGCCGTCCATGTGATCGTAGTAATCAGCAATGAAACGATTCAACTCACGGTAGTAGCGAGCAGCATTTTCAGGATTCGGCTCATCGAACAACTGATTAGCGAAAGCCTTCAAGTCTTTCTCCTGCTTTTCTAATTTTTCGTGCTCTTCAACGTTCTCGTGGGTGCTGTTTGGAACTTTTGCCTCAACGGCCGGTAGTACTACATCTTCTTCAGAATGCAAATGGAGATCCAACAAGTGAGAAAGTTCATTGGTCATTTGTTGAACGCGTTGCACCTCCTCGTTATCATCGGTATCCAGATTTCCAACCAATACGGAGAGTTTTCCCAAACCTAGTCTTAAGGCTTTGTGAGGAAAGCCATAAATGTTCATTCGTTGATTCATAATTTAAAGTTTGATTTGTTTGAATTGTGATTTTTGTTCTGTTCGTGAATGGGTTATATGGGGGAAAATGTGAATAATTGGTGTTTCTTGGTAAAGTGTTCGAAGTAGCTTTCGATTCCTTGTTTTTTGAACGATTGGGCAATTTTTTCCATTTCAACATCAAATAGAAGCACCCATTGTTGACCGTCATCGCAAGACGAAATGTTCGTTTTCTTCTGAGAATAAAGCGGTCTGTTCTCCAAGCGAGAG
>CAZYPV010000111.1:0-7376 GCA_964649515.1 uncultured Comamonadaceae bacterium | reverse complement strand
AAAAAAATTCCCTCCTGCTTTTCAACAGAAGGGAAACCTTAACCAAATTAACTTAACTACTACGTTAACACGATCCTCGTTTGGATTCTATGCTTCAAAACTACGGAGGAAACTTTGCTTCGGTTGTGGGACGATGGATGAAGGTGCTTGTGGGAAAATGCTGACCTGCCCCAAATCTCTCTTTTTTGAAACCTCTGGGACTCTTCAAAAACAACGACACAAAAAATCCCTTTGCGCATGTACACAAAGGGATTCATTGATTCATTCAGGAAAGGCAGGGCTATCTCTTCACCCAAGTTTCCTGCCACGGACTTACGCCTTCTCCTACCTCTCTAATAATGTAGGTACCTGCAGGCAATTCACTCGTATCCAGTTTCACCATTTTCGATCCTGCTGCTGCTTTTTTCAAAACAACGCGTCCTTGCAAGTCCAAAACCACAATGTTGTGCAGACCGCTTTGCAAGCGAATACTCAGGCTTTCGCTGCCGGGATTAGGGTAAATGCTGGCTTTCGCATCCTTGGTTTGTTCTTCGACGTTGGTGGACAACAGGTCGTACAACACAATATCATCCAAAGCAGCTTCCACCAAACTTCCACCTTCTAGGTTGGTACCCGGGCGAATACTATCACTAGCAATGAAGCGCATTTGAAAATCTTCCGTGAGATCCACATAATCGGCCACACGGAATACGTTCCTTCTCCAAGAAATGTCTTGGGTTAAGGTATTCTCTATAGACACCCACGTCGAACCACCATCGTCGGACACATCCACCTGGAACCAATCGCTGTTTGGGTTAGCTCCACCCGCGGGCGCATTCGCATACCATCTCCAATAGGAGAACACAGGATCGGTATAATCACTTAAATCAATGGTTGGAGACAGCAAAGTAGTGTGCCCGCCATCCACGTCATTCTCTCCCATCCCACCTGTTGGTGTGAAGGAATTTCCGGTTACAAAACAAAAACCTTCATCGTCGTTTCCAGGCGTATGGTCTTCGAAAGGAGCCACAACAGTGCTCAGGTCTCCGGGCTCAGAAAAGCTTCCCACGGGCAGGGCATTGTCCCACTCACCAGTAGTAGCGAGATCACCCGGCACGCCCTCCTGCCAATCACCGAAGTCTTCATTTTCATCGGCATCATGAATTTGATAGGGGGTATAGTTCACCAAAATAAAATAGGGCAAATTGGGATACACCTCAACGTCTGCACCAATGGGAAGAACCCCACTTACCCCGCCGTAGATGTCTGAAATACTCAGGTAATACGCGATGATTGTTCCTTCGGGCTGACCATCAATGTTTGCACTAAACGTACCGTCACCATTATCGACCATTGCCTCTTCTACCCATTCATTGCTTGGCAACATTCTGTAATGCGCCGTGATGGAATCGAAGTACAAAGTTGCTGGAAACACAATATCTGCTTCAGCCACAATCTCAATGCTTGTTTCTGCAGGCACCTCTTGGAGGTCTGCGTGTTCCATATCAACATAGCTCAACAAAGTAATACCGTGAATTTCAAAACCTTCAACAATGGCTGCATCATTGGGAGTTCCGTTCGTGAGGTCGCCATCATCATCATCGGCTTGAAGCGCATCCAGAAGTACATCGCTGTAAGCTACACCTTCATTTCCGTTGAAAGTAGCAGCTTGGGCCCCACTATAGGCATCAATGAAGAGATTCATACTTAGCTCCCAATCACCCCCCAAAAGCAAGTGAGTATCGTACCACGCTCCGCAAATGATTTCTCCATCGTTATGCACCTGTCCAATGAGGTTGTCGGGATACACTTTAGGATCGATATCGTAGCGTCTGAGTGGGTCTAAGCTATCATCGTAAAAACCAACAGCGAGCAAACCGTTGTTTTGACTCAAACTCATCGCCCAAAAATCGGCGTACCCTTCGTTCATGGCCCCGTTTTGGAAAAAAGTACCAATGGACTGGTAAAAGAAATCATTGATTCCGTGCCCGTATTCATGATAAACGACATCAGCAATCAAGGCTGTTGAATTGCATCCGCCACCTGCATCATAAAAATTGACACTACTTCCATCGTAAAACGCATTGCACTCTCCTTCCACATCAATGTTGGTGGTGAGCGAAAAATCCAAGCCGGTGAAGTTGGGGAGGTATGTTTTCATGTGATCGTGAATAAGGTTCACTCCTCGGTATGCCGAACGCTCTTTTAAATTGGTCCATGAGTCTACATCAATCGAATTGTATCCATCTGCCAAGGTACCTGTGGTGCTTGGAGTAACTCCATTGTTCACGATGGTTGACCAATTGCCTTGTAGCGACATGCTATAGTTTGCCGGACCATCAATATTACTCACGAAATCGGCATCGGCATCCAAATTGAGGTTCGTTCCATCCACCACTAAATCGATATACGGCATCGGCTCTACAACTGCAGGGTTGTATGGGTTATCTGGAATTACGGAACCGATCACCTCACCACTAATGTTCACGGGCATTCCCATTTTAAGGATGGTTTTTTCTTCTTTTGGGCTGATGTGATACACCTGATTTTCTCGAGTGATGAGCTCGCCTGAGATTTCATCCACCAGACACCTGTAGCGTTTTGGAATGGTATTTTCGTAGCCAAAGACCTCAAGGATCTTCACCTGACGAAATTCATTTTCAAGTCCGTTAGACTGAGGCAATAGGGCTCGCTCTCCAAAAGTCACTTGAAGGTTGTTCAAGTTGAGGTTTGAAATCGCAGCGGCCATCAAGGCATCTTCACTCAAAAGCGCACCGGAAGGGACCGTTGCATCCGTGTAATAATCCATTTGAATCATCACCAGCTTTTGGTTGATGAACTTAAGCTGAATTTGGGAACGCAGCACTTCCATGCCCTCGATCTCTTGAGTATAAAAAACACGTGTATGCTTTTTACCTTCTACCACTCGAGGATCTGACAATTGCTCGGCGCGTATGCCAAAAATGTTCAACTCATTTTGAATAAACGCAGCTGACTGTTCCAAAACCGAAGCACCTGGAACAGTAATCCCTGGTCCGAAAGCCCGATGAGGCAGACGATGATGTTCGTCAAATTGGACTTGCCATCTTGGGTGGTTGGCAACAAAACTTTGCCAATTGGGCAATGCTCTTAAAGCTTGTTGGTTGACCTGAACAGGGCTCTCTTTGAACCTTATTTCTTTATCGTCGAAGGAAAAATCTGGGGTACTTTGAGCAAAAAGGAAGCTCGAGAGTCCGCAAAAGACGCCTAGAATTAGGAAGTTTCTCATGATTGTTTTGGTTTTCGCCTCAGAAGGTACGAATTGAAATTCATTGCTTGGTGCGAAAAAGGACAGAAGATTGTAATCTAAATCGCGAAATGCATGCCTTGGGCTATAAAACACGTTCACGCTATTTGGAGCTCCTGAGAAATTGTAACTTCGACAAAAGAATGAACGTGAAGTATCAAGACGCCATCGATTTACTCCATCAGCACCAAGACGAGCGAGGAATTGCTCACTTTGAAAAATCGCCCATCCCCGGGTTGAAGAGTTTTGGTATGGGACTTACAATCATTAAGAAATTGGCCAAGGGAATGCCTAAAAACAATGCACTTGCTCTAGAATTGTGGCATTCTGAATACCTCGAAGCCAAGCATCTCGCTTGTTTGCTCACCAATGCGAAAGAACATGACCATGAAACCTTGGAAGAGATGGCCTTGAACGCCGGACATTGGATGCTGACCCACAGTTTTCTTCAAAACGTGATGTCGAAAGCAAAGAATCAAGTGAGCATATCGGATGCTTGGCGCCAGAGTGAGGTAGATCAATTGCGTTCGTGTGGGTTTGGAATGCTTTATTATATGGTGAAGGACAAAAAGATATCGGACGACTATTTTATGCCTTTGATATTGCAGATTCAGGATCAACTTCAAGGCGAGAGTAACTTCGTCAAAGACCAAATGAACAACGCCCTTTTTGCCATTGGCAAGCGCAGTGCATTGTTGCATCGAACGGCGCTTCGGGCAGCGAAGCAAATTGGCAAAGTGGAGGTCGATTATGGCGACAATTCTTGTCAGGCCGTGGATGTTGTAAAGCATTTGAGTTCGGAGCGGATGATGAACTTGTTTCAGTGAGAAATTTCTAATTTCACAGCGTCAAAAACAACTTAGCTCTACTCCGGAATGCTCTTCAACACCATTGACTTCGCCATTTTTCTCCCTATCGTTTTTGCCATATTTTGGGGACTGAAAAGATTGGGGTTGAAAGCTCAAAACGCCTTTTTATTGTTCGCGAGTTACGTCTTCTACGGTTGGTGGGATTGGCGTTTTTTAGGACTCATTCTCTTGAGCACCTTTGTGGATTATTCCATCGGAATTGGATTATCTCGAGTGAATGAAAAGAAACAACGAAGGTGGCTTTTGTGGGCGAGTTTAGCGCTCAATCTTGGCTTGCTCTTTACGTTCAAATATTTCAATTTCTTTTTGGACAACGTAAATGCCCTCTTTTCATTTATGGGTCAGCCAGTGCATCTCAGAGCGGCGCAATTAGTGCTCCCCGTAGGAATCAGTTTCTACACCTTTCAAACGCTCAGTTACACCATTGATGTTTACCGAGAAAAGATCGAACCTACGAGAAACTTCATATCATTCGCAGCATTCGTGTCTTTTTTCCCGCAATTAGTAGCAGGTCCTATTGAACGAGCCAGCCATCTACTTCCTCAGTTCTCTACCCCTCGTAAGTTTGACTATCACAATGCCATGAATGGCTTACGACAGATTTTATGGGGCTTGTTCAAAAAGATCGTCATTGCCGATAATTGTGCACGAGTAGTGAATACCATTTTTGCTCATCATCATGATTTGGACGGAAGTCAACTTTTACTCGGGGCATTGTTTTTCACCTTTCAGATTTATGGTGATTTCTCTGGGTACTCAGACATCGCCATTGGCACCTCGAGACTCTTTGGATTTGATTTAATGAAGAACTTTGCTTTTCCTTATTTTTCGAGGGACATCGCGGAATTTTGGAGAAGATGGCACATCTCTTTATCCACTTGGTTTAGGGACTACTTATACATTCCTCTCGGCGGAAGTAAAGGCAGTTTGGCTCAAAAGCTGAGAAACGTGTTCATCATTTTCATCGTTAGTGGTTTTTGGCATGGCGCTAATTGGACCTTTATTGTTTGGGGTGGGCTCAATGCCCTTTACTTTCTCCCCTTACTTCTTCGGGGGAAAAACAGACATCACCTTGAGATCATCGCTCATAATCGAGCATTTCCTACCTGGAAAGAAGCGCTTTCAATGTTTGGGACATTTGTGCTAACTATAATTGCTTGGGTATTTTTTCGCTCAGAAAACTTAGAAGAAGCACTTCTTTATCTTCAAGGTTTATTTAGAAATCCCGCATCTTATCTCGAATTGGGAGTCTTTTTGAAGCATTATATTCTCATAGGTCTGGTCTTCTTCTTTGTTATCATTGAATGGATGGGAAGACGAGGCGAATTCGCATTAGATACGTTTTTACTCAAGAAATTCTCTGGTCTGCGATATGTATTTTATCTGCTTTTGGTGGTCTTGATTTACTGGTTCAACGGAGAAGAACAGAACTTCATTTACTTTCAATTTTAGCCATGAGAAAATTTGTCTTGAAAACCGTCTTTTTTCTTTTGCTCTGTCTTGCGTTCATTGGAGTATTCTTCTTGATGACCGTTCACAGCGGAAGGTTGAAGGCAGAATCGCACACATTTCCTCAAAATATCAAAACCATCTTTATTGGAGACTCTCATGTACAGAAAGCACTGAACGATACGCTTTTTAGAGGCGTTATGAATCTCGGGAGAAACTCTGAAACCACTTATCATTCCTTTCATAAACTCAAAGCTATTCTGAATTGCGACAACCAGTTTGAACACGTGGTACTTGGTTTTGGCTATCATAACCTATCCAGTTATAGTGATGAATTTGTTTTTGGTCAAAAATCACACCTCATCAATCCGCCTTACTTCAAACTTCTTCCCATTCAGGATCAAATTAAGCTACTTGGCATCAATGCCCACAAGGTTCCTGGATTTACCAAATCCATCATTAAGGACATCCATCGGTCGAATTCTGATGGTAGTTCGCCCTTTCCAGGTAAGTTCATCAATGAATTTAGTCATTCCGAAGTGCGCGATTCATCCGTTCAAAAGAGGCTTCGAATCCAATTTGAGCAAAACACTTTGGACCATGAGCAGTTCTCTTCCACCAATATTGACTACCTCGACAGCATTATTCAACTCACTGAAGAAAAGGGAATTGAACTCTTCATACTCAACACCCCCATTTACAAAACATACAGGGAGCAAGTTCCCGAAGCATTTTCAGCTAGGCACAAAGAATTGCAGCAGCAGTTAAGTTTGCGAGAGATCATTGTTGACTTCAATGAATCAGAAAGAACTTATTTCATTCCCGATGGCGACCATCTTTCAGCGGAGGGAGCGATTGAATTTACGCGCTTGCTTCAAGGGTCAACATTCTCATTTCTGTTTAATGAACATTCACTCGAAAATTGAGGTTGAAAACTACCAATAGAACGATATGACTTGGAAAGAAGTAATGCATTATTGCACTCAAGGAAATGAGATCGCCCCACGGCGAGTAGAGAAGAGTGAAGCTGAATGGGCGAAGGAATTGGATCCTGAGACCTTTCGAATTACCCGGCTCAAAGGCACTGAGCGAGCCTTTTCCGGTGAACATTGTTCGAGCTACGAGCAAGGGAAATATGCCTGTGTTTGTTGTGATGAGCCCCTGTTTGATTCGAGCATCAAATTTGACTCTAAATCAGGATGGCCAAGCTTTACGGTTCCCATCACTCCAGAAGTTATCAAATATGAGAAGGATACCAGTTTTGGTATGATTCGGGTTGAAGTGATGTGCAATGTTTGCGATTCGCATTTGGGACATGTCTTTCCTGATGGTCCGGCACCCTCTGGACTTCGTTATTGCATCAATTCACTTTCATTAAAAATAGTGAGCACCGACTAGCGGCCACAGTCTTGTTCGATCACCATCATTTGTTGAACTGGAAATCCAGCCAATTCTGCCTTGTTTTTAAGGTCTGAAACGATGTTTGGATCCAATTGTGGTGTTCGGGATAAAATCCATAAATATTCTCTAGACGGCGCTCCCACTAAGGCGTATTGGTAGTTTTCGTCCAATTCCATGATGAAGTAATCGCCGTAGAACGGTCTGAAAAAACTCACTTTCAACTCTCCAGGAGCCTTTTCATTTGCACTTTTGGCGACCCCTTCGCTGGATTGAAGCGTGCCGCTTTCTTTGTTGATTCCACTGTTCAGCACATTTACATTGCCGTTTTCGAGTAATTCATATTCCGCCGTTACACATTTCAAGCCCTCTTCAAAGCGGTTTGGCAAGCGTTG
>CAZYPV010000110.1:0-7452 GCA_964649515.1 uncultured Comamonadaceae bacterium | reverse complement strand
GAAGTAAATTCGCAAGAACCATCGTCGATACTTGCCGCGGCATTGTAGTTACAAGCCGTGTTATCCGTGCAACCTGGCAGACCAATCGGCACGCAGAAATCGTGACTGGTTCCCGCTCCGTAGTTTGGTGTTCCCATTTCAAAAAGGCTTGTTCCTGTTCCGTCCACCATGATGTAGTTTCCATCAACGGCGCACCCACTCGCAATACCTGCTAAGCCATCTCCAAAGCTATCTTGAATATCAAATGTGTAGCATCCATAGGGAAGGCAGCCCGTCCAAGTATAGGTTTGTTGGTTTCCGTAAGTTCCATTTACCGAAGCAATCACATTGCCTTGCTCATCGCTCAACTGCCAGCTCACCTCATAGCCCCAGCAATCGGTATCAATCGTCAGGGTGACGTTCTCACAAGGAATGACGCAAGAGCCGTCATCGATGGTCGCATTTGCATTGAAATTAGTGGCCACAGGGTTCGTACAACCGGCTACTTCATTGGAACAATCGGCGGTTGAAACCGTGATGGTGTTTGAAGTTCCATCTGCAGTGGTGAAGTACAATTGATAGTTGGCATTCGGGTTGAGGTTTTCAAGAACATAGGAACTCACGTTGTTCAGTTCTTCTCCTGCAGCCAAGAGGTCAATGCAGGTAAGCGCTCCGTTATCTTCGGCATAACACAATGTACTGGCATCGCAGAAGTTTTCTGAAATGACCACGCTCACTTCGATGTTGGAACGGATTTGCCCCAAGTTTTCGTCGTAATAACATTCACTTACTCCTGAAATACTCACAGGATCGCACGGAGGGAGTGGCCCACAATTGTTGAGTATCAAGTCTAGTGAATTTTTCACGTTTAATCGTCCGCCAGTAGTTGTCTCCGTTGCCAATTGTGCCACCGGGTCAACACCTTGAAACAAATACGTTCTTACCAAATCAGCAGCTTGTTGAGGGTTGCTCAGTGCCAATGCGGCAAGGTCTGAACAGGGTGCAGAATACATCAATGCAATTGCACCAGCCACACAAGGCGAAGCGAAACTGGTACCTGAGGTGTTTGAATACGAGGTGCTTCCAGAAGGGAGGTACACCGATTCACCGGGAGCACCCAAATCGATGGAGGTAGCTCCATACCCCGAAAACGTTCTTACATCTGAGCTGTTGGTTGCGGTTACGGCTACCATGTAATCGCTTGAACAACCTGTTGGCATGTCTCCAACGACATCCACATTCACATTGTTGTTTGCGGTTGCCCCGCAGTTCAAAATTCCCTCTTCACCCAAATCGTCATAAAAAGCACACCATACAGGATAGTTGGCCGGATTGGCATTATCGATCCCCCAAGATGCATTGGTAGCTACCACAAAAGCTCCTTGTGCACCGTTTGTGCTGTTGTACAAGGCACGCATGTCGTAAGGATAGCTATAAGCCGCTATCACATTGGCTTCATTCAAGCCTCCTACTTCAACTTGCATGATTTTAACGTCCCAGTTCACACCGGCAACACCGATTCCATTGTTTCCTTTCGCCCCAATCATCCCAGAAACCGCAGTTCCGTGTCCGCCAGCTCCAATATTGTCTGTCCCAGAAACAGGATCCCAGCCGTTCACATCGTCGATGTAGCCGTTCCCGTCATCATCAATTCCATTTCCATCAATTTCTTGGGTATTGGTCCAGTGGTTGGCAATCAAATCTTGGTGATTGTAATTGGAACCGCCCCCTTCGATGACACACACGACAATTTCGTCTCCGTTCACAGTTGTTCCGCCTGTGGTGATGTCCCAAGCAAGATCGGTATCAATGTCGTTATCCGAAGCATCAACATGGTGCCATTGGCTTCCGATTTGAGGATCATTGGGAAGGGTTGCTCTTTCGCTAACAGTATGGTTGAATTGGGCTGCGACAACCGCGGGCATTCTTCGCACGATTTCCAAGGTTTTATCGGCAGTTAAGGCATTCTCATTGAACTCCAAAAGCACAATATTGCTTCGTTTGGACAGTACCCGATTGATTTTGGGTTCGATGTTCTTACCGTGCAAATCGGCACAGTTTCGAAGCAGTTGATCTTTCTGGTCCATGGACTTCAGCTTGACGATCAATTGTCCGGGAACGCGATCGGCAAGTTGAGCATGGAGTGCCATTGGCAGTATTAAAAATAGGATGAGGAGGAGTTGTAATGATTTTTTCATCGGTAGCAGTTAGCGGTCATTTTGGTCATCAAACAAGAGCTTAAAAATACACAAAAAATGATTAAGTTCTTATCCATCAGGCGTATCGGTGCTGTTCATGAAGAAAAAGAGGGCCTTCTTCACGGGCAAAAGCGAACGGTTTGGAAAGAAAAGACTTCGCGCACTTCTCGCCAAATTCTTCTTAAGAATTCCGTACTTTTCACGCTCACAACCCGATGCAATCCTTCCGAAAAAATGCCTCAATACTCATCACGCATTCACTCCAAGCTTCCTTTGACCGGAACCACGATATTCACCACCATGTCTGCTCTCGCCACGGAGCATAAAGCCATCAACCTTTCTCAGGGGTTTCCGGGATTTGAACCTGATCCTAAACTCATCAAAAAGGCCAGTAAAGCCATGAAACAGGGGCACAATCAATATGCTCCCATGGCCGGTTTATTGGCTTTGCGTGAACAAGTGAGCAAAGTGTTTGAGCGGAGGGACGGAATTCACTATCACCCCGAAAAGGAAATCACCATCACTGCCGGTGCTACTCAAGCCATTTTTACCGCCATTCAAGCCTTGGTTCGCGAAAACGATGAAGTGATCGTCTTTACCCCGGCTTACGATTGTTATGTGCCCGCCCTTGAACTCGTTCAAGCCAAGGTGCATCAAGTGGCTTTGCGCGCACCCGATTTTCGCATTGATTGGGAACAGGTAAAACAGCTTTTTAGTCGGAGAACCAAAATGATCATCATCAACACCCCCCACAATCCTACGGGAACAGTGATGAGCGAGTCGGACATCAGCACCTTGGATGAAATCACCTCGGGAACTGACTGTATTGTTTTGAGCGATGAAGTGTATGAACACATTGTTTTCGACGGCCACAAACACTGGGGTGCAGCATCCAGATCCACGCTAGCTGAACGCTCATTAATTGTAGGATCCTTCGGGAAAACATTTCACGTTACGGGCTGGAAAACGGGGTATATTTGCGGACCCGAAGCCTTGATGAATGAATTTCGAAAGGTACATCAGTACAACGTTTTTTGTTGCAACACACCCATGCAGCTCGCTTTGGCAGAACACATGAAAAACGAACAACCTGAGCAATCTTTGGGCGCTTTTTATCAACACAAACGCGACCTCTTCGTGCGGGCCTTGGAAGGAAGTGCCTTTGAAATTAAACCCAGCGATGGAACATACTTTCAACTCTTGAATTACCAAAAACTGAGTACCGCCGAAGATACTGAAGTTGCCAAGCAATGGACCATTGATTATGGAATTGCCTCAATCCCAATATCGGTGTTTTATCAATATCCTGTGCAAGATCATGTACTCCGTTTTTGTTTTGCTAAAGAGGATAATGAATTGTTGAAAGCTGCTAAGCGCTTGCATAAAATCTCCAAAACCTTGTTGAAATGAGTGAAGTTAAATCCCTTTTGAAGGTGGTTGTTATTCAAGACGAAATTCACTGGAACGATGAAGCCGCCAACTTGAATCATTTTGGGAAGAAGATCAGTGGACTTGATGCATCTGAAGTCGATCTCATCGTTTTGCCAGAAATGTTCACCACTGGATTCTCCATGGACCATCATGCGGCACTGCACGAAGAAGGACAAATGAAGCCTTTGGAATGGATGAAAGCCTTTGCATCAGAAAAGCAAGCCTGCATCACTGGGAGCATTAAGGTGAAGTCGGGAGAGCACTTTTACAACCGCTTGTACTGGGTGACTCCTATTGGAGAAGTGCACCATTATGATAAGCGACACCTTTTCACCTTCGCGGGTGAAGACCAGCATTTTACCGCAGGGAATGAGCGTTTGGTAGTGAATTGCAAGGGTTGGAGAATTGGTCTATTTGTGTGTTACGACCTTCGCTTCCCAATTTGGAGCAGGAACATGAACAAAGGCGGACTTCCCCTCTACGACGCCGCGATTTACGTAGCCAACTGGCCGGCGGTGAGGGCTGAACCTTGGAACATTTTATTGAAAGCACGCGCCATCGAAAATCAATGCTATGTGATTGCTTGTAACAGGGTGGGAAAAGATGCGAATGATCATCTTTACTCCGGTAATTCGGGCATCATTGATCCCAAAGGAGTGGATGTTTCAGCCAGCACTCCTTTTGAAGCTGCTGTTATTTCGGGTGAATTGTCTTTTGACGAATTGAGTGATTTTCGCAAGAAGTTTCCTGTGATTGAGGACGGGGATTGGGATTTGGTAGTGATTAAATAAAGTGATTGCACTTGGTGGATCAACCAACCCATTTATCGAAATTTTAGTTGAATGGCTTCGCCGGTTGAGGTGGCTTGTTCAACTGTTTAAACGCTTGCGCGGGTTGTTTAGGAATAGCACAACATATCAAAACTCAATTTAAAACTCGCTGCCGAGTCGTTCGGGTGCTGGGTATATGAGATTACACTTAACTAAAGCGGATGTAAGTTTTGTTTATTATTAAAAAAAGCTGCATTTTAGCGACGCGCTATCGGTAAATAAATGATCTTCTGAAACTCCGGCCTTATATGCTTAATTTGTATTCGTGCTTGATGTTATTTTCATTTCAGAGACCTCAATAGCTCTGATTTCAGTCAAAGAGGACTCTAGAAATGTCCGTCCATTTTTCAAGCAATCAGTTTGAGGTGGGTTTTGGCAAAGGTGGGTATTCATTTGCTCTCGTTCTACAATGAAATAATGTGGTGGAGATATGACAAATTGAACATATCTACATGTTGAATATAAGGAGCACTTGCCTTCTACGGTTTACGGAGGTCCGCGATCGGACTAGAATAAATAAGAACAGAAACCAACCGCTAGTGATCATTGATTGAAACCTGAGTAAATTTGACCTTGAGACTCAGCCATGCAGACGGAAAAGGCGTTAAAACAATTAAATTCTTTTTTCTATGAAAAATTATAGCCTAACAATTATAACTTCCATGATAATGAGCATCATCTGGGTCTCTTGTGGAAAGTTTGAAGTGTCGCAAATTGAAAACGATAATTCAATTCTTGCGACCTACGAGCATAACCTACCAGACAATGTTCGTTCAATCCATATTGTTGATACCAGTAATGAGCTATATCAATTGGCAATAAACTCGGAGAGCTTTAGAAAAGGACATTTCAGTATAACTAATTCACGCGAAAACCCCACAACTGGAGTGTATAGCTTTGAAAACGGTTATGCCGTTGTCATCATTGAGGGTGACAATGATGAAATATTTTCATTTATTGTAGATTCAAGCGACAACCGTGAGATCGGATCAATAAAATCAAAAAAGTTTGATGTTGGTAATTCAATTGAAATTAAATCTGTGTCGTTAACAGATAATGCTATATTTGGACTGCCCATTGTTGAATTAGGGGATATTGATTGGAACGCCTTGGACTCGGGTGATGAATCTTGGGGCAATTGCATGGATGATGCAATCGACACCCTGTATGATGATTGGAATGATGACCCTCTTGGCACTTTCTCATGTTGGATGACAGGACCATTGTGTGCAGTAGGTGGTGCCATTGCATGTGCTATTAAATGATCATGAAAAGAGAAAAATTAATGCTCACAGCTTCATCTCTAGCCATTATTATTGGAGCTAGTTTAAAAGTTGTTTTCGACACTGACCGTTTGAGATACGTAATGCTCATTTCCGCACTATTCTTTCTCTACGCAGTTGTTGCTCTTATTTATAGAAATTTAATCAGGCATTGATCATAGCCAGATATTGAGACATTTAATGTGCTATCATTTCGCACTTGATCAACTACTTTTTTTGTGAACAATAAAAACCCTTCGCTGACAAATCGAAGGGTTTTTTCATGAAGAAAACTCAAGATGTTTCACAAGCCATTTGAACAAGTTGCTTACAGCGTTTCCAAAAAAAATCCCCGCAACTTTCGAAGCGAGGATTTAGCAGAGTAGTCCATCGAGGTTCTCGATGATTTATTTAAAGGCGTTTTCCCCAGTAATGTCAAGTCCTGTGATGAGCAAGTGAACGTCGTGTGTACCTTCATAGGTAATTACCGACTCCAGGTTCATCATGTGGCGCATGATGGGGTATTCGTTGATGATTCCCATTCCACCCAAGATTTGGCGTGCTTCACGTGCGATGTTGATGGCCATGTCAACATTGTTTCTTTTCGCCATTGAGATTTGAGCACTAGTTGCTTTTCCTTCGTTTCTGAGTTGACCCAAACGGAAGGTGAGCAATTGTGCTTTGGTGATTTCGGTAATCATCTCTGCCAATTTCTTTTGTTGCAATTGGAAACCAGCAATTGGTCGGTCAAATTGGGTTCTTTCTTTTGCGTAACGAAGCGCAACATCATAGCAGTCCAAAGCTGCTCCAATAGCTCCCCAAGCAATTCCGTAGCGCGCAGAGTCGAGGCAACCGAGTGGTGCACCCAAACCGCTTTTGTTCGGAAGCAAGTTCTCCTTAGGTACTTTCACGTCTTCGAAAATCAACTCACCGGTGTCAGACGCTCTAAGACTCCATTTCCCGCCCATGGTTGGGGTTGAGAAGCCTTCCATTCCGCGCTCAACCACCAAGCCGTGAATTCTTCCTTCTTCATTCTTCGCCCAAACCACTGCAATATCAGCAAAAGGTGCGTTAGAGATCCACATTTTGGCTCCGTTGAGGAGGTAGTGGTCGCCCATGTCTTTGAAGTTGGTGGTCATTCCACCGGGGTTCGAACCGTGGTCTGGCTCAGTAAGTCCGAAACAACCGATCATCTCACCCGTTGCCAATTTCGGAAGGTACTTCATCCGTTGCTCTTCGTTTCCATACTTCCAAATAGGGTACATCACCAAAGAACTTTGTACTGAAGAAGTTGAACGCAAACCAGAATCGCAACGTTCAAGCTCTTGCATGATGAGTCCGTAAGAGATTTGATCCAAACCAGCCCCGCCATATTCTACAGGGATGTACGGACCAAAACCACCAATTTCACCAATACCCTTTAGCAGGTGTCTTGGGAATTTCCCGTCTTCGAAAGCCTTTTCGATGATGGGTGAAACTTCTTGTTTTACCCATGCACGGGCGGTTTCACGAATCAACTTGTGCTCTTCTGAGAGCAAGTCGTCCATATTGTAGTAGTCGTGTCCTTGATAAAGATCAGTTCTCATAGTGCGTGATTTTCGGGGGCAAATTTAAGGTTTAATACCAAAGATTAGATAGAAATGTTCTTGAATGTCAGATTCAGAGGAGGAAAGGAACGGCTTCGGAGTGTGGAGAGCTGAGGGAATTTCAGCAAGGGCATACTGCAATCGTTCATCGGCGTTCCTTGTTCTG
>CAZYPV010000109.1:0-7538 GCA_964649515.1 uncultured Comamonadaceae bacterium | reverse complement strand
GATAAACCACTACGCTTCATGAAATCGCTCACTTCATCTTCAAAGTAGTTCTATCTTTGAAAGGAATAAACCTACGATCCATGAAACGAATATTCGCCCTCTCTTCACTCCTACTCCTACTGCTTGTATTTTCTGGCTGTAAAGAAGAAGCACCTCAGCTCACGCCTGACATTGAATTCAGGAATGTCATTTCAGCTTATACTTCTGGAGTTGTCTCCCGAAGAGACGTTATTACCGTTCGTTTTCAAAAAGAAATGATTGACGGGAAAAAAGTGAATGTGGAGCTCGATAACACCCTCCTTTCCTTCACCCCCGAGATCAAAGGAAAATTGAAGTGGATCACTACACAAACACTGACCTTCATTCCTGAAGAGTACCTCAAAGAAAACACCGAATACCTTGCTAAGCTGAATTTTGAGGGTCTCCCAGTGGAAACGGAACAAGAAGAATTTGTTTTCGCTTTTCGAACAGTAGAGCAAATGCTATCTGCCAGCTTCTCTGGAATGAACTATTATGAGCAAAATAAACTCGACCTTCTTTATCTCACGGGAAGCATTTCGAGTTCAGACGTTTGTGATAATGAAATTCTCGAAAAATCAGTGAATGCACGTTTAGGTGAAACCCAACTCAGTGTGTCGTGGTCGCACCAAAACAACGGTACGGATCACCGTTTCACGATTGATAGCATTCCAAGAACAGAGGATGCTCAAGAAGTGATGCTGAGCTTCGATGGAGCTTTGATGAACAGCAAGTCGAAAGGAGAACTGAAAAAAGAAATTCCGGCTTTGGGCGACTTTAAAATCATCTCTTCCAGTTACGAAAGCTCACCTGAACCCAAAGTCATCATCAGCTTTTCAGACCCTCTCGATGAACGCCAAAATCTAAAAGGACTCCTTCGAATCAGCACTGGAGCGAAAGCCAAAACAAGTGTTTCTGGAAATGAAATTCACCTTTTTCCAGAGCAACGCTTGAGCGGACAATTGGACATCATCATCGCAGCGGGAATCAAGAATGTGATGGGCTACAAAATTCAGCAGGAAACCGTGCTTCCGCTGCAGTTCGACAACATCCCTCCCAACATTGAATTCACGCAAACAGACAAAACCATTCTACCATCGTCGGACGGACTCATTGTGCCTTTCAGGGCCGTAAGTCTCTCGGCAGTAGATGTGAAGGTGATAAAAATCTTTGAAGACAATATCCATCAATTCCTTCAAAACAACAACATTGAAGGTCAGCGAGAATTAAAGCGCGTTGGACGAGTAGTTCGGAAAAAAACCGTCGAATTAGCGGAAAAAGGAAACTTGGACCTCGGAAATTGGAACACCTACTTTCTCGACATTAGTGAGCTTGTAAAAACCGAACCAGGAGCCATTTATCGCTTAGAATTGAGCTACAGAATGGCGCAGAGCGTTTACCAATGCAGTGAAGAAAATCAACTGCCCAGCGATTACATTCCATGGGATGATCATGGTGAAACCGATACCGAATATGACCAAGTAGAACAGTACTACTACGACTATTACGACGATTACGATTATTACGAGGAAGATTACTACTACGAATACGACTATGCGGAAAGACAAAATCCTTGTCACCCTTCATTTTACCATTATCCCAAGCGAATTAGCCGGAACATTTTAGCCTCAGACTTAGGCTTGATTGCGAAAAAGGGAACCGACAATTCTTGGGACTTTATTGCCAATAATTTAATCAGTACTGCTCCAGAAGCTGGGGTAAAACTGGAACTCTTCAATTACCAAGAGCGCTCACTGTCTACCCTAAGCACCGACAATGAAGGTTTCGCCAGCATCGATGAATTGAAAAGTACTCCCTTTCTTCTCATCGCTTCAAAAGGGGCCCAGCGCGGATACCTCAAACTCAATGAAGGCGAAAACCTCAGTTTGTCTCAGTTTGATGTGAACGGCGACTATGTTCGAGAAGGAATCAAAGGGATGATTTATGGTGAACGTGGAGTGTGGCGACCAGGGGATACACTATTTCTTTCATTCATTCTTCAAGATGAATATGCCAGCTTGCCCGAGAGTCATCCCGTCCTCTTCGAACTTTATGATGCCCGTGGCCGACTCGTAGAAAAGAAAAACACCATCAAAGGCAAAACGCAACTCTTCACCTTCCCAACAGTCACGAGTCCGGACGCCCCAACAGGAAATTGGCGTTGCATCGTTCGCATTGGAGGAGCTGTATTTTCTAAAAACTTGAAAGTTGAAACCGTCAAACCCAACCGATTGAAAATTGAATTGGATTTTGACGAGGAAATGACCGCCAGCGATGGATATCTCGACGGAAAAATCAAACTCCAGTGGCTACATGGGGCCATTGCTAAAAATCTTCGGGCTAAAATTGAAGTCACGACCAAAGCCATTCGAACTCAATTTGAAGGATTTGAAAGCTACACATTTGACGACCCTGCGCGTGAATTTAGAACATCGACCAACACCGCCTTTGATGGAAATGTGAACGCCACTGGGGAAGCCCAATTCAGCTACGATATGGACCTCAACAATCCCCCTCCGGGAATGCTCAAAGCCTATTTCGATACCAAAGCCTTTGAAGCAGGAGGAGAATTTAGTGTGGACCAATCGAGCCTTGAGTTTTCACCCTTTGATTATTACGTTGGTGTAGATGTACCCTCTCCTGAGGGTTCGTACGCCTTGGAAACAGGCAAAAATCACCAATTTAAATTTCAAAGTTTAAAAGCCAACGGCAAACCCGCTGCGGAGCACCGACTCACTTACACCGTCTATAAAGTCGATTGGAAATGGTGGTGGCACTACAACCGCGATAACTTCTCCCGCTTCATCACTCGCCAAGGGAATGTTCCCATTGCGGAAGGAACCGTGATGACCGATCAAAAAGGGGCCGCGTCTTTCAACCTCAACATTGAATACCCCAATTATGGAAGGTACTTCGTACGCGTGGAAGATGAGTATGGTCATGCCAGCGGTGAAGCCTTCTACATCGATTGGCCCAATACCTATAATCGATCCAACCGAGAAGGAATGGGTGGAGCCACAATGCTTTTACTTACCAGCGATAAAGAGGAATACCAAGTGGGCGAAGAATGTGTACTCAGCTTTCCGAGTTCCCCCGGAGGAAGAGCACTCTTGACGATTGAGGATGGGGTTAAAGTGATCAAAAAACAGTGGATTACCCTTGAAGAAAACAGCACCAAAGCATTCATCAAGATTGAAGAAGGTATGGCGCCCAATGTCTACGCACACATTAGCTTACTTCAAGCACACAAACAAACCGTGAACGATGCTCCCATTCGGATGTATGGAGTGCTGCCCATCATTGTTGAAGATCCCAAAACGGTGCTCAAACCTCAACTGAAGATGCCTGAAAAGCTGAGACCTGAAAGCAAGTACAGCATCAAGGTAAGCGAAAAGAAAGGAAAAGCAATGACCTATACCCTCGCTGTGGTAGACGAAGGCTTGCTTGCCCTTACTAAATTCAAAACTCCACAGGTACACGAACATTTTTACGCAAAAGAAGCCCTTGGTGTGAAAACGTGGGACATGTATGACGATGTGATCTCCGCATTCGGAGTGCCCGTTGATCACCTCCTTAAAATTGGTGGTGGAGATGAAAATGAGAACAACCCAGGAAAGAACAAAGCCAACCGCTTCAAACCGGTGGTGCAATTCATCGGACCATTTCAACTCAAAGCAGGCGAAGAAAAAGAGCACTTTTTGAACATGCCCAATTATGTGGGTGAAGTTCGTGTGATGGTGGTGGCTGTTCAAGATCAAGCTTTTGGTTCAACGGAGAAAACCGTGAAAGTAAAAGACCCATTGATGGTGCTGGCAACTTTGCCAAGAGTACTTGGTCCGGATGAAGAGGTCATGCTTCCCGTGAACGTATTTGCCATGGAAGACCACGTGCGAAAGGTGGACATCAAAGTGGAAAGCGACGGCTACCTGCTACCGTTGGAAGGACGAAACAAGAGCATCACTTTTGAAGAAAATGGAGATGAAATCGTGCTTTTCCCTTTCAAGGTAGCCAACAAAATTGGCATTAGCGAACTTGAAATACAGTGCAGTTCAGGAAAAGAAAGGGCGAGCTATCGCTTTGAAATCGAAGTACGCAACCCCAACCCTCCTACCCTTTTCACCAAAGAAGCTGCATTGGCCGCAGGAGAAAGTTACGAATTGGATTTCGACCTCATTGGAACCAGCGGAACCAATACCGTTCAGGTTGAAGTCTCGGGCTTGCCTCCATTTAATCTTGCCGGACGAATGCGCTATTTGCTGCGATATCCTCATGGATGTGTTGAACAAACCACCTCGAAAGCCTTTCCTCAACTGTTTTTGGAAGATGTGGTAGAGATGACACCAAGCGAACGCAAAATGGCACAACAAAACATTCAAGGAGCCATCAAACGCTTGGCCAATTTTCAAAACAGCGCCGGAGGTTTCGCCTACTGGCCCGGGAACAACAATGCCAACGATTGGGGAACATCCTATGCAGGACACTTCTTATTAGAAGCAGAAATGAAAGGTTTTGGATTTCCCGCCAACATGAAAAATGCTTGGTTGCGCTATCAAAAAGAGATAGCACGAAACTGGCGACCCCAAGATCATTCGCGGAATGCCGATCATCTCGACCTCTTGCAAGCCTATCGATTGTACACCCTCGCGCTTGCAAAGGAAGCAGACCTTTCTGCCATGAACCGACTGAAATCAAATCCGAACCTCAGCATCCAAGCATCGTGGCGACTCGCAGCAGCCTATGCTCTTGCCGGACAAAAAGAAGCCGCCCGATCGATTATTGAAGGAAAAGCAAGTAAGGTTCAAGACTATCGCAGTTTGTATTATTCTTACGGTTCAGATTTGAGAGACGAAGCCATGATTCTTGAAACGCTCATCTTGTTGGACATGAACAAAGAAGCCTCTTCATTGGCCTTGGACATCTCGAAAAGCATGAATCAAGCCAGCTGGAGAAGCACTCAAACCACCGCATATTCGCTTATCGCCTTGAGCAAATTTGGACTCCGATCAGGGAAAGGCCCCATGGTTGTGGACATCAACTTCAACGGAGAAAGCCAGAACTACACCATCACGAAGCCCATGATGTTGCGCGACATGAAAGTGACCAAAATCGAAGGCAATCGATTGAAAATTGATAATCGTGGAGATGGACTTCTTTTTGTGAGAATGGTGAATGAAGGTCAGCCCCTAATCGCTCAAGAATCAGCCCAAGAAGAAAACCTGCAAATCGGCGTGAGTTATTTAGATGAAGAAGGCAACGAAATCGATGTTCGTACCCTTGAGCAAGGCACTGACTTCATCGCCAAAGTGGACATCTACCATCCTGGCATCAGGGGCATGTACCACGAAATGGCCCTTTCTCAAATCTTTCCGTCCGGCTGGGAAATCATCAATGAGCGCCTGCTTTCCATTCAGCGCAACGACTTTGTGAGTGATTATGCGGACTATCGGGATTATCGAGATGATCGGGTGTACACCTATTTCAATATTCAACAACGAAAAAGCCGCACCTATTACGTTAGACTCAACGCGGCCTATCTCGGAAAATTCTATTTACCGGCCATCGATTGTCAGGCCATGTATGACAACACCATCCACGCCAACACGGAAGGAATGTGGGTGAATGTGGTCATGAACAAAGAATAAGCAACCAACACATAACCAATGGCTTAGGAGTTCTCGTTTCGGAGGACTCCAAGCTCCTTACATGCTATAAAAATGAATGAAAACGAAAACAAAGCACTGAATACCAGTCAACAAGCAAACGAAAACACGATAAACGGTCCGTTTGAAAAAGTGAGCAAATGGATGAAGGAATCCATCACTTTAAAACTCCTGAGCATTGGTCTTCTCATCTTACTCATGCTCATTCCCGTTGAAATGGTTCAAGACCTCATACGCGATCGAATGTACAACCAAAACAACGTGGAAGCTGAACTCCGATCGGATTGGGCCAATGCGCAACAACTCTCTGGTCCGGTACTCACCATTCCGTTTGATCGAATCATTCGTAGCACCTCCGAGAAGAACAAAGGCGAAATCATCGACCGCAAGCGCGTGGTAGCTCAATTTCTCCCCGAAGAATTGAATTTCGATGTTGAAATCGCTAATAAAGTTCGTCATCGAGGCATTTACAACGTTTCCTTATACAGCGCTGACGCCATAATCAGCGGTTCATTCGCCCCAGCCGATCTCGATTTTGGTCATGACGAAATTGAAATCCACTGGGAGGAAAGCATGATTTCGATGGGCATCAGTGATAGTCGGGGAATTCAAGAACAAATACAACTCACGTGGGCCGACCAACAGATCCCTTTTTCCCCGGGAAATGTGCGCACCAAACTGTTTTCCAACGGTGTACAATGCAAAGTGCCCTTCGCTGCTAATCAATCGGTTCGCTTCCAAATCCCATTGAGTTTGAACGGTTCATCCTCCCTCAACCTTCTACCCTTGGGAAAAACCACCCGAGCTCATTTGCACGGAGATTGGCCTGATCCAAAATACCAAGGAGCCTTCCTCCCCGATGAACACAGCAACAGCGAAGCCGGGTTTGACGCCGTTTGGAAAGTGCTTGATTTGAACCGATCATTCCCTCAGCGCTTCATCACCGAACCCGAAAACCTCCACCAAAGTTCGTTCGGAATGAATCTCTTTATCCCAGTGAATGAATACAAAAAGAACATGCGATCTGCCAAATATGCGGTGCTGTTCATCACCCTGACCTTCGTTTGTTTTTTCTTCATTCAAATGATGAACGGACTTCGAATTCACTTCATTCAATACCTTCTTGTTGGATTGGCCTTGTGTCTGTTTTACGTTGTTTTGCTATCGGTTTCAGAAATTCTCGGCTTTGACAGGGCCTACCTCATTGCGGCCATTTCCATCATTTTGCAAGTGTGTTTGTTCGTGAAAGCCATCACCAAAAGCGCCAAAGTGAGTTGGGGTATGTTTGTGGGGATGTGCATTTTATATGCTTTTGTGTACGGTATTATTCAGTTGGAGGAGATGTCGCTTCTCATCGGTAGTATTGGCTTGTTCATCATTCTTGGTGGGGTGATGTACCTCAGCAGGAAGATGAATTTGGAGAAAGTGAGCGGAGCCTCGGACGGAGAAAGGTAGAGGTCTGAATGGAACACAAGTAAGCTTGCGTTGCTAGCCCGTCCCCATCCGCCCGCTTCGCGGGCGGATGGGGACGGAGGGGGCGGCGGGGTGAGTGTCACAAGAAGGACGGGCGCGGCCCGTCCTTTTCGTGCCGGGAAAAGAACGTGCTGCACCCGTCCGGCGGCGCCGCACCCGCCCACGAAAAGGACATGCTGCGCCCGTCCGAAAGTGCCGAGCCCCTCCGGAAGCACCGCACCCGCACACGAAAAGGACGTGCTGCGCCCGTCCGACGGTGCCGAGCCCGTCCGGAAGCACCGCACCCGCACACGAAAAGGACGTGCTGCGCCCGTCCGACGGTGCCGAGCCCGTCCGGAAGCACCGCACCCGCACACGAAAAGGACGTGCTGCGCCCGTCCGACGGTG
>CAZYPV010000108.1:0-7776 GCA_964649515.1 uncultured Comamonadaceae bacterium | reverse complement strand
GTGAAAACGGTTAGGAAGCATTGAAAGTTGGCGCTTAGTGGCAATGGGTTTGATTCCTGGGATGATGGGCACATTTATTCCCGCAGCCCGGCATTTCGCTTCAAAGGCAAAGAACTTGGCATTGTCAAAAAAGAGCTGGGTAACAATGTAATCTGCTCCGGCATCTACCTTTTCTTTGAGGTAAGCGATGTCGATGTTCAAACTTGGTGCTTCAAAATGCTTTTCTGGGTAGCCGGCAACACCCACTGAAAAATTGCTTGGGCTGGTATCCTTCAATTCATCATCGAGGTACTTTCCCTGATTCATGTTGACGATTTGACGAACGAGCTCTGAGGCGTTCTTATTTCCATCTTTTTCGGGAATGAAATAGTTCTGAGACTTCGTACTATCGCCCCTTAAGGCCAAAACGTTTTCCACTCCTAGAAAGTGCAAATCGATGAGTGCATTCTCAGTGTCTTCTTTAGAAAATCCGCCACAAAGCAGATGCGGCACGGGATCTACTTGGTATTTGTTCATAATAGCGGCGCAAATGCCCACAGTCCCTGGTCTTTTTCTGACCACTTTCTCTTCCAATAAACCATTCGAAAGCCTTTTGTAAACGGTTTCTTCTCGATGATAGGTAACATTGATGAAAGGAGGTTTAAACTCCATCAATGGGTCAATGCTTTGATACAAATCATGGATGGTTTGTCCTTTTAATGGAGGAAGTATTTCAAAACTGAACAAGGGTTTTTTTGCTCCTTCGATGTGCTGACTAACTTTCATTTTAACTTTCGTAATTGAGTTGTGGACGAAGCCATTTCTCTGCTTCTTCAATGCTTATTTTTCTGCGTGATGCATAATCTTTGAGCTGATCTTTAGCGATTTTTCCAAGTCCGAAATACTTGGCCTCTGGATGGGCAAAATAGTATCCCGACACTGCCGCCGCCGGACTCATGGCCCTCGAGCTGCTTAAGCTTAAACCGATATCTTCGGCCTTCAAGAGTTCAAAAATGAGGTCCTTCTCGAGGTGATCAGGGCAAGCCGGATACCCAGGTGCTGGCCGAATCCCTTTGTACTTTTCTTTGATGAGCTCTTCGTTGTTGAGGCTTTCATTTGCAGCATAACCCCAGTACTTCGTGCGCACTTCTTTGTGCAGGTATTCAGCTGCGGCTTCGGCAAAACGATCGGCCAAAGCCTTGAGCATGATGGCCGAATAATCGTCTTGTTCTTGTGCAAACTCCTCCAGCTTGTTTTCAATCCCCAAACCAGCGCAAACGGCAAAAGCGCCAATATAATCTTGCCTTCCGCTCGTTTTTGGGGCAATGAAATCCGCAAGCGCATAATTCGACTGTCCACCGCTTTTCTTGATCTGTTGACGCAGCGTGAGAAACACAGCCTCACCGTTTGGACCCTGCACACGAATATCGTCTCCCTCACTATTTGCAGGAAAGAGTCCAAAAACGGCCTTGGCCGTAATCCACTTTTCGCGAATCACCACTTGCAACATGGCTTGGGCATCTTCCCAAAGTTCCTGCGCTTGCGGGCCTACCACCTCATCGTTTAAAATAGCGGGGAACTGACCAAAAAGCTGCCATGTTCTGAAGAAGGGGGTCCAGTCGATATATTCACTCAAAACAGCCAAATCAAGCTCCTCCAATCGCTTCACTCCAAGAAAACCGGGCTTCACAATAGGCACTTCATCCCAATTGCAATTCCAAGCATTTTTACGTGCTTCCTCTATCGCTAAGAGCACTTTTTCTTCTTGACGGTTTAAAAATTGCTCCCGAAGTTTTTCGTATTCCAATCTGGTTGCTTCTTGCACTAACGGACTCCTTTCACCCAGAAAACTACCCACTACATTTACCGCTTTGGATGCATCGTTCACGTGAATGATCGGACCAGAATAATGAGGTGCCAATTTCACGGCCGTGTGCACTCGAGAAGTTGTTGCACCGCCGATGAGTACCGGCAATTTGATGTTCTGCCGATCTAATTCTTGGGCCACCAATAGCATTTCATCCAGACTTGGTGTTATTAAGCCGCTGAGACCAATGGCATCAACCTGTTGTTTCACGGCTTCTTCGATGATTTTCTCTGTAGGCACCATCACTCCGAGATCAAGGATTTCGTAACCGTTGCACGCCAGAACAACCCCAACAATGTTCTTCCCGATGTCGTGCACATCGCCTTTTACGGTGGCCATTAAGATCTTTCCTCGGTGCTGACTATTTTCCTTTTCAGCTTCAAGAAAAGGTTGGAGATAAGCCACCGCCTTTTTCATTACTCGCGCAGATTTCACCACTTGCGGCAAGAACATCTTTCCAGCCCCAAAACGGTCGCCAACGATGTTCATTCCGGCCATGAGCGGACCTTCAATTACTTCAAGCGGAGAAGACAGTTCTTCCCTCGCTTTCTCCACGTCGCCTTCGATGTGGTCTGCAATACCGTGGATCAGTGCATGAGCAATTCTTGTTTGAAAATCACCTGATCTCCATTGTTCGTTTTTCTCCTTTTTTTTGCTTGATGATGAAACACTTTGAGCAAATTCGAGAAGGGATTCTGTGGCTTCGGGGCTCTTATCAAAAAGCACATCTTCAATTCTACGCAAGAGCTCAGGCTTGAGTTCATCGTATACTTCCAGTAATTCTGGGTTCACAATCCCCATATCTAATCCGTGTTGAATGGCGTGATATAGGAAGGCCGCGTGCATCGCTTCTCGCACCGTTTGATTTCCCCGAAAGCTGAAACTAACATTCGATATCCCTCCACTTACCTTGGCATTGGGCAAATTCTCTTTGATCCATTTTGTGGCTAAGAAAAAATCCAAGGCGTTTCGTTTGTGTTCTTCCATTCCCGTGGCTACAGGAAAAACATTGGGATCGAAGATGATGTCCTCAGCAGGGAAATTCGCCTTTTCAACAAGCAAGTCATAAGCCCGTTGGCAAATTTCAATTCTTCGATCAAGGGTGTCTGCTTGTCCTTTTTCATCAAAAGCCATCACCACCACTGCCGCTCCATATCGCAGAATGGTTTTCGCTTGTTGAAGGAAGACCGCTTCCCCTTCCTTGAGCGAAATGCTGTTCACTACTCCTTTTCCTTGAAGGCACTTTAGCCCGGCTTCAATGATGTTCCAACGCGAGGAGTCAATCATCACAGGAACGCGGGCAATGTCAGGTTCTGCTGCAATGAGGTTCAGGAAGGTTTTCATGGCCTTTTCTCCATCGATCAAACCTTCATCCATATTCACATCAATAATTTGAGCTCCCCCTTGAACTTGTTGACGGGCAATTTCAACAGCGGTATCGTAATCCTCTTGCTCAATCAACCTTAAAAATCGTCTGCTTCCGGTCACATTGCTCCGCTCCCCAATGTTAACGAAGTTGGTATGCTCATGAATGATCAAAGGCTCTAGTCCGGATAATTTAAGGGGCTTCATATGCTCGTTGTTTTAGTCGGAGTTTTTCTTGGTGCATGCCTCGCGGCAAGTTCACTTATGGCTTTGATGTGGTCGGGGGTAGTTCCGCAACATCCTCCAAGAATATTTACGAGGCCCTGCTCCAGATAATCATTGAGTTGTGCGTTCATTTCGGTCGGACCTTCATCGTACTCCCCAAAAGCATTGGGAAGTCCGGCATTGGGGTGAGCAGAAACGAGTGTGTTTGTTGACCTGTGGAGGGTGCTGATGTACGGTGCCAATTGCTTCGCCCCCAAAGCACAATTGAAACCAAAGCTGAAGGGCTTGAAGTGTTCCAAACTCACCACAAAAGCTTCCGCTGTTTGTCCGCTTAAAGTTCTTCCACTCGCATCGGTAATGGTTCCGCTGATCATCACAGGGATTTTTGTTCCTTTTACTTCGAAAAGTTCTTCAATGGCGAAAAGGCAAGCCTTTGCATTTAAGGTGTCGAACACCGTTTCAACCAGAAAAAGATCAACTCCTCCGTCATAAAGCGCTTCCGCCTGTTCAAAATAAGCCGCTTTCAATTCATCAAAATCCACACTCCTGAATCCCGGTTGGTTCACATCTGGAGAAAGCGAAGCCGTTCTGTTCGTGGGCCCAATAGACCCCGCAACGAAGCGGGGTCTATTGGGATTCTGTTTGGTGTAATTCTCCGCTGCATCAAGCGCAATTTCAGCACTGGCGAGGTTCAATTCTCGAACCAAATCTTCCATTTGATAATCAGCCATGGAGATGCGATTACTGTTGAAAGTGTTGGTTTCAATGATGTCTGCCCCTGCTTCCAAATAAGCCTCATGAATGTCTGAAATGATCTTGGCTTGTGTGATGCTCAGAAGATCGTTGTTGCCTTTAAGGCTGCTCGGATATTCCGCAAAACGTGTTCCTCGATAATCTTCTTCTTGAAGCTGGTGCCTTTGGATCATGGTGCCCATAGCTCCATCTAGAATCAAGACCCTTTCTTGAGCTATTTGGAGCAGCACTTGTTCTTGGTTTCTTTCTTTCTTCATGTGTTAATTCTTAAACTCAATGAGTGGATAAGGAAGGGCGGTCCAGTTTTGAACACTAGCTTCCAATTCTTCTTCATCGCACTTCAAGACACTAATTTCAGGGTAGGCCTCCGTGATTTTCAGTAAGGCCTCCAGGTCGATATTCCCTAAGATTTCAGTTCCTGTGCTGTGCTTCCAAACACCCACGAGTTGATTGAATACACTTTCATCTACTGGGGTCTTTTTAGGAATACTTAGCGCCACATTCCAGCTTACTTTGTGCTTTGGAGATTTCTCCGCAGTGGTTTTGGGCAATTGGTACGCTCCCTTTTCCAGTAGGCGAAATACATCGTTGAACACCGCGCTTGCCGTAGGAGTGCCTCCAGCGCCTTGACCAGAAAACGTCTGTTGACCACTATTTCGCGTGTTGATTTGAACGGCATTAAGCGCATCATCAACAGAAAAGAAAGCCGAATTGGTGTCTACCAAACAAGGAGCAATCCATGCACTGATGCCCTTTTCTGTTTTAGCGGCATGAGCAATTAGTCGAATGCGCTGTTGGCTTAAATGATCATCGGCATTGAAAGGGAAACGTGCAAAGCGGAAAGCTTCTTCGCCCAACTGGTCGATACCAAAGCACGGAATATCATCAGGAACAAGATCTTCCCCAAAAGCGTGTTTAATGAGGATGCTCAACTTGTACCTACTGTCCCAGCCTTTTACATCATAACTTGGATCTGCTTCTGCATATCCCAGCTCTTGAGCAATTTTCAGAGCTTCATCGAACGACAACTTGTTTTTGCGAATGCTACTTAAGATGAAGTTGCTGGATCCGTTAAACACCCCCGAAATTTGCTCAATGGGCTCATGTCCGAAATACGTATCCACGGTTTCCAGAATCGGAATGCTCGCACAAACCGCTGCTTCATACCTAAAGCTTGTTTGAAATTTCTCTTCCCATGCCCTAATTTTATCTCCATGTTCAGCTACGAGTTTTTTGTTCGCACTCACCACGGGGATGGACTTACTCAAGGCCGCATATACCCATTCCAAAGCTGCTTCTGCATCGCTCGACAGTTCAATCAACAAATCGATTTTACTTAGGTCAATCCAATTTTCGAAGGAGGTTTTGAAGAGTTCTTTGGGGCCATTACGCTGCTCTAAAGACCGCTTCACCCCAATAAATACAATCTCAAAATCATCTGGATATTGCTCTTGAACGAGCTTGTAAAAGGCCTGTCCAACAGCACCGTAGCCTATGAGTCCGATCTTTAATTTGCTTGACATAACACTCTGTTTTTCAATTGAATTAAACTTGACTTAAGATCTTGAATGAGATCATCGGGGTGTTCGATGCCCACACTTAGGCGAATGAGTGAGTCATTCACACCGGCCTTTCTTCGAACATCCACAGGGGTTGATTTATGCGTCATGCTCGCAGGATGGCAGAGTAGGCTCTTTACACCACCAAGGCTTTCTGCGAGTTTAAACAGCTGGGTAGATTTGACAAATTCCACTGCGTTTTCATGAAGATCTTCTTTGAGGGAAAAACTCACAATCCCACCAAAAGCGCCTTGTTGTTCTTTGGCGATGTGATGATTGGGGTGCGAAATCAAACCAGGATAGTTCACGTGTGCTACCTCATCTTGTTCGTTCAGCCACTGTGCAATTTTCAAAGCCGAAGCGCTGTGTTGTTGGATTCGGAGGTGTATGGTTTCAATGCCGCGAATCACCAACCAAGAATCCCACGGACCAAGGACGGCGCCTGTGGCATTTTGGATGAATTTAATGGCCGAACTGTCTTCAGACGTTTTGCAAACAAGAGCTCCCGCTATCACATCGCTGTGTCCGGCAAGGTACTTTGTAGCGCTGTGGAGTACATAGTCTGCACCCAAGTCTAAAGGCTTTTGAAGCACAGGCGAAGCGAAGGTATTGTCAACCACAATTTTGATTGGGTTTGTTTTGTTCGTTCGCTTTGCTAGCTCAACAACTTCTCGAATATTGGTGATTTTAAGACAAGGGTTTGTAGGAGTTTCGATCCAAATCAGTTTTGTTTTTGGATTGATGTAGGGCAGAATGTTGCTGGCTGATGTGGTATCAAAATAATTCACCTTAATGCCGAACTTCTCATAAACGTGGGTAAAGCAGCGAAAGCTCCCCCCGTAGATGTCGTCTACCGCAATAATTTCATCGCCATAGCTTAGGGTTTTGAGCAGTGCATCCACCGCAGCTAAACCACTTGCGAAGGCAAAGGCAGCATCACCGTTCTCCAGCTTTGCCAGGAGGTCTTCCAGGGCTTGGCGAGTTGGGTTATTGCTTCTAGAATAATCAAAGCCTTGGTTCTCACCTGGAGCGCTCTGAACGAATGTTGAAGTTTGATACACTGGTGTACTGATTGCACCAAATGCTTTGTCAACTCCAACCGAATGAATAATACGTGTTTCCTCTTTCATGTTTTAAGTTTTTAGAAGGAAACCTATTCAGTTGAAGAAGGTCTATGGAAATTGAGAGTACCAGGAACGAATTTCTGTTTAAACACCTTGGCCAAGGGTCTAAAAACAAAAAAATCCCTCCTGATAAGTCAGAAGAGATGTCTAGAAAAAATCTGGAAAGCTCTACGACTTATCTTCCCCCTTGCGGGAGCAGGAATTAGCACCTTGCCTGTTGGTAGGTTGCTAAGGTTTCTCAGGGCCATGTCCCTCCACCTTTCTGGATAAGTTTTCTTAATTAAAAGAACGTGCTGCAAAGTTATAGTCGAAATTCACAGCTTTCACAATTTAAGTGCACTTTTTTACAAAACACCTGATTTCATTGATGGTTCAGATGACTCCTTTAGCCTCTTTTCTAACAAAACAGAAAGAACTGGAAGCCATTTAGCCACCCATTTCGTTCAACAAAAGGATAAGATCTTGAATATTAACAACACCATCATTATTGAGGTCGCCAAGACAATTTTCTCCCTCGCATCCAAAGTTGCTCATGAGTTCGATCAAATCTGAGCTTGTGATGACTCCATCGCCGTTGATGTCAAAGGGAAGCGTGCTGATCCCATTAACAAGATGGAGGTACAAACCATTGGCGTTTTCTCGGGCGAAGAAGAAATCATCTATACCATCGCCGTTCACATCTGCGGCCCGAATCATCTCGATGCTTGAATCGTAAAAGGCGCCAAAACCCGTTGAATTATCCAATCCAACAAGGTTATCCACATATCTGAAATCACCACTAAAACTGTCGTAAAACAATAACTCAAGTTCTTCATCTTGGTCGAGCTGAAGGGAGATGACCTGAGAATCCCCTCCCATTTCGTGGATGATGGGATCGAGGTATTCCCCAAAAGTGGTGGAAACA
>CAZYPV010000107.1:0-7885 GCA_964649515.1 uncultured Comamonadaceae bacterium | reverse complement strand
CACAAAGTACCAGCGAACTACACCCGAGCGAAGCGACCTCAACCCAAGCGAAGCGCCCTAAACCGGCGAAGCCATTCAACCAAATCCCGATGTAAAGCAATAAATATGGACATCACTTCAAAGCCGATTAGAGGGTTGAAGGAATACGGACAATCATTTTAGAGTTAAAGTTGATTTATTTTGAAATCTTGGAAAGCAAATCGATCACAATGCACCTTCATACTCCTTGTCAAGAGTAAGCGGTACTCAAAATTTAAAGTACTACCATCAACCTTCGAAATACCGCTCAAATCAGCTAAATTGCACCACCAAATAAAGAAAATATGAGTGCCAACTGGACCACAGCCATCGAGTTCGAAGACATCACCTATAAAAAATCGGGAGGCGTTGCCCGCATTGCATTTAACCGACCCAACGTAAGAAACGCATTTCGACCTAAAACCGTGGGGGAATTGTACAAAGCTTTTCTTGATGCGCGCGAAGACGTGAACATTGGTGTGGTTTTGCTTTCGGCAGAAGGTCCAAGTACCAAAGATGGTGTTTATTCCTTTTGCAGTGGTGGCGATCAAAATGCTCGCGGACACCAAGGTTATGTGGATGACGATGGAATGCCGCGTTTGAACATTCTTGAAGTACAGCGTTTGATCCGTTTTATGCCCAAAGCAGTGATTGCAGTAGTGCCCGGTTGGGCTGTGGGTGGCGGACACTCTTTGCATGTGGTTTGTGACCTCACGCTCGCCAGTAAAGAACACGCCATTTTCAAGCAAACCGATGCCGATGTGACCAGCTTCGATGGTGGTTATGGCTCTGCGTACTTGGCGAAGATGGTGGGTCAGAAAAAAGCGAGAGAAATTTTCTTTTTGGGCCGAAATTATTCTGCACAAGAAGCCGTAGAAATGGGCATGGTGAATGCCGCTATTCCGCACGATGAGTTGGAAGACACCGCTTACCAATGGGCGCAAGAAATCTTGGCCAAATCTCCAACCTCGATCAAGATGTTGAAATTTGCCTTCAATCTTACCGACGATGGTATGGTTGGTCAGCAAGTATTCGCAGGAGAAGCTACGAGATTGGCCTACATGACCGATGAAGCGAAAGAAGGTAGAAATGCATTCTTGGAGAAACGCAAGCCTGACTTCAGTAACATCAAGTACATTCCATGATTAGACGATTTCAGGAAGGTGATTTTTTCTTTGGCTGTAAACCTCAATTGAGAGCATCTTTTGCTCAAACAAGGCTGGTATAGATCTCAAATTCTTGCTTTTGGCTCCACGATCATCTATGCAAGAATACGCGTGTTCAGAGGCAGAGTTCTTTCATCCAATTGATCCATTTACTTGAACTACTCATCACAGCTTCACCAATTTTTCTCGGTGAAGGAGTTCATTCTCTTCACTCAATATTTGTAAGAAATACTGTCCTTTCGGTAGACTTGAAAGATCCACACTTGAAAAGGCATGAGCATTTCCTGTGCTCAAAACTAATCGTCCTTGAAGATCAGTGATCCGAACTTCAATTTGGTTTCCGTTATCTTCTGATTGAATGAACAACTGGTTCGTCACTGGGTTGGGGTAGGTCTCGAACCCACGAGTAGTACTTTCGTCAATGTTGATGCCCAACTCGGTAGTGAAGCTCCAAGTTTCGCTCCACTCGCCAAAGCTCACAGCGTCGCCCGCACGGACTCTCCAGTAGTAGGTGGTAGCGGTGGTGAGGTTATTGAGGAGCAATTCGCTGTCGTTCACACTTTCCAAAATAGGGGAGGCGTCAAAGTTCTCCGAAGTATCGTATTCCACTTCATAAACCTCTGAACCAAGGTTGTCTTCCCACTGCAGTATGGTGTTGAAGATGAGTTCATCTTCAGCTCCGTTGCTCGGACTCACGAGTTCAAAGTTATCCAAACCGTTGGTAGTGAAGCTCCATGTTTCAGACCATTCTCCTTCTTCATCTCCAGCAAAGGCGCGCACTCTCCAGTAATAGGTTTGATTGCTCAAAAGATCATTCACCAATTGAATGGATGCAGTGGGTGTTTCACTTTGAGGATTGGCATCAAAATTAATGGAGGTGTCCCATTCCACTTCATAATTTTCTGCGCCAAAAGCATTGGTCCAGTTCAGGTTAATTGCGCTGAAGTTGATTTCTGAACTTCCATCAGCAGGAGTCACCAACTCAAAGTCGTTCAGCTGTGCTTGCTCTTCTCCCAAAAAGCGAGCTATAAGCATCGCATCGCCAGAGTAGCCTGCAACTACAATTTTATCGTCGGACTGAATGCCGAGTCCAAACACTTCATTGAAGGTATTTCCATCGAAATTCTCACGAACCTGTCCGTTGTTTCCAAATTGGTTGTCCACAGTCCCGTTCTCATTGAACCTCACAATGGCAATGTCTTTGCTCGCATCGCCAACACTTCCCGCAAAAACAAAACGATCTTGATTGTCCTGCTCAATATCGTAAGCAATGGCATCATCAAAAATCCCGCTAAACTCACTACCTGCGGTCCAAGTACCGACGCTTCCATTGGCTTGAATACCAAAACCGGTAAAAATGTATTTTAAATCGTTCACATATCCTGCACCGGCCATTTTGAAGGTATCGTCCGACTCCAAGATCAAATCAAAAGCCTTATCGTTTCCATTGAAATTTCCATTGTAGGTATTCACACCGTCTTGTGCGAAGGTATTGTCCAGACTTCCATCGCTATTCACACGAATGGTCATATAATCGGCACTCCAAGAAATACCGGGGAAATCTTTCCAACCTACAGCAGTCACTTTTCCATTGGGTCTAATTTTCAAGCTTTCGATCATGTAGAGGTGATTGGTGTCGAAGGGATCTTCGTCGATCAAAGCCACACCAGCGTTACCAAAACCGTCCACCAAGCTCCCATCAGCAGCATATTTCGCCATTACTGGTCGGGATTGAGTGGACGTAATCTCCACGGTTCCTCCCACAACAATTTCTCCCGTGAGCAAGGCAATTTCAACGCTTTTGAGTTCATCGGCTAAACCGTTGTCATAATCGCTCACCACTTTTCCTTCATCGCCAAAAGAAGTGTCAAGACTTCCATCGTTGAGGTATTTCGCAATGCAGGCGTCTTTATTCGCACCGTCGTCGCTATACCCAGCGAGATAGATGTTTCCATCCAAATCGAGAGCCATAGCATTGGCCACATCATCGCTCCCCAGTCCGATGTCCGTGCTCACCATCCCTCCATCACCAAAAGAGGCATCCAAACTTCCGTCTTCAAGCAATTTGACAAGGAGAAAGTTTTTGCCAAAAATCGGACTGTTCGTGTATCCACCAATCAGCATGCTACCGTCATCCAAAATCTTCAGGGCAGTGGCCACATTGTCATCATCGTTGGGAAGGAGCATCACCAAACCATCATCGCCAAAAGTAGGATCCAATGAACCCGTGCTTTGTGTAGTTCCTTTGAACGAGAACAAGGAAAAAAGAAGGAAAGAAAGGCCGAGTACAAGATTTTTCATGAAGCAAAAGTTTATGTGTTGGAACAAACTTAAGGAGAATCCACTACCTTTTACAAATCATTCATCAAGCTTGAAAAATTGTGAAGATCTTCTCGAAAATAGGGTTGCCCCTCATGTGTGTGTTTTCATTGGTACAGTTCTTTTCGTCGGTAAGCGAAATGAAGGGGGATGAAGTGGAAGGTTTTGGGTCAGACCACACCTCCATTCACGGAATTCAAAAAGAGAAGTCCGATACTCAAACCTGTGCCATTCGGAGCCTCCAAAAGGAGATCATGCAACTTCAATTGGAGCTGGACGCCGCAGGAGCACGTTCTCCCGAAGATTATTATCCCGGTACACCCGCCACATTTCGCCCTTACCAAACCGTACAAAAAGAAGTGCTGGATAAACAAGAACTTCTTCGCACTTGGATTCGCGATTCGGGAAAGGAACTCCAGCCCGCATTTGATGAGGTCTTGGCCCAGTTGGATTCACTAGAACCTCAACTCACGATTCATGCTAACGCTAATGAAATCGTGGAGCAATCAAGCCAATTTGAGCTGCTTTTTCATCAGGACATCGTTTTGCACATGGGAGGTGGGTATCCGCTCTTCGATCACACGCTGGTAAATGCCGTGGATGAGTCTTCCGACGACTATGGTTTGTTGCAGAAAGGATGTAAAGACTTGGACGTTCGTAGCTTGGAGGCCTGGCTATACGACCTGCAATACTTCATCCCGTACTATCGATTCATCCAAATCAAAGCTTACGATTATGGAGAGTATCTTCTTCTCGTTGCCGCTTTTGATAGTATTGGCGAAACCTACAACGACTACTACTCTCGAAATTTGTACCTAAAGAAAGTTCAGCCCACAAAAAAGCCCGATCAAAAATGAACGGGCTTCAATGGATGAGGATTCACCCAGTATTATTCGATCACTAAGCGACGAGTAATGATTTCTTCGGCACCAATAAAGCGCACGAAGTAAATGCCTTTGCTCAAATCTGCAACACTTACTCTGGTGATGGATTGAGCTACTTTGAAAGTGGCGAACACTTGTCCGTTCAAAGCAATGATTTCCACATTCTGAACGAAGTTAGGATCCAATTCCAAGTTCAAATCTCCTCGGGTAGGGTTGGGATACATGGAGATCTCGGTATTCACCTTAACACTCGCAATGTTGGAAATCGGACTAACAGTGATTTGTCCTTTCATCCCATTGCCTGCATGAGGCGTGCAAACGTAGTAGTAAGTTCCCGGAACATCGAAAATCACAGAACCGCCACCAAAGGGAATACTAAATCCTCCGTTGGCAGTATTTCCATTCATCATCCAAGTGGCCTCACTCACCTCAACGGCATTGTGAGAGTTTCCGAGATCAAAAATTACCTCGTCACCTTCAACAATGGCCAAATCGTCAGGAGTAAAAGAAAATCCACTGTTGGTAACGGTAAACGTATCTGCAAATGCAAAAGACGCAAGGGTGAGAAAAGCACTAAAGAGTAAAAGTTTTTTCATGAGTAAAGCGTTTAGTTTTGGCTAAAATGAGACAAAAAATGGAATCAGACATCACAAGTGAATCACAATCTTGTGATGGATTTGAGATAAAAGCCGATGTTGAGCATGAAATCCGTAACCAATGTTACACAGGGTTTGCTTTAGAGAAGATATCTTGCACTCGGTTCATAATGAGCATTTCTGGGATAATCAGACTTTAAATTCAGACATTCAATGATACAGGAACTAAAAGAAAGTTACGGACACCTTTTCGAGCAAGCACTCTTAGAAGAAATCAGTAGAGTAGGTACCTTCAAAGAAGTAACGGAAGGATTTCAGTTGATGGATATTGGTCAGTACATCAAGTCCATGCCGTTGTTGGTGAGTGGTGCCATCAAAATTCTTCGGGATGATGATGACGGAGATGAGCTCTTATTGTATTTCTTGGAACGTGGCGATACCTGTGCCATGACCCTAACCTGTTGTTTGGGCGAAACCAAAAGCGAAATCAGAGCAGTGGCTGAGACGGATGCGAAACTCATTATGGTGCCGATTCAAAAAATGGAGGAGTGGACCAGCAAATACAAAAGCTGGCGCGATTTTGTTTTTAAAAGCTATCACGGCAGGATGATGGAAATGCTGGATACCATTGATTCCATTGCATTCATGAAAATGGATGAACGCTTGGTGAAATATTTACGCGATAAAGGCAAAGTGAGCGGTTCCACAACCATTCATGCCACCCATCAAGACATGGCCTACGATCTTCACACCTCACGAGTAGTGGTGAGTAGATTGCTGAAAACACTCGAAAACCAAGGAAAAGTGAAGCTGGGAAGAAACAGCATTGAAATTCTCAACCTCGATTGAGCTCTGTAACGCAGGTTACTGTGGCGGCAGATAAGGCGAGTTACTTTTGCCTTCAACAATAACACTTCACCCATATCATTACAATCATGGAAATTACGAGCATCGCAGGTATTCTAGGTTTTGTTGGAGCACTGCTCATTGGATTGGTGCTGGGACTCATCGGCGGTGGGGGCTCCATCCTTACCGTTCCCGTACTGGTTTACTTGCTCGCCTTAGACCCCGTCATTGCAACGGCATATTCGCTCTTTGTTGTTGGCGTTTCTGCCCTGGTGGGAGCCGTTCGGAACATGCAAAAAGGGCTGGTGGACTTCAAAACGGCCATTGTTTTTGCCATTCCGGCATTCATTGCGGTGTACAGCACACGTAAATTCATTGTGCCCGCAATACCCGATCAGCTTTTTGAGGTGGGTGATTTTGTGGTGACAAAAAGCATCGCCATAATGGTGTTTTTTGCCATCATCATGGTGGTTGCTGCCATTTCGATGATGAAGAGCAAGCGCGGAGATGAAGGAGAAGCAGGCGAGGTGAAGTACAATTATCCATTGATCGTAGTCGAAGGAATTGTGGTGGGACTGCTGACTGGAGTTGTTGGAGCTGGCGGTGGATTTTTGATCATCCCGGCACTGGTACTTCTGGCAAAACTCCCCATGAAAAAGGCAGTGGCCACCAGTTTGCTCATCATTGCCATCAAATCCCTCATTGGCTTTATTGGAGATGTTGAAAATTTAGAAATCGATTGGACTTTCCTCTTGGCTTTCACCTCTTTGTCCATCGTGGGCATCTTCGTGGGCATCTTTTTAAACAAGTTCATCGACGGAAAGAAACTGAAGAAGGGCTTTGGGTGGTTTGTCCTACTGATGGGGATTTACATTATCGGAAAAGAACTTTTCATTTAACGCAATAGATCATGACAATAGAACAAATATACACGGGATGTTTAGCTCAAGGAGCCTACTACATCGAGAGCAAAGGAGAAGTAGCCATCATCGATCCTCTCCGTGAAGTACAACCTTATTTGGAGCGCGCTCAGAAAGACAATGCAAAGATCAAGTACATCTTTGAAACCCACTTTCATGCCGATTTTGTGAGCGGTCATCTCACCCTCGCAAAGGCCAGTGGCGCTCCCATTATTTTTGGACCAAATGCCACAACGAGCTTTGATTCCATTACAGCGGAAGACGGACAAGTATTCCCACTGGGAGATGTCAGCATTGTGGTGCTACACACGCCAGGACACACCATGGAAAGTACCTGTTACCTGCTTCGGGATGAAAATGGAAAAGATCACGCTCTCTTTAGCGGTGACACCTTGTTCTTAGGAGATGTGGGTCGACCAGATTTGGCACAAAAAGGAGCCGATTTGACGCAAGAAGATTTGGCCGGACACCTTTACGATAGTCTCCGTAACAAAGTGATGACCTTGGCAGATGACGTGATTGTTTACCCCGCTCACGGTGCCGGTTCTGCTTGTGGGAAGAACCTCAGTAAAGAAACGGTGGGAAGCATTGGAGGACAAAAAGCGAGCAATTATGCTTTGCGTGCGGACATGACCAAAGAAGAGTTCATTCAAGAAGTAACGGACGGACTCCTTCCGCCTCCGCAATACTTCCCGTTGAATGTCAAAATGAACAAGGAAGGGTATGCTGACATCGATGAAGTACTCAAAAAGGGAAGCCATGCCATGAATGCCGAAGCATTTGAAGTTGCGGCCAATGAAACAGGAGCCGTGGTTTTGGACGTGAGAAGTGTTGAAGATTTTGCGAAAGGCCATGTACCGAGGTCCATTTTTATTGGAATTGATGGTGGCTTTGCACCGTGGGTGGGCGCTTTGTTGATGGACGTGAACCAAGAAATTCTATTGATTGCCGATAAAGGCAGAGAAAAAGAGGTCATCACCCGTTTGTCTCGTGTTGGTTTCGACAATACCATTGGTTACCTCGATGGGGGATTTGATGCCTGGAAGAAAGCAGGCAAGGAGTACGATACCGTAAGCCGAATAAGTGCTGAAGAGTGGAAGAAAAATGGGGACGACCAAGCCATGGTTTTCGATGTG
>CAZYPV010000106.1:366-8162 GCA_964649515.1 uncultured Comamonadaceae bacterium | reverse complement strand
TGAATCCCCTCGTTTCAAACCCATCAATCACGACTCCATCGGAGTCGCATATTTAGACCATTGATTCCACCGCGCCCAATTCAAGGATAAGCCCGTATTCACGACCCTATCGGGGTCGCATATTTATAGCAATTTTTTGAATTAAACGCAGACACAAATTGACAGCAAAAATCCATGATCCAACCCCATTATCCACGACCCCATCGGGGTGCACATTCATCGCCAATTGTGAATTCCATGGATAGCACAATTATCAGCGCTAAAACCCATTTTTAAATAAAACGACATTATCTACAAATTAGCTACCACTGGTCACGCTGCTTTCACTAAGGTGTTTGAGACAAGTCTAGGATAAGATAAACTACATGTAGGGAGGCAGATTTTATAGGAAAATCCTGAACACAGTAGATATCAGCCAGAAATCGGAAATAAAAAGACATGTGAAAACTCAATCCTCAACCCAATTCAATCAACTCAATTCCTCATCCTGAAATTCTTATACACCTTAATGGCAATCGTCAGCAAAATGGCCACCCCCAAAATTCCTACAACGGCATAAATCCAATTGATGGAGTTTTTGAGAATGATGAGAAAAACCACCGCAATGAGAATTACCGTGGGAACTTCATTCCAAATGCGCAGTTTGGTGCTGGTAAGGACCATTGCTGATTTTTGAAAACGACGCTGAATGATCACAAGGTAAGCTTGATAGGCATAAAGCAAAACAAGAAAAGTGAGCTTCACATGGAAGTAGCCTTGGTGAAGAAGGGAGGGGTTCAAAAAAAGCATCCAAGTTCCAAACAACAAGGTGAGCACAGCACTGGGCAAGGTGATGGCATTCATCAATCGTCGCTCCATGATTTTGTATTGCTTGTGGAAGAGTTCCCGCGCCGGTGATTCCATATCCGCACTCTCTCTGTGGTAAACGAACAGTCGAACAATATAGAACAAGCCAGCAAACCAAGTAACCATGAAGATGATGTGCAATGCTTTTAAAGTATCATAATTCATGGGCTAAAATTACAAAGGAGTAGGGCTTATGCATCAAGCTTGACCTATCTTTGCGCAAAGATTTTTAAGATGAAGTCCAAAACAGCCAAAGAAACGTACTGCCAAACCGCAAAAATCATCCTTCCAAACGATACCAATACCCTGGGAAACCTCATGGGAGGTCAACTCTTGAATTGGATGGACATTAGTGCGGGAATTTCTGCGCAAAGACATTGCCGACGGGTGGTCGTAACGGCTGCGGTGAACAATGTGAGCTTTGACCGAGCAATCAATTTAGGAGATATCGTGACCATTGAATCCAAGGTGTCGAGAGCATTCTCCAGCTCAATGGAGGTGTATATGGACGTTTATGTTGAAGATCACAGCAGTGGTAAAAGAACCAAATGCAACGAGGCCATTTATACTTTCGTGGCAGTAGATCAAATGGGAGCCCCCATTCAAGTGCCTGAATTGATTCCCGAAACCAAAGAAGAAATCGAACGCTACGATTCTGCACTTCGTCGCCGTCAGTTATCCTTAATTCTTGCCGGAAAGATGAAGCCGGATGACGCTACTGAGCTGAAAAAGCTTTTCGCTTAATATCATTAACGGCATCCAAAATCGTATTGCTGGGGATGGAAGTGATGCAGCGCTGTTCACCCTTGCCGTATTTGCATTTGTCTCCCAGCTTACTGCACGGTCGTTTAGGATGATTTGAGGGTTCGATGATGCGGTTCAATTCATGGGGCTTGTACGGTGCCATTTGAAGTGCAGGAGAAGTACAGCCCCAAACACTCACAATGATTTTGTTGAATGCCGCTGCGATGTGCATCAAGCCGGTATCTCCCGTAACAACGACATCGGCGTGTTGAATAAAGTGGGCCGACTCATCCAAACTGCACTTTCCTGATTGGTTCAACGCGAGTGGATTGAGTTTGGACAAACGTTCGCCCAAGGCCGCCTCTTTTTCACCCCCGAGAAGCACGATGTTTCCTTCTATACCCTGAACCAAATCTTTCCATTGACCTTCCGAAAGTTGCTTCCCCTCGTGCGTTGCGCCAAGAACCAAGGCAGTGTAATTTTGGATAGCAGGGGTTTCGTTTTGAAGGAATGAAGGAAAATGGTATTCCAAGCCCAATTCATCGGGAACCACGCCAAAAGGACGAAGCGTATCCAGGTATCGGGTCACAATGTGTTCTTTCGGGTCGAGTTTATTGATGCCAAAGTTCACGAGCAACCACTTTTCCCAATTCCGTTTTTCTAAAGTGAAATCAAGCATTTTGAGCTTCCGTTTCACCATGGCGCTTCTCACGTTGCGGTGAAGGTCAATGACGTAATCAAATTCTTCCTCCAATAATTCAGGCAGCACCTCGCCGGTGGCCTTTTCGATGCAATATATTTTGCTGATTCGAGGATTGTTCTCAAGAATCCCCTTCATGCTCTTTTTGGTGAGGTAATGAATTTCAACTTCGCCATCGAGCTGGGTTTGAAGTGCGCGCAAAACCGGAGTTGTGAGAACGATGTCACCAATCGAACTGAATCGAATCACAAGAACTTTGATTTTGTTTGCCATGCACTCCACTTCTGTGGGGCGAAGTTAATTCAAATCTTCAAAGTGCTACTTTTGCAGCATGAACTTAATCGATACGCATGCCCATTTGTATGCCGAGGCTTTTGATGAAGACCGCAATGAAATGCTCAACCGTGCTCGAGAAGCTGGTGTGAGCGCATTTCTTCTCCCCAATATTGACCTTGATTCCATTGAGGGAATGATGGAATTGGTGAAGAACAATGACGACTGCTACAGCATGATGGGCTTGCATCCCTGCCACGTGGAGGCAGACTATCAGAAAGTGCTGGCCAAGCTCAAATCCAAGTTGGATGAAGGCGGACACATTGCCGTGGGGGAAATTGGCATTGATCTTTACTGGGACAAAACCTACCTTCAAGAACAACAAGAAGCGCTAAAGATTCAGCTCAATTGGGCCAAGGAGAAGGAGCTTCCTTATGTTATTCACGCTCGAGATTCATTTGATGAGATTTTTGAGGTGATGGATGAAGTCAATGACGACCAATTGCGGGGGGTATTTCATTGCTTTACGGGGGATGAATCCCAGGCGAAAAAAATTCTGGATTACGGAAACACTTACCTCGGTTTTGGAGGAGTGCTCACCTTCAAGAAAAGTCACCTTCGTGCCTTACTCCCCGCTTTGCCCAAGGAATATTTGTTATTGGAAACCGATAGCCCATACCTTGCGCCGACTCCGCATCGAGGAAAACGAAACGAAAGTGCCTACGTGAAGTTGGTAGCTCAAGTGATGGCAGATACCTTCGAAATGAGCTTGGAAGACTTGGCGAAGCAAACAACAAGCAATGCAAAAAGGCTTTTTCAACTTCCTTAGAAATGTATATTCGTTGAGAATTTTCGTTCAATAAGACACAACTCAATCCCGTTTCAAAGCTGTATGACTTCGATTCTTTTAATATATACTGGGGGTACCATAGGGATGATGGAAGATCATCGAAGCGGTGCTTTGGTTCCTTTTGACTTTCAGCATTTGGAAGATCAGGTGCCTGAATTGAAGCGATTTGATGTCGCCCTTTCCGCGGAAGCTTTTGATGAAGTGTTGGATAGCTCTGATATGAAAGTAGATCATTGGCAGCGCATTGCACGTTTGATTTATGGAAGGTACGAAGAGTTTGACGGCTTTGTGATTTTACACGGCACAGATACCATGGCTTACACCGCCTCAGCGCTGAGTTTTATGCTTCCCAACATCGCCAAGCCCGTCATCATCACAGGCAGTCAGTTGCCCATTGGGATGATTCGTACCGACGGTAAAGAGAACCTCATTTCTTCTATTCAATTGGCGGCAATGAAGGTGAAGGGAGCACCCGTAGTGCAGGAAGTCGCGATTTATTTTGGCTCTGAACTCTATCGCGGTAACCGCACCTATAAATACAGTACCGAAGATTTTGAGGCATTCAAGAGTCCGAACCACCCCAAACTCGCAGCTGCAGGAATACACATTTTCTTTGACCACAATGCTCTGTATCGCCCCGAAGCGCCTTTTCTTCTGAAAGAAAAAATGGATGAGCGTGTGGCGGTGCTCAAAGTAATACCCGCTTTGAGAAAGGAAATGGTGGATGCCGTTCTGGGGATTCCAAACTTAAGAGGCCTGATATTGGAAACCTATGGGTCGGGCAATGCCATGACGGATGCTTGGTTCTTGTCCAGCTTAGAGGAAGCCATCGACCGAGGATTGTGCATTGTGAACCTCACCCAGTGCGATCGAGGATTTGTGGAGCAGGGTCGGTATGAAACCAGTAATGCATTGAGCAAGATGGGAGTAATCCCTGGTGGGGATATGACGTTTGAGGCAGCCTACACCAAATTGATGCACACTTTGGCCTATTATGAAGAGCAAGGAGAAATAGCGAAGAAAATGGTTGAACCCATGGCAGGGGAAATGACCAGCTACTCTTCACTGGTATAAAACCACAAGAGTTTGAGTAAAGACAGGGTTGGTGGTCTGCTTTATTTTTTCGTAATTTGCCCGCACCATGGAGAGAAGGTAGTAACGACTGCCGTATTTCAAAGCCAGAGGTGATTGGAGAGGTGGCCGAGTGGCTTAAGGCGCACGCCTGGAAAGCGTGTTTCCCGCAAGGGATCCAGGGTTCGAATCCCTGTCTCTCCGCTGTTATTTTAAAATTTAAAACCAACAATAAACACAAGTCAAGGACAAATCAATTTTGATGTCATGAAAAAAATGCTTGCAATGATCGCCCTATTTGGAGCGCTCACCCTCGGATTACAGAACACAATGATTGCTCAAGAAGGCGATCAAGGAGCTATTGAAAACGCAGCTGAAAACGCTGGAGAAATGCTTCAAGAAGCTGCAGACTCCACAATGGCTGCCGCTGAAGATGTACAAGAAGTAGTCACTGAAGCTGCTGATGATGCTGCTGAAGCCGTAAATGAAATCTCGAGTGAAGGAGAGAAAGAAGTTTTGAGCTTTCACCAAGAAGTGAAGCGTTTGTTCATTGAAGGTGGTGCAAACTTCATGGCCTTTGTATTGATCTGTTTGATCTTTGGTTTGGCACTTGCAATCGAAAGAATCATCTACTTGAACATGGCTACCACCAATACTTCAAAGCTTTTGGCGAAAATCGAAAGTGCTTTGCAAAGTGGTGGAGTTGCTGCTGCGAAAGATGTTTGTAGAAATACAAGCGGGCCCGTTGCTTCGATCTTCTACCAAGGTTTGGATCGCTCTGCAGGTTCAACTCAAGACGTTGCAAAAGCAATTGAAGACTACGGTAGTGTAGAGATGGCGAAATTGGAAAGAGGTCTTTCTTGGATTTCTTTGTTTATCGCACTTGCACCAATGCTTGGGTTCATGGGTACAGTAATCGGTATGATTGGTGCCTTCGATAAAATTGCTGAGGCAAACACCATTAACGCATCCATCGTTGCAGGGGGTATTAAAGTGGCCTTGATTACAACCGTATCGGGTCTTGTAGTTGCGATCATCCTTCAAGTATTTTACAACTACATCCTCTCTAAAATTGACAGTATCGTTTTGGACATGGAAGAGTCTTCTATGGATTTGATCGATTTGTTGTACAAGCGTGAGATCGCACAAAAAGGATAATCAAAATGGGAAATAAGGTTCTAAAAATTATCATGGGCGTTGTTCGTTCGATCATCATTTTGATCGGATTGATCTGCTGCCTCGTGATTATCGGAAAGAGTGTTCCCGAAGAAAGCATGAAAGAAGGGATAGACAACTATGGTGTCTACCTCGATATTGTGTACAACGTTACCTTAGTAGTTGGTGTGCTATGTGTATTGGCCGCCGTGATCTTCGGTATCGTGTTCTTCGTGATGAACATTAAAAAAAGAATGGGAATGTTGATTGGTCTTGTAGCCTTTGTTTTGATTGCTCTAGTGAGCTTCTACGGATTGGCTAGCGACGAAATCTACCCAGCACTTTTGAAAATACAAGATGAAGTGGTAACACCTAAAATCTCCCAGTTTTCTGGTGGAGGTTTGATCATGACTTACATCCTTGGTGGTGTGGCCATTGTTACCATCTTGTGGGCAGAAGTGAGCAAAATCTTCAAATAAAAAGGAATTATGAGTCGTCGATCCATACCTGAAATTAATGCCGGTTCCATGGCGGATATCGCCTTCCTCCTGCTGATTTTCTGGTTGGTGACAACTACCATTGATTCCGATGAAGGAATTCAACGCCAGTTGCCACCAATGCAACCCCCCATCGAGAATCCTCCAATCGTAAAACAACGGAACATTTACGTGGTTTTGGTGAACGGAAAGGATCAACTTTTGGTGGAAGGGGAAATCATGAACATCAGCAAACTGAAAGAAGGCGCCAAAGAATTCTTGATCGCAAACGGAGATGGACTACGTTACCCGAACAAAGGGGATGTAGAAAACTTCCCAATCAGAACAAGAGTGAGTAAGACCGATGTTGCACAAAAAGTGGCCGACTATACCAAGGCGGTGGCGGATGCAACAGACGAGAATACAAAGAAAGCCTTCGAGAAAGAGCTGAAAAAATGGGAAGAGAAAGCTTCGGCCATTCGCCTTTTAGGGGGGGATTATTACGAGCTACCATCTTCAGCCCTCATCTCGATGCAAAACGATAACAACACCACTTACGACATGTACATCCAAGTACAAAATGAGTTGCAAGCGGCAGTGAACGAATTGCGTGATGAGGTGAGTTTGGACAAATTCGGAATCACTTACGATGAATTGAAAACACGCTACGAAAGAAAGCCGGACGATGTTAAGTTGGCCGAGCAGATCGAAGCAGTGCGTTCCGTTTATCCACAGCGAATTTCTGAGGCCGAGCCGAATGAAACAGGAAACATGTACGGTAATTAATATTGACCATGGGAAAATTTAGAAAAGGTGGAAAAAAGGAAATGCAAGCAGTATCTACTGCCTCGCTTCCAGATATCGTCTTCATGCTTTTGTTCTTCTTCATGGTAGCAACCGTTTTGCGTACTGAGGAAGAAAAAGTGAAGGTGGTTAAACCAAAGGCCTCCGAGATTGAGAAAATCGAAAAGAAACACCTCATTCGATACATCAACATCGGGCCACCACAAGACCGAGAAACATTTGGTAGCGAACCCGTAATTCAGTTGAATGATGTTTTCGCCACCGTACAAGATGTTCAAAATTGGGTAGACAAAGAACGTAACACCATGCGTGAAGAGGAGCAATCCAAAATGTGGGTGTCGTTAAAAGTCGATGAGGATACCAAAATGAAAGTGGTGACTGACGTGAAGCAAGAACTGCGGAAGGCCACAGCATTGAAAATTCTCTACTCAACCAACGAAAGAGAAAGAACAGGAAGCAACTAAGCACTGCTCCTCATTTCAAATAACTTTAAAAGACCTGCATCGAGATGTGGGTCTTTTTTGTTGGAGTGATTGTTCGTTTTTGTTCATCCAAGCCTTTTATCGGACTTGAAGTGATGTCCACATTTACTTCTTGCGATTGGATTTTGGTTGAATGGCTTCGCCGGTTGAGGTTGCTTCGCAACTGTTTAAACGCTTGCGCGGGTTGTTTAAGGATGGCACAAGGCTCGATTTACCAACTCGTTGCCGAGTTGTGTAGGTGCTCAGTATATCATGTTACTGTACATTTATTCGTACTAAGGTGGATATACATTTTCTAAAATTCGCTTGATCATCAGGGTTCAGCAAGAGCATGCGATTGGGATTTTGGTTGAATGGCTTCGCCGGTTGAGGTTGCTTCGCAACTGTTTAAACGC
>CAZYPV010000106.1:0-266 GCA_964649515.1 uncultured Comamonadaceae bacterium | reverse complement strand
GCGGGTTGTTTAAGGATGGCACAAGGCTCGATTTACCAACTCGTTGCCGAGTTGTTTAGGTTCTGAGTATATGAGCTTGCTTTACATTTTTGTACTAAAATGGACATACATTTTAGTTTCAGTACATCCGCCTAAGCGCAAATGAAAACCTAAGTTCAACGGCCATGATTAGTCCTCAAGCGATTCAGCACAAGGTGGCGAATTGCTTGGCTAAGCCGTAATCCAAACCCAACCTTAACCCCACCGCGCAAGCGACTAAACAGTTG
>CAZYPV010000105.1:0-8263 GCA_964649515.1 uncultured Comamonadaceae bacterium | reverse complement strand
GGAAACGGTATCTTTGCCAGATGAAGCGAATAGAAGTTGCCGAAAAAAGCACCCTCCTCGAGGTGGTTCAAAAGAACATGGGGTTCAAGTCAACCACCAAAACCAGAAAAACCATCAAAAATGCACACGTGCGTTTGAACGGTAAGATGGTCAACATCCCTTCTACAGAGGTCAATGAAGGAGATCAAATTGAGGTCTATTCAGAGCCTTTGGTCGTGCTCAAGAAAATCGATGTGGCTCCGTGCGAAGTGGTTTTCGAGAACAAAGATTTCTTAGGATTCATTAAACCTGCGGGCTATACTACGGCGCATCCCGACCCAAAGGTGAGAACGTCTTTCAATTTAATGAAGCGTTGGTTGCAGGCGAGAGACCCTGAGCTTACGGACATCCACTTCGTTAATAAAATTGAGCGAGATGCTTCAGGTATTGTACTCATTGCGAAAAATTTCAAGTGGAGAAAATACCTTCAAGATGAATGGTCGAGCTTCAGAAGAAGGTACTATGTGCTGGTGGATGGCGATTTTTCCGACAACGGCGTGGTGCGCATCAAAACGGGTAGCAAAATTCAAACGGAGGTGAATTTCCCCTTCCGAAGAATGAAAAGCAACGGTTTGTATTCCCTCATTCGAATTGATCTCGAAGAGGGACAAAAAGACATGTTTGATGACGAATTGCGCTCCAAGGGAATTCCGATTGTTGGGAACAAAAACGATTTGAAAAAAACAGATCCCATTGATCACAAGGCGAAACACTTCTTTTCCATCGAAATTCCAGATCCAGAAACCAAAGAGGTTTATTTGGTGAAAACCCCAGTGCCAAAAACATTCCTTAAATTAACCCGATGAAACGCTTCCTACAAGTTGATTCAACGGCTACTGGGCTCAATCTAAATGCAGACAATGATGTGAACTTGTTGGCCGTTGTGGCGATTGCAGCAACCATTTTTATGGTCATCACCATCGTTCGATACAAACTCACTAACCGCAAGAAATAGGGCGAGCACATCAATTACCCGCCCTGTGTGAGTGCTTTTTTATTGAACTAAAACCGTCAGGTGCTTGCTTCTACTCCAAAAGGCGTCCGGATCTAAGATGGTAAAACGCTGTTGGTCTGAAACGGTCTCAATTTGGTAAGCTTCCTCAGGATGAGCACTCAATACCTTCACTTCCTTTCCTTCAAGGTGGAAAACCGACATCAAGCGTGTATCAATGGATTGATAAGGAGCCGTGTTGAAGTCCCTTTTTAAAACCGCCTTGCGCCCAAAACCGAGGAAACCACCTTTCAATTCTACCAAACCTTCTTGAAGCAATTCATTTTGGTTTCCAATAAAAAAGGATGCTTGGTAAAGCGCTTCCTCCAATTTTTCCCTTTCGATGCGAATGGAGTGTAAATCTGCCTCCAGTTGTTGATGACGCTGGTCATACTGGTCCAACTCATTGATGAGCAATAGAATTTCTTCTTCTTGATGGCCGATGTTTTCAATGAGTTTGGCGTGTTGGTATTGAAGTTGTTCGTGCTGTTTTTGTGCAGTAGTGTTCTTTTCTTTGAGTTGGCTCAATCGCTCTTTTTGTTCGTGAATGAGCGCGTGTATGGCCTGAATCCGTTCTACTCGGCTGCTATGTTGTACTGTAGCATCTCCTCCAGATGATTTCAAGAGTTCAGCCAATTCGGATTCCATTGCATTCAGCGTTTTCTGACTTTCTGACAAACTTTTTTTGTATTCGATTACCGACATTTTCAGCGATTCATATTCGTGGTCGGGCCGAGCTTCTGTTGGTCGCTCACTCGCGTCACATGAAGAAAAGAGAACGATAATCATTCCGCAACAAAGAGCGGTAAAAGAGGGGATAAGTACGTTTTTCATGGTCTTTTTTCTAGAAAACGCACCATGAGAAGTTCTGCGTGTGGCAGTGTGCCGGGATTTACAGCAAAGGCAAGTGGTTCTCTTTTATTTGAACCTTGGAGGAATTGTTTTCAGCAGAAATAGCGGATGTTTTGGAGGAAAACCAGCGACTCAATGATGGCGAATTATCGAGAAAAGTAGCCGTCATGTTCTTTCTTAACGCATGCTGTGTAGCGGTGTTAAGGGGCACTTCACGTAATTCAAAGGCATCTAGAATCATGCGTGTCGGGTTTGAAACTGATCAACATGAATACAAAGATGGTCGTGGATTTCCCTAACTCCGATTGGCAATTTTTTTACTTGTTGGTAAACGATCGATCTGATTGAACTTTTCCGATTGCTCAATTCCGTCCATCACTTGAGCGAGGATGTTTTCTACACTGTCATCATAATCGATGTCCAAAGGGGCCTTCACTCTGAGAGAAAGGGTGATGCCTTTTTTCTTTTTCTTCACTCCACGTTTGTCAAAACCTCTTCGGAAACCGTCAATCACCACCGGAATCACCACCGGTTTATCGTTTTTGATGATGTGAGCAGTCCCCTTTCTTCCCGGAACAAAAGGCTTGGTGGTGCCTTGAGGAAAACTCACTACCCAACCGGCTTTCAGCGCTGCGGAGATGTTTTCGGTGTCCTTGGGGTTCACAGCACGGTTGACTTCTTGTCCATTGGCCCTCCAAGTTCGCTGGATACTCACCACTCCGCCAACTTTCATGAAATTGGTTAAGCGAGCATTTTCGATGGTTTCCGCAGCAGCCACGGCGTAAAGCTCCTCATGAGGCAAAAACCAAAAACCAGGATATTTGATGTTGTTGAACCGACCCATGAGTGCAGATTGAAAGGCATGCATCATGAAAAGCGCATCGGAAAAATACGTTTGGTGATTGGAAACGATTAAAACGTTCGATTTGGGGATTTTTGCAAGAACCTCAGTGCCCGAAATTTCGGTGTCGTAATACCAGTTGAACCTAGGATAGGTAATCACTCCAAAGAAACGAACCAGCCACTTTCTTTGCCACATTTTATGTCCGAAAACGGTGCGCTTTTTTCCCACGGTGCTTGACTTGGTAGAATTACAAAGCTAGGCAAAACTCCCGAGAGGGGAGAAGGGTGTTCTGTGAAATTACTGCCAAGGATTTTTCGAGGCGCTCAAAAAAAAAAGTCTTTTCGAGGGATGACGAATAAATAAAAGGCGGACAAAAAAAGCGGATCCCGATCGTTATCAGAATCCGCCTAAACCTTAACCAAAATAACTATACATCTTAACCAAAACCAAAGAATGCATTAGTGATGAAGTAATTGCAAGCAACGTGCCAAATACTTCAGTTCCTTGTTAAGTGCTGTTAAAGAAATGATCTTGGTAATGATCTTCGACTCGGGGCAATTTAAATTCTGCTGCAGACTCATTACCTTTGGGCACCTTCAATAAAAAAGGAAAGAAAATGAACGAAGTATATATAGTAAGTGCAGCAAGAACTCCTATGGGGAGCTTTATGGGAGCTTTGAGCAATATCCCAGCAACAAAATTGGGATCCATCGCCATCAAAGGAGCTTTGGACAGAGCTGGGATTGACCCAGAATCAGTGCAAGAAGTACTGATGGGAAATGTTTTGCAAGCGGGTGGCGGACAAGCTCCGGCGCGTCAAGCAGCCCTTGGAGCTGGAATTTCGAATGATGTTCCCTGCACAACAGTGAATAAAGTATGTGCTTCTGGGATGAAGGCCATCATGCAGGGTGCTCAAAGCATCATGGTGGGAGACAATGATGTTGTTGTTGCAGGTGGTATGGAGAACATGAGCATGGTTCCTCACTACATGGATGCACGCCTTGGGAAAAAGTTTGGAGACATGAAATTGGTTGATGGAATGTTGAAGGATGGACTCACCGATGTTTATCACAACACCCACATGGGAAATTGCGCTGATTTATGCGCGAGAGAGCATGAATTCTCCAGAGAGGAACAAGATGCATTCGCTATTGAGTCCTACACCAGAGCTGCCAAGGCTTGGAGTGAAGGGAAATTCAAAGATGAAGTTGTTCCCGTAGAAATTCCACAGCGACGAGGTGAGCCAATCATCATGACAGAAGATGAAGAGTACAAGAACGTTCGAATGGACAAAATTCCGACACTTCGTCCTGCTTTCGATAAAGAAGGAACCGTAACTGCAGCCAACGCCTCAACTTTGAACGATGGAGCCTCTGCAGTGGTGTTGATGAGCAAAGCAAAAATGGAAGAACTCGGTTTGAGCCCAATGGCGAAAATTGTGAGTTTTGCTGATGCCGCACAAGCCCCTGAGTGGTTCACTACAGCTCCAGCAAAAGCCTTACCTAAGGCTCTTGCTAAGGCAGGTTTGAAAAACGAAGACATTTCTTTTTGGGAATTGAACGAGGCTTTCTCCGTAGTAGGTTTGGCCAACAATAAAATCCTAGGCTTGGATGCCGCTAAAGTAAATGTGAACGGAGGTGCTGTGGCGATTGGCCACCCACTTGGCTCTTCAGGCTCACGTATTGTCATTACATTGATGAGTGTTTTGGCACAAAACAATGGAAAATACGGAGCTGCCGGTATCTGTAACGGTGGCGGTGGTGCCAGTGCCATTGTGATCGAAAAAATGTAATTGATCAATTGAAAATATAGGAATTGAGGCCTTGTTCTTTCGGGATCAGGGCCTTCCTTTTGTAGGAATTTTCTGTATGTGTTCCGATCCCTTGGAATAGCGAAAAGGAAATTTTTTCTTTGTTTCAGAACGAGCAGATTAAAGATGTCATATATCCCCAGAATGCCCCAAAACCTTCCTTTACAACGCATCCTCTTTGTAGACGATGATGCGGTTTATCGAATGACCATCGAATACCTCTTCAAACAAGTTTACCCCGAAATTGAAATCCAAGCGATCTCCAATGCCAGTGAGGTGTTGCCTGCTTTGAAAGAATTTCAGCCCGACTTGATGATTTTGGATGTCAACTTACCGATCTGTTCCAGTTGGGAAGTTTTGGATGATTCGGCTGAGGCCTTCCAACATTCGCCTGCTCTCAAGCCATACGTTGTGATGAGCAGTTCGAGCATTGATTTGGACGATTCCAACAAAGCGAAAACAAGGCTCGACGTTGATGCATATCTCGAAAAGCCCCTAACTCCCGAAAAAATCGATCAGCTACTTGATGCCTATCAACAAAAAATAGAAGTGCAGATACAATAGGGGCTTGAACACAAATTTGCTTGAACTCCGATTCATTGAGTATCGGCCCATCATCGAACCTTCGAAGATGTAAATCTTTTTAAATGTTTCAATCACATTTACTGAAGACTTCCGAAATAAGGAGATAAAAAAATCCCCTCTCGCCAAAAGCAAGAGGGGATTTTGATTTGTATTGTCGCGGTCAAAAATAACCAGTAATCGACTTATTTGTTGATGATCATACGGTTGGTAATGATCTCGTCTGCACTTGTCAAACGGTAGAGGTAAACTCCCACTGGCAAGTCGCCCGCGTTGAAGTTAAGCTCATATGATTGACCCGCTTCAGCCTTTTCGTTGAACAATTCGGTAATCAACTGACCGTTCATGTTCAAGATCTCAACCTTCGCATCAGCAGTGTTAGGAAGTACGAATGTAATCTTCGCGTTTCCAATTACTGGGTTTGGAGACAAGCGCAACAAGCTAACTTGTGCATCATCTTTGCTAGCGAGAACTTCACCATTTCCAATAGGATTAACCATTGGAGGATCGATACCGAGGTCATCGAAGCTGATCATCTGAGTGAAACACGTTTCGTTTCCTGAACAATCAACTGCACACCATGTGCGCTCGATGCTGTAATCTGGACAGCAATCGTGGTCGAAAGCAAAGTCACCAGAACCGTTCACCATTTGCTGGTTGTACATACCTGAGTAGGTAAACCATCCACCACTTCCGTAAGAAGAGTTCACGTTGTCAGCTCCAATACCAACTTGGTATCCATAGTAAAGGCTGCTTGGTGCGTGGTTCAAGCTCAAAGTAGAACCAGCGTTTCCACCCCATCCTGTTAGAGTAGCTCCTGCTTGCATGATGTAGTAAGTCCAATCCTCGAAGTGATCAACACCCAATCCACAATCATCCTTGTATCCAGTTGGGAAGCCTTGTGAAGACCACATGTCCCAATCCATACCGTTAGCAAAAGTTACATCAATGTTCCATCCACGAGTTGGATCGTCATTACGAACTACTGATCCACTCAAGGTAGCTGTTCCATCAGGATATTGTACGAAGTTCGCTTCAATGGTTGAGTAGAATACTTTATCAGCATTATCAAACTCAAACAAGAGCAAGCTCCATGCTTCGTCTCCAGTACATACGGTTCCATCAGGGTTAACTGCTGCAGGAGTGCTCAATACACAATCCGCAATGCTACCTTCTGCAGGAAGATCTCCGAAGAATTCTTCGCTGTATTCTACTGTGATATCACTATCACAGTTGTCGATAGCCATCACGTCTGCAGGTGCTGGAACTTCATCTTCACAGTCAAGTACCAAGTTGGCAACTGGTGTTCCTGTCAATTCAGGAGCAGTGTTGTCAAGAATAGTGATGCTGTAGCTCATCTCTGCGCTGTTTCCACACTCATCTGTTGCGATGTAGGTTACAATCGAGATTCCGTTTCCACATTCATCCTCTTCAATAACTTCAGTTGAAACGTTCACTTCAACTGCACCACAATTATCCGTTGCACTTACTACTGGTGTAGCTGGTACATCGTCTGCACACTCTACGCTCACATTCTCAAGCATTTGATCAAATACAGGAGCAACGTCGTCGTAGATGTAGTACTCGGTGCTTGCGCTGCTGGTGTTTCCACAAGCATCTGTAGCAGTCCAAGTGCGAACAATGGTGTAAGACTGAGGACAGTTTCCATCGATGATGGTATCTACCATGCTTACAGTTGCATCACCACAGTTGTCAGTAGCCATGGCCATGTCGCTTGGAATGGCATCCTCACAGCTCAACTCATTGCTATCTGGTACTGAAGTGAATTCAGGTGCAGTGGTATCAACAACATTTACTGTCCATACAGCTACATCAGTGTTTCCACAGTTATCCGTCGCAGTCCACGTATAGATGTCGGTACGTTCGTTGGCACAGTCGCCGTCGATAGATACCATTTCCATTACGATGCTTACATCAGTATCACAGTTGTCATCAGCAGATACGAAAGGCAATGCGATGAATTGGTCACACTCAATGGTGCTTTCTTCGTCCTCAAGGCTCAATACAGGAGCTGTAGTATCTTGAACGTTGATGGTCCAAGTTGCTGGAGTAGCGTTGCCACACTGGTCGGTAATCGTCCAGGTTCTTTCAATGGTGTAGCTGTCTTCACAAGCTCCATCAATGATCACTTCTCCATTGTACTCAAGAACAAGCTCGTCGTCACAGTTGTCTTCGAAAGCAACTTCAATTCCGTCGTTCGAAGGAACGTTGTCACATTCTACGGTTACGTCAGCTGGGAACAAGGTCCAAACTGGAGCAACTTCGTCAACAAGAGTAATGATCTGCTGAGTGGTCGCTTCGTTTCCACATGCATCAACTGCAGTGAAGTCACGAATGATACGTCCTGCACATCCACCAGATACCGGAGTATCAACGAAAGTGATCTCAACATCTCCACAGTTATCAGTAGCACCTACAGTGGTGTTCATGATATCGTCGCAAGGCATGTCGATTTCTACTTCGAAGGCTTCAAAAACTGGCGCAGTTGTGTCAACGATAACAACTTGTTGGTTTGCGGTTGTTGAATTTCCACAAGCATCAACAGCGGTGAACTGACGAATAAAGCAGTCGGTAATTGGACACTCCAATTCGTTCACTTCGATGTTGATGTTGCTCACGTTCACACTTGCAAGACCGAGGTCATCATCAGTAGCCCAGATTCCAAGTGAAATCGAAGATCCAGCTTCAAGATCGATGGAGAATGAACCTGATTGGTTGTTCAAACCTGCATTGTCTGAGATTTCAACATATGCTTCATCATTGATGAAGTAAACGAATGGATCAAGTCCTGGACCGTCGATATCAACTGTTTCGTATTCCCAATCGAAAGAGAGCGTTACGTTTTTCACAGCGCTCATGGCTACGGTGTACACTTCGTTCAATGATCCTTCATCAGAACCGTCAATAGCAAAACCGTTTGGCAAGTTCGAGAAGTCAACCACTCCGTTGCCACCATTGCTAGCCGCCATCCATGGAGTATAGTCGTAGTAATCTTCAAAGCTTACAGAAGCTTCACCACAGTTATCTGTAGCTTCAGCGTTCACTGCTGGTACTTCTTGGTCACACTCCAATTCAAGGTCTTCAGGAACAAAAGTGAACTCTGGTGCAGTAGTATCAACAACAG
>CAZYPV010000104.1:4860-8340 GCA_964649515.1 uncultured Comamonadaceae bacterium | reverse complement strand
TTGAAATTTGGGCTACTTAAGCCGATAGCCCCACAAAATCCCCCAGTTAAACCAAACAAAATTGTTGGAATGAATTTTGTCAACACCTCCATCTAAACACTTCAATCCATTTCAAGTGAATTATTAAGCAAGAATTAAATAGCTTTGAAAATCATTTAGACGACCATGAAAAAACTACTTATCCTACTGATCATTTCAGTTTACAGCATCGGAGCAAGTGCTCAAGAGTTCAATAAATTCAAAATGGGGTTCAAGGCAACACCCAATTTCTCGTGGATCCAACCCAAAGATAAATTCATCAATAGCGAAGGTACCCTCGCAAGAGCAGGCTTCGGTTTCATCGCTGATGTCTTCTTTGCCGAAAACTACGCCATCGGAACTGGAATCAATATTATCAATAATGGCGGACGAATTTCTTACCTCAAAGATGTCAGCTACACTCCTGCAGGAGAAGAAAGTGCAGGTAGATTCATCGTTCGACAAACTCGAGAATTCAAAACCCGCTACTTGGAAATCCCCCTAACATTCAAACTAAGAACCAATGAGATCGGTTACATTACGTATTGGGGGCAGTTTGGTCTCGGACTTGGGGTAAATATCGGATCGAGTGCTGATGATACCTGGGATTTTGTACTCGAACGCGTTTCTTCTGATGGCAGTATTTCTTGGGATAAAACAGAGGTGCCTTCGTTTGACGATGAGAACATAAACATCACGAACGATGTTGGTATTGCTAGAGTATCACTAATCATGGCGGCGGGCATTGAATACAACCTCAGCGGTTCTACTTCAGTGTTGGTTGGATTGGAGTTCAATAACGGATTCACCAACCTTCACCGCGATGAGAAAGGAGTGAAAACCAATGAAAGAGATGAACCTTTATTCGATGGCATTGAACCACAAACCTTCGATATGAGAAGCATCTCAAACATGTTTCAATTGAATTTGGGAATTTTATTCTAAAAGCTAAATGAACAATATCGGCGTTATCAACCACATCACCGAGTGGCTAAAAAGGTATTCAGACGACTCAGGAACAAAAGGCTTTGTGGTCGGGGTTTCTGGAGGAATCGATTCCGCACTGACAAGCACACTCGCGGCGAGAACGGGGAAACCAACACTCTGCCTTGAAATGCCGATCCACCAAGCAGAAAGTCAAGTTACACGAGCCGAAAAGCACATCGAGTTTCTGCAAAAGGAATACCCCAATGTGACGAGACAAAGGGTTGACCTTACTTCGGTGTTCGACGGACTCATCGAATCGCTGCCTTCAAGCAATTCAGCCAATAAAGAGATGGCACTCGTTAATGCACGAGCAAGATTGAGAATGACAACCCTCTACTACTTCGCACAACTCAATGGAAGCATTGTGGTGGGAACAGGAAATAAAGTGGAAGATTTTGGTGTGGGTTTTTACACGAAGTACGGAGATGGAGGGGTGGATATTTCCCCAATAGCTGATTTGATGAAGTCCGAAGTATACGCCTTGGCAAAAGAATTAAATGTAATCCAATCAATTCTGGATGCCGCACCAACGGACGGACTCTGGGGCGATGACCGTACCGATGAAGATCAAATCGGTGCTTCCTATCCAGAACTCGAATGGGCGATGGAATTTATCGCAAATGGAGAAGTTGGAGAGGTTTCGACCCGACAAGAAAAGGTGCTCGAAATCTACAAGCGATTGAATCGGATCAACCAACACAAAATGCTCCCCATTCCGGTTTGCCTTATCCCCGAGACCTTGAAGTAGATTTATTCTACAATCTCCAAAAGCCCTTCAATCACTTCACCCGAAGTAGTGATGAATTGTACTTTATAAATGCCAATGGGGTGGCTTTTTTTGCTGTTATCTTCAGCGATAATCAAGGGTTGATCAAACGTCAATTGATGCAAGCCTTTTGCCAGCTTCAATGGCTGAGTGAAGATGATTTCACCTTGCCCATCTGAAATGTTCAATTCTCCATTTTGGGCCGATGGAAGGTAGATTTGCAGCTTCATGGGCTGGATTTTAGAAGGAATCCACTTGTTCCAAGATTGGCCAAGATTCTCGCCATATTTCAAGTCACTACAAGAGATCATAGCCTCATTGCTTGAGTTCTCTTGAAGCAGCGATATGTCTAACTTGTACAGGCTTCTGCCATGTGTAGCAACAATCAATTCCTGTTCACGCTCGGCTATTGCTAGGTCATGAACGGCAACATTGGGGAAGTTTGGAGCGCTGAGTTCGGAATACGAAACCCCATCATCCGTGCTTACATATAGTCCTTCATCATTCCCCACGAAAAGCAAGCCTTCACGCACGGTGGAGGGTAAAATAACGTTGATGGGGGATGTCGGCAGCTCAGAAGAAATGGAACTCCAAGTGGCGCCGTAATCCTCACTTTTAAAAACGTAAGGAGCAAAATGATCTTTGCGATAACCGTTGAGCGTAACGTAAAGCGTCCCTTCTTGGTGTGCACTCCAGCGAACTCGACTTACCCAAAGATCTTTCGGTAGTGACTTACTTACGCGTGTCCAAGTGTTGCCTCCGTCCTTGGAAACATGAACATTTCCATCGTCGGTTCCCAATGCGAGAAGCCCGTATTTGAGCGGACTCTCATCGATGCTGGTGCTTGTGGCGTAAGGAACATCACCGCGATTTTTGCTCGTAGTAAGATCTCCACTCAAAGTTTCCCAGGTGTCTCCCCGGTCAAGGGAACGATGAAAACGGTTAGATGCCATGTAAATCACTTCAGGAAGATGCTTGGAGATTTGAATGGGAGTTTGCCAATTCCACCTAAGATGGTCTTCTCCCAATTGATGCTTGGGGTGAATGTAAGTGCGCTGCCCGTCCGGGTCGATGCGGTAGTAATGCCCAAATTGATAGCCGGTGTAAACAGTGGTGTTGTCTTTCCAATCGATCTCGACTTTCATTCCGTCTCCGCCCATCAAGAAATCATAAGCATACTTTCCGTCTTGATGCCAAGAACTGTTCTCTTCATGGTCATTCGGACCACGCCATACTCCATTGTCTTGCAATCCTCCGTAAACTCGATAAGGTTCTGCTTGGTCCACGTTCACAGTGTAAAACTGTCCAACGGTCGGCGTGTTGCATTTGATGTAGTGCTTTCCCCCGTCGTAAGAGATGTTGATTCCCCCGTCATTACCGTTGATGAGGTGTTTCGGGTTTTTCGGGTTGATCCAAATGCAGTGATGATCTACGTGTACGTTGTCTGCATTGATGGAACTCCACGTCGCCCCACCATCCTCAGATGAAATCATAGGAACGCCAGCAATGATGACGTGTTCCGGATTGCTGGGGTCCACTTCAACCATTCCAAAATAGTATCCATAGGAGTAAACGATGTCGCTCAAAGCCCCTGCTTCATGGGTTCGGACACACTGATGAGCGTCACTGCTAAATTTGTACAGTTCCAAACCAACGATTTCTTTGTTAAAGAGCTCACTGTTGGCGTCATAGAAGTAATTATAAATGTC
>CAZYPV010000104.1:1433-4760 GCA_964649515.1 uncultured Comamonadaceae bacterium | reverse complement strand
CAACAAATCCGGGGAATTGTTCGCGCAGTTTCGTCCAAGTTTTCCCTTTGTCAGTTGAATGATAGATGTCTGACGCAGGGCCGCCTTCAACAAAATCCCAAGCTTTTCGTTCGCGTTGCCAAGCCGAAGCAAAGAGTTCTTCGTTGAAGGGGTTTAATTCTAAATCAACAAAACCAGCATTTTCGAGGTCCAACATTTGTTCCCAGTTCTGTCCGTTGTCAAAACTTTGGAAAAGCCCACCTTCATCACCCGATTGAGTGTACAATTGGCCCATGGCCGCCACGAGAATCCGCTGGGAATTGTTGGGGTCGATGATCACTTTACCAATGTGGTGAGTGTTCTCCAAGCCGCGTTGTTCCCAGTTGCCGTTGAACTTGCCTTGTTCGTCAAGCCAATTCCCTTCAGCCTTTGCGTAAAACATTCCCTTTCCAGCATAGGAGCTTCTGCTCGAATTGACTTCTCCAGTACCAACCCAAATAATTTTTTGCCCCCAGTGCACATCAAATGCGCCAATGTTCTGTAAAGGAGCCTCGTCGAATACAGGGGTGAAAGAGGTGCCATTGTTTGAGGTGTACCAAAGCCCACCGCTGGCATAGGCAACAAAAAACTCAGTGCTTCTTTCTGGGTTTACGTCGAGGTCAACAACGCGTCCGCTCATGATGCTAGGACCGATATTGATGAATTCCATGTCATACTTCGAACTCTCAACTTCGATGTTGCTGTTCTTTTTCTGCTGACGAGTCTTTTGTTGAGCCATCAGATCACAACTCAACACGAGTAGGGCAAAAATGACGAGGTGGTTTAATTTTAACATGAGTAGGTCGTGGTGCTTATTTCAATTTTGGATTTTGCTGATGGCGGTCTTTATCTCGACTGCTTTTTTTTGCCATGTTTCGATGAAAAGCGGCTGTGAGATCAACGCCTGTTTGATTTGCCAGGCACAAAAGCACCCATAACACATCGGCCATCTCATCGCCAAGATCCTTGTTTTTATCGCTTTCTTTTTCAGATTGCTCACCATATCTCCGAGCAATGATTCGGGCTACTTCTCCCACTTCCTCCGTGAGCATGGCCATGTTGGTGAGCTCATTAAAGTAGCGTACACCAATGGTTTTGATCCACTGATCTACTTGGTCTTGAGCTTCTTTGATGCTGATTTCTTCGGTCATAATACTTTTTCCTTCAGCCGAAAGGTAAACAAGCATTCAAACCAAAGCAAATGCGCTTTTCAGGTGATGTTTTGAGCTTAACCGAGAAAAAAATGTTAAATTTCCACCAACCTTTTCAAAACTGCTGCCTGTTGGATTATCTCAAGACTTTTGTCGTTTGTGTGATGCTCTCTATCGTCGTTCCTAGCTGGTCCCAATGCCTTGACCCTGCATTGGTAGAGTCCTATTGTTATGGAAATAATGAGTACACTGAGCTGGTCTATTACCCAACAACCCCTGGAGTCCCTGTGAGTATTACCTTTCTGCAGGGACAAATAGAGAACAACAACTGGGATACTTTTCAGGTGTTTGATGGAGGGGTGGGAAGTCCAATTCTACTTCAAAATGGTGGTGTTACTTTGAATGTTGCCGGGATAAGCGTTACGGCAAGCGTGGGAAATCCAATTACGATTTTAATTGATTCTGACGGATCTGTGTCGTGCCAAAGTGGTTCTTACGATAACCTGCTTTTTGAGGTTTTTTGCGGAGGTGCTCAAGTGCCCGGTTGCACAGACCCAAGCGCTACCAACTATAACCCGAGTGCTACAATTGATGATGGGTCGTGCATTGATTTGAATTGTGGTGGCACGATCATTTCCGGTAACTATTGCTATGGAAATGGTGATAATACCTTGTATTCGTATTCCCCTTTATTCGCTGGAGACCAAGTGATGCTTTCCTTTTCACAAGGAGCTGTCGAGTCAGCAACATTCGATCAATTTATCGTTTATGATGGCCCAGGCCCAGGGTCTCCAATTTTGTATCAGAACCCTGCCGGGGGAGTTACAGATTTATCGGGGTTGGACTTTATTTCTACTTCGGGTAACGGTATCAGCTTTTCAATTTCTTCCGATGGTTCCATCTCTTGCAGTTCGGGCGATTACTTGCCGTTCGATTGGGAGGTTTACTGTGCCATTCCTCCTGTTTTTGGATGCACAAATCCTGCTTCGGCGAACTATGACCCCGATGCAACTATTGATGATGGCTCATGTTTAGCATGTTTCAGTACGGATCCCAACGGCTGTCCTCAAATTGATGCGGGAGCGGATATCGTGGTTCCCGAGTGCAGTGATCCTTGTGTTGGCATAAGTGTTCAAGCCGATGTATTCATGTCAGGGGGCACGGAAACGTATGGAGTGTGCCAGATTCCTTTCGCTCCGCCTTATCCGATCAGCGGCGGCACGGGGTTTTCCATTGGGGTTGATGATGTTTACACTGGTCTGATTGATTTACCCTTTGACTTCTGTTTTTTCGATCAAGTTTATGACCAACTGGTGGTGGGGTCGAATGGAGTCATCTCTTTTGATTTAACCAATGCTAGCGCGTATTGCCCTTACGCATTCACTGCAAGTTGTCCTTCTCCAGCTTTACCAAGAAATGCCATATTTGGTGTATATCACGATATCGACCCTCAAGTTTGCGGTGATGCAACTTATGCCGTTCTCGGAGCCGCTCCTTGCCGAGTATTTGTCGTGAATTTTGAAGATGTCTGCCATTTCAGTTGTAACGCGCTTACCTCAACAACACAAATTGTTTTGTACGAAACCACCAACGTTATTGAGGTTCATGTAGCAAATAAACCCACATGCGCTGGTTGGAACAGTGGAAATGCACTTATCGGTATTCAAGATCAGGCGGGTACTTTCGGGTTTGTGGCTCCCGGTCGGCAAACAGGGCCTTGGTCTGTGAATAACGAGTCTTGGCGTTTTACTCCAGCGGGAGCGCCAAACTATGAGGTCAATTGGTATGATCAAAGCAACGGCTTAATAGGTACAGGTGTAGATGTTGAAGTGTGCCCAAGCGAAGCTGTTCAAAGCTATGTGGCTGAGGCAACCTACACGAAATGCGATGGTACCGAAGTTGTGGTGAGCGATATCGTTTCAGTGTCCTGCGCGATGATCATGCTCCCAGTAGAATGGCTCGGCTTCGATGCGAAGTTGACGAGTAACGATGAAGAGGTGCTTTGTTCATGGCAAACAGCTACCGAGCTCGAAAACGATTATTTCACGGTGCAACGTTCCGTGGATGGCGATGCTTGGGAAAATATCGGTTTTGTTGATGGTGCAGGAACTTCTTATGAGCAGCACGATTACCATTTTATAGACGCCCATCCCTATCC
>CAZYPV010000104.1:0-1333 GCA_964649515.1 uncultured Comamonadaceae bacterium | reverse complement strand
AAAGGTGCTTATTTGTTAAAATACATTTCACGATCGGGCGAATTGAGCTACCAACGCATCCAAGTGGAATAATTTTGATTTGAAACAGAGGTTTTTTGGACCTGAGAAATCAGCATTGACGAGCTCATCGTGGACGTCATCGCTCACATTGCTCATCTCATTCTTTATTCTTACTGTCCATGATGATGGTTACAGGCCCGTCGTTCACCAGGCCAACTTTCATGTCTGCCCCAAATGACCCGCTTTGAACCTTTCCCGGGAGTACTTTCTCACAAGCTTGAATGAATGCTTCGTAGAGCGGAATGGCGTGTTCAGGACGCGCCGCACGAATGAAACTCGGTCGGTTGCCTTTTTTTGTTTTGGCGTGAAGGGTGAATTGGGAAATAATCAATATTTCTCCACCCAAATCTTCTGAGCTCAAATTCATTTTTCCCTCCGCATCGTTGAAGATTCGCATGGAAATGATTTTGTTTGAAAGCCAATCCACGTCAGAAATGTCGTCCGCATCTTCAATACCGATGAGCACCAAAAGTCCCTGTTCGATTTTACTTTTTATGCTGCCTTCGATACTTACCGAAGCTTGACTCACTCGTTGGATTAACGCTCTCATGCGAACGAAATTAACGAATTGTATTTCCAATGGTGAAAAAAAGCTGCTTTTTCAATGTCCTTGAAGCAAGCTCATTCATTGAAATAGTCCTACTTTTGCAGCAAAGAATTATCATCATGCAAAGTGCCATCAAGGGAGTCCCTGCAACGCTCGATCAAGCTCAAGAAATGGGTTTGAGACCAGAAGAATTTGATCAAATCAAAGAAATCCTCGGTCGTACCCCAAATTTTACTGAAATGTGTATCTACTCTGTGATGTGGAGTGAACACTGTTCGTATAAAAACTCGATCAAGTGGCTAAAGACCCTTCCCAAAGAAGGTCCGCACATGCTCGTAAAAGCGGGTGAAGAAAACGCTGGTTTGGTGGACATTGGTGATGGCTTCGGATGCGCTTTCAAAATTGAGTCACACAATCACCCTAGTGCTATTGAGCCTTACCAAGGAGCAGCCACGGGTGTTGGGGGGATCAACCGAGATATCTTCACCATGGGCGCAAGACCCATCGCTCAACTCAATTCTCTCCGCTTTGGAGAACTTACCAATCCAAAAACAAAATGGCTCCTTGAAGGAGTAGTGAAAGGAATTGGTGATTACGGAAATGCCTTCGGTGTGCCTGTGGTTGGTGGAGAAGTGTTTTTTGATGAGTCGTACCAAGTAAATCCCCTTGTGAATGCAATGTCTGCAGGTATTTTGCGTGTTGGAGAGATGATTTCAGCCACGGCAA
>CAZYPV010000103.1:1677-8453 GCA_964649515.1 uncultured Comamonadaceae bacterium | reverse complement strand
GCAATTTCATCCGCATCGCAAATGCCATCACCGTCGCTATCAATGATGCTCAAAAGACCATCTACACAAATGCTGCAATCTTCAACGGGGAAGACACAAGATCCATCTTCATTGGTAGCTGAAGGATCGAAGTTACAAGCGCCTTCGAACGTACAGCCTCCAACTTCTTCTGCATCACAAATGCCATCACCATCGCTATCGATCAAAATCAAACCGGTATTGTTCACGTTGCATTCCACACAATTCTCAATCGGAATCAAGCAGGGTTCTTCGTCGGTTGCATTTGGATTATAATTACATGCAGAAGGTTCAGAACTACAACCCAAAATTTCTTCCGCATCGCAAATACCATCACCATCACTATCGACAATTGTAAATTCACCATTTACACACACGAGGCAATTTTCAACGGGTTCGGAACAAGAACCATCGTCTTCCGTAGCATTGGGGTTGAAGTTACATGCTGTATCGCTCGTACAACCAAAAACTTCCTCAGCATCACAAACTCCGTCACCGTCGGTATCAATAATGCTCAGCACATCACCCACACATTCACTACAGTTTTCTACTGGCACTAAACAAGATCCATCATCTTCCGTAGCACTAGGGTTGAAGTTACATGCTTCAGCGTTGATGCATCCTGGAACACTGGCCACGGGGAAAGTAAGCCCTGGAAACAAGATTTCGTCGCCAATCGGGTTGCTCGCAACAAATTGTTGTGTTTGTCCATCAGGACCTCCCAATTGGATGTTCAACTCGAAAGAAAAATCTCCATCTGTGGTGATTTGAGCTACGAGCACAATATTTTCTGGAGTTACACCTTGAACTCCTTCGAGTACTGACCATGCACCTCCGTTGGAAGTGAAGAGCGGACCGTCATTTTCATCGGCAAACATGCTCAAGTCCAAACCAACGCTCACCAAACCAGAAGGGGCTTGACCGGGAATGAGTCCGTCTGCATTGGTTAGGGGAATTCCTGCTGAAGGATCTTCATTGGCAAGAAGTCCGCCCTCAATACCTTCGGAACCTCCATCGTTGTTGTCTCCACCAACAATAGAACCGTCGAAATCCAATGTTTTCGGAATACCGAAGTGTTCATCGGAAGCCGGACCCATGGTTACCCAAGAATCGAGTGCCACGGTGTTTTCGTCCAAGCGAGAATCATTGATAGCATCTCCGGTTTCTTCACCACGATCTTCGTTATTGAAAAATTCGGTAGATGTTTCTAAGCGCAACAAGTGATCATCGTTTCCATAAACCGCTTGGATCTCCCAACCCGGCAACATGTCAACGAAAATTCGGTAGGTAACAGAACCTTCGGGAAGGGTTCCACCATCTTCATCAGTAGCATCATTGGCATCACTCACATAGTAACGCTCTACGATAATATCTTCCAATCCTTGAGCTGAAACAAAGAAGCCAGCGCAACAGAAGATCAAAAATAGACCTAGTTTTTTCATGGTTTTAAGCTTAATAGTGATTTTGGTTATTCAAGTCGTTTAAGATTATTTTGACGGGTGGTGGTAATTCAGTTTTGGGTAGAGTACTTCAATTCCTGTGGCATTTTCGGCCACGTATTGTTCGGCACCTCCAGAAGGCAAGCCGAGTTGAACATTCATCTTGAAAGAGAAAGCGCCATCGGTCGTTATTTGCGCAATCAATACTCGATTATGTTCTGTGGGTCCTTCAGCACCGCCCAGCACTGCCCAGCAGCCGTCTGAAGTTTCAAGGGAATTGTATTCGCTGGTGTTGTCGAATTCGGTCGCTTCCATTCGAACCAACTGCACGCCATTGGGCTTGTGTGCCATCAAACCATCGGCTTCTTTCAAATCTTCGTGTTCGAGAAAACTGCCGTCTTCATCTTCTGATTTTAGCACAGCGCACGCAGAGTTGGAAACGGTGCTGATGCTCAAGAAGGAATCCATGAACAGGGCTTTTTCTGCCATTCGTCTTCCATTCATCCAATTTCCGGTATCCACACCTTGGTCCAAGTGATTGTAAATTTTTCCCTCGGTTGAAATGATCAATGGGTGCTTCATGTTTCCAAAAACAGCTTGCATTTTATAGCCCGGTGCCATGTCCACAAAGATTCTGTAGGTAGTGAGTGTTGTCCCAGGTTCAGCGCCAAAAGCAGCCAACACCTCAGGATCACTGCTTGAGCAGTACTCTTCCACGATGATGTCTTCAATCCCTCCTTGAGCCGAGGCCCAGTTCACGCTGAAAATGAAGGAAAAAAGCAAGATGAATTGAAAAGCCGATTTCATGTTTACCGAAGTATTTATTGCTTGATTAATTTTTGTTGAAGGAGGGTTTCTCCTTGGCGAACATTCAAGATGTACATTCCAGCATTGAGCGTTTGAATGTTCAACTCTTCACGGTCTTGGGTGTACTGTATTTCTTTGCGAAGCACTACTTGCCCAATCGCATTTTGAATTTCTATGGTACACGGTGCATTGGACCCTCCTTCGAAAGCAACATTCAAAAGATCTTGCGCGGGGTTGGGGTAAATGTTCAAACGGGCATTGTTCGCCAACTCGTCCACGTTGGTGGTTGGGTAGCAGATGATTTCAGGTGAAGTGTACACCAAACCGGGGTGAGCAAATTTGTTGTCGTTTTCAACTCCAGGTTCAGCGTCTGCAGAAGAAACCTCAGCAAGATATTGAATGGTGGTATGGCAGTCGGGGTGATTGCATTGTAACTCTGCAGGGATTCCAATTTGGATGTTCAAACGGAAACTAAACTCGCCCTGGGTAGTGATTTGAGCGATAAGGATTTTATTCTCTGGAGTTGGACCAACGGCTCCTTCCAAAACAGACCAAGCGCCGCCATTGCTCTCAAAGATGGATTCAGCAGATTCATCTCCAAAAGCAGAAAGATCAAGACCAACCACAGTTACGGTAGGAACATCTCCTTCAAGCAAGCCGTCTACTTCCGTGAGGGGCATTTCATTTTCATCCCAAACATTCACCAAAATTCCACCTTCGATGCCTTCGCTTCCGCCATCGCTGTTGGCACCACCAATGATGGAACCATCGGTATCTTCCGATTTCAAAACACCCCAGTGCGCTTCAGAAGCTGCACCAATCGTTAACCACGAATCGAGTGCCACGGTATTGTCTTCCAAGTAATTGTCTCCAATCAAGTCTCCGGTTTCTTCTCCACGATCTTCATTGTTGAAGAAAACACCTGAAGTTTCCATTCGAAGCGTATTGTTGGCATTACCAAAAACCGCTTGCATTCGATAATCTTCTTTGAGGTCAACATAAATGCGGTAAGTAACCGAGCAGGTATCCAACATTCCACCGTCTTCATCAGTCACATCAAGGGTATCCGAAACATAATATCTTTCAACAATAATCCCTTCCAAAGCAGTACTGTCTGGGAGTTCGTATTGCGCATACAAGCCGCTTGAAGCAATGGTGAATAAGGCTGCGAAAAGAGTGTAAAGTGTTTTCATGTTGATAAGGGTGTTTTTTGTTCGATGATTATTGTTTGATAAGTCGATGAACGGCTGCCTTGCCGTTGGAATGGATGCGCAAGAAGTACATTCCTGCTTCCATTTCATTGAGCTTTAATTGATGTTGTCCTGAGGCGATGAGCCTTGTTTGGTGCTGAACATTGCCCAAAGCATCCATCAACACAATTTCAACTTGCCCCACTCCTGGGTTAAACCCAAAGTCGAGCGTAATGTCATTCGTAAATGGGTTGGGATAAGCACTCACTTGATCGAAGAAAAAGGCTTCTTCCACATTAACGGCTCCCGGACAAAGGGCTTCTTGATCCAATCCTTCGCAGTTGTCGGGAAGAATGCAGCACAATTCAGGAATATTGAGGTTTACTTCTGGGTTATAATTGCAAGCAAGTGGATCATTGCACCCATAAATGATGGGGGTTGCGCATGATCCATCATCACAGCCGGCTGTCGGACTAAACTCCAGAAAATTCGCATCCGTGCATCCACATTCTAGTGGGAATTTCAAAAATGGTGAATAGAGCTCTCCATCTTGTAAATTCTCTTCGGTACCCACAAACTTTTGCACTTCGCCTTGCGCGTTGACGATTTCTAAGTTGATGGTAAAACTCAGCTCCCCAGCGGTGGTGAGCTGTGCGATGCAAAAGGTGTTGTTGGTTTCTGGCAACAAAAATCCTGTTTGTTGCATTTTGAAGGTGGTGCTTTCGAAGGCATTGCCCACAGTGGCGTCATTAAATATGTCCTCAGGATTGTCGCCCACAGTAACAAAATTGAGTGGATCTGTACTTTCTGCGCCAATGATACCGTCGGCCTCTGTCAAAGGAATGCCCATTTCAGGATCGTTGTTGGACAACCAAGCTTCTTCATGATTTGCTCCTCCCACAACACTTCCATCGGGATCATTTGCCTTCACTATTCCCCAATGTTCATCCGTTGCACCTCCAAAAGACAGCCATGAATCAAGAGCCACGGTGTATTCGTCCAAACGGTTGTCTGGAATCTCCCACCCAAAGGTCCCACCTCTGTCGGAGTTGTTGAAAAACAATTCGGTGGATGTGATGGAAAAAGGATGATTCGCATCTCCATAAATTGCCCTCAATCGAGCACCTTCTTCCAATTCAACAAAGACCCGATACGTCTTGCTGCCCGCAGGTAAATCTTCCTGATCTGGAGCATCTTGGGTGTCTGTATCATCCGCGATGTAGTAGGTTTCTACTGTTACACTTTGGAGCGTTCCTTGAGCTGTTACTTGAAAAGTGCCCATCACGAACAAGAGAATAAAACAGAAAGGGGGAAACAGTCTTTTCATGATTTACAGCTTATAGGATATGGACAGGTTATATAGGGTTCCGTAGCGGAAACGATCAAAATCAACCAAGAAGCCCTCGTCGAACTTGTATCTTCTCACGAAAGGAGCATTTAAGAGGTTTCGAACAGATAAACTTGCTCCCCAGTGCTTGCCCAATTTTTTATCCACCTTCAAATCAATCAGGTGGGTAGGCAACTCAAACACGTCGGGCGCGGCAAAACCAGTGTTCACTACCACTGCTAGTTTCGGACCTTGCACGTTGTAGGAAGCAGAAACGGTGAGTCCTAAACTGTCCGCTGTATAGCTCAGCATTCCGTTCAAAATGTAGGGTGCTTGACCAAACATCGTTCTGGTTTCTTCGATGGGGAAGGTAACCGTAGTGCGGGAGTCAATGAAGGTAGCATTGGCGCGCAATTCCAAGTTCTTCGTGATGTTCGTTTTTCCTTCGATCTCCAAACCAAAGATTTCAGATACTCCTGCATTTTGCCAAGTAAACTCTCCACCTTCTGCTTGAATCAATTCGATGTGGTTTTTAAAGTCTTTGTAGAAGAAGCTTACCGACACGTTCTTTCCGCCCTTCAAATACGACTCCAATCGCAGGTCGTAATTGTTGATGTCGGTCATTTCTAACTCCGTATTTCCTCTTACTCGTGCTCTCAACTCGTAATCAAATTGGGAGAGGGCAGACATCTCTCTGAATCCCGGGCGGGCGAGTGATCTGCTGTAGTTCAATCGGAGGTTGATCTGCTTGGCATCGTCATCTGCGAGCTTGTAGATAACGTTCACACTTGGGAGGAAGTTGACTTGATTGATGACCCCTGGGTTGAGCACTTGTCCGTTTCCGTTGAATCGTTCTGGGGCATCTTCAGCATAATCGTTCTCATACAATTCTCGGATGTCCACCAACATGTCGGTTTGTTCCATCCGCACTCCACCCACAAATCGCCAAAGCGCGTTCAGGTGGTAATCCACTTTCGCAAATCCTGCAACAATGGTTTTGAATCCCAGATCATTATCATCAAACGTTGAAGTGTTCGTGTAATAGAGATCAAAATCTGTGCTATCCACTATACCAAAACGATCATCATCAAATACAGAATCAAATCCTCCAATAAGGTCTTCTTCGTTAATGCCTTGTAGGGTGTACACTACTTGTTGATTCTCCCGGGTGTTGTATTGATATGCCCCACCCAAGGTCAGTTTGGTTACCCTATCGCGTTTTTTAAGAATGGGAATTTCTGCCGCAATCCTTGAATCGAAGAGGTCTTCGAACATGTATCGGTAACGACGATCTGGTCTGAAGGTACTGTTGAAGAGAAACTCCCCTACTCCAGGATCGAAGAGGTAACGGAGATCTTTGAAATCCAGTACGTTTCTTTGTCCGTCTGTATAGCTCATATTCACGCTCAACTTGATTTCCTGTTTGGGCAAGTAGTGCTCAGATTCGAACTGATAAACGAGTTGTTGACGCTCTTCGTAAAGGTTATCATCCCCAAAAGAAACTTCGGGAATATCTTCTCTTCTCCCGGTGTAAGATCTCGCTTTGTTTTGTCCTCTGAAGTTGGGCATGAACAGCAGTGAGATGCGGTTGTTCTTGTTCAACTTGTAAGAAAGGTTCATCAATGCGCTCCAGCCGGCCGTTTCTTGACTCACTTCTTGATCGAAGTCGTCAATATTGGCCAAGCCCCCGTTATCTTGAGTTTCGGGAGGAAGGTTGGTTCTTTGCAACACCGACTCTCCGTCGTAGCGCACGCTTTTGCTGTATCTGAAGCCAACAACATAGCCCAAGTCTCGATTCAAGAATTTCACTTGGTTCCCAATGCTGAAGTTTTGGCTGAAGTTGAGCGGGGCGGTTTTTCGGGTATTCCACCAGGTATCATTGAATCGTTGACCCAAGGTGGCAACTTCTTGATTGAGCCCTGTGAAAAAGAGCGCCTCGGTGTAAGTGTTTTGATAGGCTTGAATTGCATCTTGCACCGCACTTTCGTTGTTGAA
>CAZYPV010000103.1:0-1577 GCA_964649515.1 uncultured Comamonadaceae bacterium | reverse complement strand
CTTACTTGAAGGTCTTCGGGGTAGTCTTTTGTTTCAATGGAGATGTAGGCACCAGACCAGTCAGCAGGCAGATCTGGGTTCATGGTTTTTGTGATGATGACATTATCAATGAGTCCCGTTGGAAAGAGATCCATTTTAATGTTGTTGGTGAAGGGATCCAATGTGGGAAGACGAGAACCGTTCAATGTTGTCTTAATGTAGCGATCCACCAATCCTCGAACAGAAACATACCCCCCTACCGTAGAAACTCCTGAAACACGTTTCACTGCGTCGGGCACATTGCTATCACCTGTTTTTTTTAAAGTAGCGAAGGAAATGTAGTCAATCGACTCTGCGGAATTGGCCTTCATCTCTTCCAAATAATATTCTCCTCCTCGGTTGGCCTTCACCACCACTTCCGCGGCTTCGAGCTCGGTAGTGAGGTCTTTCATGCTCACGTTCAAAACAAACACCTCGCCGTCCTTAAGGCTTACTTCCAAATTTTGCTGTTGGAGTCCGGCAAAAGAGAAAACAACAATATAGGTTTGGTCGTCGGGGATGTTCAAGGAATAGTCTCCATCAAAGTCGGTGGTAGTACCTATGGACGTATTCTGCTTAACGTATACACTCGCAAATGGGATTGGACTACCGATATCATCACTCACCTTACCACGCAAAGTTCCTTGCGCCATGAGCGATCCAAACGCTCCGAAAAAGCTGATAAACAATAGGACTAGACGACAAGTTGACATGCGCATTGGATTAACTGTAGCAGCGGATTTTTCATCCGAAATTTGGTGAGTCAAAGCTATTTGAATTGCCCCCGGAAGCGCTTAAGTCAAGGTTACCTTAAGTGAGTACTTATGTTAGTCTGGCTTTACCTGTGTTAGGAGAAAGTTAGATTTGGTGTTGTTTTTCAAGGGCTGAACTTGGAAGAGCTCGTCGGCCATTTTGAAGTTGAACAAATTCTGATCTTGCGAATGAGATAAAAACGCCGAAGTACTGAGAAGATTCATGAATCTGTAGTACTTTCGTTTTCAACCAATTGATTTAACCATGAAAATTTCAACCAACCACTCCCTCCGTGCTGGAGGATTTGCCTTAGCGCTTCTTGCTGCGGGCATGTTTACGCTGAGCGCTTGTGGCGACGGCGGACACGATCACGGAGATCACACTGATGAAGCTGCTGGTCATATCGAAAATGCTGCAGACCATGCCGAAGAAATCGTAGAAGAAGCTGTTGAAGCCGTTGAGGCGGAAGCCGACTCTTTGCGTAACGACATGGACGAAATGTCTAGCTTGAACGCCAATTTGAATTTTGCTGACGGCACGATGGAAAAAGACCTGATGGCTTTCATCACCAGCGGAACGGGAACAAAAACTTTTGTTTTGGATAAAGTTCCTTTTGAAGGTGAAGAATTATCTGCCGAAGGATCAGAGCAATTGGATCACCTTGCCGAGATCTTCAAAGCAAATCCAGATTTGACTGCTGAGATTCAAGGGCACACTCCTGAGGCAAAAAACGCCGTGGGAAGAACCGCCAAGAAAACCGCTTCTGCTGCGCGTGCTGCGTGGGTGAAAACGAAGTTGGTATTTCG
>CAZYPV010000102.1:1461-8570 GCA_964649515.1 uncultured Comamonadaceae bacterium | reverse complement strand
GAGCCCTCTCGATTTCATGTCCTCCGGGTGCATCAGGATGATTCTTCGTTCGTTGTATATTCCCCGGTACCGATCGTCCAAACCATAAATGGTGGTGTTGTATTGGTCGTGAGAACGAATGGTCATCATGATAAGTTGTTCCTCTCGAAGCTCGTAATCAGGAAGGGCATTGATCGTGAATTTTGCTTTCCCATCAATGAATTTGCCTTCGCGCGCAACATTGGGCAGGTCAAACCCACCAGAGATCCTCACTTTTCGATTGAAATCTTCAAAACCAGGTATGGTTGCTGCAATTTCGTCCCGAATGAGATTATAGTCTTGAGAGCGTCGATGCCATACGGTTTTTTCTTCGGGAAATAAGACTTGAGCAAGTTCACAAACAATGCTCACTTCGCTCTTGAGCTGATCACTAGCAGGAGGGAAGGAACCTACACTTTTGTGCACGACCCCCATGGAGTTTTCAACGGTTTGAAATTGAACCACTCCGTTCTGTTCATCCCTTTCCACCCGAGATTTGCAAGGCAGAATGATGGCTTCTTTTCCAGTGATGATGTGAGACCGATTGAGTTTGGTGGAGATTTGAATGCTCAAATCTACTTTTTGCATGGCTTGAGCAGTGAGTTCGCTGTCTGGGGTAGCCGAAATAAAATTCCCTCCCATGGCCATGAATACTTTTACCTTGCCTTCATTCATGGCGGAGATGCTGTCCACAACGTCGTACCCGTGTTCTTGCGGTGCTTTGAAATCAAATTGCTTTTCGAGCTGATCCAAGAAGGCTTTCGGCGGTTTTTCATAAATGCCCATAGTGCGATCTCCCTGTACGTTGGAGTGTCCGCGAACAGGACATGTACCTGCTCCTTCTTTACCAATGGCTCCTTTCATGAGCAAGAGATTCACGATTTCTTGAACATTGGCAACTCCATTTCGATGCTGGGTAATGCCCATGGCCCAACAAATGATGAGCTTTTGATGCTTGGCGATGAGGTCAATACAGGCTTCAAGCTCAGCTTTACTCAATCCACATTGCTCATAGCATTTGGCTTCGTCGGTTTGGCGTATGTCTGAAAAAAAGGCTTCGGCGTTTTCGGTATTTTTTTGAATAAATTCATGATCAATGCCAACATCTTGTCCTGCGTCTTCCCGTTCTAAGAGCCCTTTCATGATGAGCTTCAACAAGCCCAAATCCCCGTTGATTTTCACTTGCAGAAACAAATCGGCGATTTTGGTACCTCCTTTTAGGATTTCGAGCGGACTCTGTGGGTCGATAAACCGAGTTGTTCCGGCTTCTGGGAGCGGGTTAACGTGAATGATTTTACCCCCATTTTCCTTGCATTTTTGAAGAGCACTCAACATCCTGGGGTGGTTGGTTCCCGGGTTTTGTCCCATCACCATAATCACTTCTGCGTTGTAAAGGTCTTTTAGGGTGACGGATCCCTTCCCAACTCCGAGCGTTTCACCCAAACCTACTCCAGAGGATTCGTGGCACATGTTGGAACAGTCGGGCAAATTATTCGTGCCTAACTTCCGAACCATCAACTGATATAAAAAAGCGGTTTCATTTCCGGTCCTACCAGAAGTATAAAACACCGATTCATTCGGGTGGTGGTTTTGAATTCGTTTTCCAATGTGTGCAAAGGCATCGTCCCAAGTTATGGCTTCGTAATGGGAGGATCCTTCCCTGAGGATCATAGGGGTGGTTATGCGTCCGGCTTTCCCAAGTTCAAAGTCGCTCCATTGACTCAATGCCTCAACGCTGTGCTTGGCAAAGAAAGCAGGATCAACCCGTGCATTCGTGGCTTCTTCTGCGATGGCTTTGGCACCGTTTTCACAGTACTCGCCCAATTTGGAGCGGTGTTCTGGATCGGGCCAAGCGCAACCCGGACAATCAATGCCTCCTTTTTGGTTCACTTTAGCCATGATTCGAAGTCCTTGGAACAATCCCAATTCTTTACTCAAATGAGCGATGGACGAACTCACTGCAGGTATCCCAGCTGCACTGCTTTTGATTTTACCAAGTTTTAAACCGGTGTGTTTACTTGGTGGGAGGAGTTGAACTTTACGCGTCATAATTCAAATGTTCAGGGTGTGAGTAAATGGTGTAGCGTTCGTCTCGACAAAATCCCAAAAGACAAATGCCCAGCTCTTCAGCAAAATCAACGGCTAAACTGGAAGGCGCAGATACAGCGGCCAAAATGGGGGTCTTGGCTGCAAAGGCTTTCGCCACGATTTCGTAACTCACGCGTCCACTCACCAAAAGATAAGCGGCGGAAGGAAGTGTTTTGTTGATTAAACAAAGTCCAATGGCTTTGTCGGTGGCATTGTGCCTGCCAATGTCTTGTCCCAAACTCAGAAATTCCCCTGATTTGGAAAAAATGGCGGCTGCATGACTCCCTCCTGATGCCTTAAAATCGCTCTGCTTCTCATGCATTTTTTGGAAGAGTTCGGGGATAAAGGTGGTATCCGATGATGGGGCTTGGGTTTGAAGTGGTTTTCCTTTTCGGGGTTTCCAATTCGGACTCCCACAAATGCCACAACTCGTCACAGAAAGAAGTTTCCTGCTTCCTTGGTATCCATCTCCCAAGAGCTGCGGTTCCAATTGCGCATCAGCACAAAAAACATTGCGTTCTTCATCCCAAAACGTACGAATCTTCAAGCCTTCTGCTTCACCACGCCACAAATCTTCCGTATAAAATAAGCCACGCACAAGGGCCTCAGCGTCTTGAGGAGAGCACATGGTGGTGCTAAACTCCTCGCCGTTCAAACGGATTTCTAGCGGAATTTCAATGCTCAACACGTCTTCCGTTTCTTCCGTCTGTTGCGCAACACGTAGGGCGTTGTACGTGGCTGTGTTCATATTATGAGAGTCCTGTAATTACTCCGTTATCATCGATGTCCATTCCTTCACTGGCCGGTGTTGCGGGCAAGCCAGGCATGCGCATCATTACTCCCAATATTGGAATAATAAAGCCGGCGCCTCTCGCTATTTCAAACTCGCGAACGGTGATTCTAAATCCACTGGGTCGGCCAATCAAGGCATCATTATCCGAGAAGGATTTCTGTGTTTTGGCCATGCAAACAGGCAATTCGGCCATGCCGAGGTCCTCAATCATTTTCAATCCGCTCTGGGCTTCCTTGGAATAATCTACTCCGTCAGCGCCATAAATTTCTTTGGCGATGCGTTCAATTTTGGTTTTCACTCCTTCATTCCAAGAATACAGGGCTTTGAAGTCATTTTTTCCAGCGGCGATTTCATCCACAACGGCTTGAGCAAGAGCTTCAGTTCCTTTTCCTCCATCAGCCCAACCGGTTGCGAGAACAGCTTTAACGCCAAGTTCCGCACACCGCTCAATCACGAAGTTCACTTCTTCGTCGGAATCCGTGGTAAAGTGATTGATGGACACAACGGGATTGAGTCCAAATTTTTTCGCGTTTTCAATATGTTTCTCAAGGTTTTCAATTCCTTTTTTCACCTTTGCTAAACTTGGTGTGTTGTACTCTTCTTTCTGAGCTCCTCCGTGATGACGCAGGGCGCGAATGGTAGCCACTAGTACCAAGGCTTTGGGTTTTAGTCCTGCTGCCTGACATTTGATATTCAAGAATTTTTCAGCTCCGAGGTCAGCACCAAACCCTGCTTCGGTAACAACGTAATCGGCCAAAGACATGCCCATTTTGGTGGCAATGATGGTGTTTGTTCCTTGCGCGATGTTGGCAAACGGACCTCCATGAATGATGGCTGGATTCCCTTCCAGAGTTTGAACGAGGTTGGGTTTGATGGCGTCTTTTAAAAGCAGGGCCATAGCTCCTTCAGCTTTAAGGTCTCGGGCAAATACTGGCTTCCGATCAATGGTGTAACCCACGAAGATGTTGCCCAATTTTTCTTTGAGATCGCTGATGTTTTTACTCATGCAAAGAATGGCCATCACTTCAGAAGCTGGGGTGATGTTGAATCCGTCCTGACGAGGCATTCCGTTCCCTACACCGCCCAAACCGATGGTGATGTTGCGCAACGAACGATCGTTCATGTCCATCACTCTTTTCCAGTAAATCTTTCTAGGGTCCAAGCCCAAAGACTTCGATCGGCTTTGCATGTTGTTGTCAATCAAAGCAGAAAGTAGATTGTTGGCTTTTTCAATGGCGGCAAAATCTCCTGTAAAATGCAGGTTGATGTCTTCCATGGGTACAACTTGCGAATATCCACCTCCCGCTGCTCCCCCTTTAATTCCGAATACCGGCCCCAAGGAGGGTTCTCTTAAAACCACAACTGATTTCTTATTGAGGCGATTGAGTCCTTCATTCAGGCCAATGGAGGTGGTGGTTTTTCCCTCTCCGGCTGGGGTAGGAGTGATGGCAGATACGAGAATGAGATTGCTCTTCGCTACCTTATTATCGTCAATAAGTTCCAAAGGAAGTTTGCTCTTGTACTTCCCAAACATTTCCAAATGATCTTCGTCAATGTTGAGTTTAGAGGCCACATCGCGAATGTGCGACATGGTATTTTCCTGAGCGATTTCGAGGTCACTTTTAAGTTTCATGCTTACAGATTTGTTCAGCAAGATAAGAGAAAGCAAGCACTCCGCTTAAGCGGTTTCAGGGTATTTATAACAATCCAAAGTGAAGTAAAAGCGTGTGCCTTTTCCAAGGGTGCTTTTGATCTCAAATTCACTCTGATGCAACTCCAAAGCATTTTTCACGATGGCGAGTCCAAGACCACTTCCTTGTTTATTCCCAACATTCGATTTATGAAAGCGATCAAAGACGTGAACGAGGTCTTCTTCCGATATTCCGCGACCTTGATCTTCTATTTCAAAGCGAACTTTTCCCTTTTTTTCACCCAAAGCGAGGGAAACAACTCCGCCAGATTCGCTGAATTTGATGGCATTGCTCAAAAGGTTCACTATTACACGGTCGATAAGTGCGATGTCGCCCACGGCTTGGGGTAAAGACGATGGAGGTTCCATGCGGATTTCGACATTTTTTTCGGCGGCAATGATGCGATGACTGCTCACAATGTCGTGCACGAGTTCTTCCAAGGAAAAGGGTTCCAATCGTAGTTTGCGCTCTTTGGATTCGAGTTTGCTCAATTCGAAGAGTTCTTCGATGAGTGAGCTGAGTTGTCCGGCGTTGCGAAGACTGGTTTGAAGGTACTTGTTGATGCGCGCGTCGTCCAACTGGTCTCTTTTTAACAGCACGGTTTCCAAATATCCTTGAATACTGGCCAACGGGGTGCGAAGGTCATGACTCACATTAGCAATCAATTCTCTTCTAAAATGAATGATTTCCTCCCTTTGTTGGTCGATTTTGTGCTGTTGCTTCACGAGTCGGTTCACCACCAAAAGCAAGAGGCCTGTGAGTCCACCAACGATGAGCATCATCACCAGAATGTTTTTCCAAACGGCTTTTTTCGCTTCCATAATGAAGTCATCAAAGCGTTCATCGGCTTGCAAAACAGCCACCACATCACCGTTCGTGTTGAGCACTGGGGCAAAAGCACTCAGCCAATAACCGTTGGTGTCTTGATAGGGTTCAATAACACCTCCAACTTCATATTTACTGAGCAATTCGGCTGGGTAGTCGCGGTAGGGGTGTTTCCAAAAGGGCTGTTCAGAACTGGCTACCCCGAAGCAAAACTTTTCCATGGCTTGGCTGTAAATCATGGTGTAAAGGGTGCTTTTGAGCTGGTTCGTACTTGCGGTAGCACTGAGCTGCTTGTGGATTTGGAAGTATGCACTGTCGGTTTGATTGTCTGAGATTTCATCAAAACCGTAGTCTTCCACAAGTTGGGAATGGAGGTCTCCATCAATTTGTGGGGCCAAGGTGTTCACAATTCCGCTCAATCGGGCAAGTTCTTTTTCTTGGTAGATTTCAATTTGGGTGAAGTAAAGATTGAACCCCAAGATGAGCGAGGCCATCACGAAAAAAGTGAGCGCGAGAAGGATAACTCTGCGATAAGCTTTCTTGGCGTTCATGATTGATCGTTAAATCGGTATCCTACGCCCCAAGTGGTGAGCACATATTCAGGTTTTGTGGGATCTTTTTCAATTTTTGCACGCAAACGGTTGATGTGGGAATTCACGGTGTGCTCATATCCTTCAAAATCATAGCTCCAAACCAGGTTCAAAAGGTCTTTACGATCATAGGTCACCCCAGGGTTGGCGGCCAAAAGATAAAGCAGGTCAAATTCCTTGGGCGTCAATTCAATACGCTGGTCGTTCAAGCTTACTTTTCGTTTCTTCTTGTCCAAAACAAGGGATTTGTATTGGATGCTGCTTTCTTCTTCGTCGCTTTTAGTGTCGATTTCAACCCTGCGAAGGTTGGCTTTCACCCTTGCTAAAAGTTCTCGAATACTGAAGGGTTTGGTGAGGTAATCATCTGCTCCGGTTTCCAAGCCCAAAACTTTATCAATTTCTTCCGATCGGGCGGTGAGCATGAGAATCGGACTGTTCACTTTTTCAGCCCGAAGATTTCTACACACATCAATGCCATTCATTCCCGGAAGGTTAATGTCCAATATCATCAAGTCAAAAGGGTGCGTTTGAGCATAGTCATGGCCTTCTTGTCCGTTGTGAAACATCTTCACTTTGCAGTCGAGATCTTCCAAATGGAGTTCGATTAATTCCGCAATGTCTTTTTCATCTTCAATGATGATTACTTCTTTCATAATGTCCTTTTAGCTCAAACAAAACAACAACAAGCAAATAACGATTTTATCACGATACTTTAGCCTTTCTCAATCCACTTTCCCTTCGATAAGTGCCTTTGATTCCTAAAGTGCCTCTTTCATTCCAACTTATTCAGAATTGTGATAGTTCTGTTACCAAGTCTGTCTATCTTTGTCTTGAGAGAGATCTCAACCGTTAAGGTTTCGATATGAGCGTATCGAGGCCTCGAAGGTTAAGTTTAGTTGTTAGTTAAGAGGAGTCCCTGTGAATTCAGGGACTTTTTTTTGGTGTGAATCTTGTTTCTGAGAGAACATCCTTAATTTTGAGTTATGAATAATTTCGTTTCCCGTTTTCTTTTTGTTGGCTTCTTGGCTTTGGTAAGTTCTTTCTCTTTTGCACAAGAAACGGAGCCCAACATCCATTGGATGAATTTGGATAAAAACATCGATC
>CAZYPV010000102.1:0-1451 GCA_964649515.1 uncultured Comamonadaceae bacterium | reverse complement strand
CGTTATCCAGGAATTAGTCTTGAACGCGCTTATGAAGGGCTGCTCCAAGGTAAAAAAGGACAAACCGTCGTTGTAGCGGTGATCGATTCTGGGGTTGATGTGGAGCACGAAGATTTGAAGGATTGCATCTGGGTGAACGAAGACGAGATTCCAAACAATGGTATTGATGACGATAAAAACGGGTATGTCGATGATGTTCACGGTTGGAATTTTATCGGAGGAAAAGAGGGAGATGTGGAGTTCGATAACTTGGAATTCACAAGAATTTACATCAACCTAAGAAAACGCTTCAAAGGCAAATCAAAAGAGGATATTCGAAGCGATGAAAAAGAGGATTTTGCACAATACCTTTCCTTCAAAACCCAATACGAACAAAGGGTAAAAGCGGCGGAGGACTCAAAAACGGAGTACCAAAACATCCTCAGGTTCTATGACATGTCGGTAAAGGCGGTGAAAGAAGTTTTGGGAAACAAGGCGTTTACTGTGGAGAACATTGCCGCTTTGCCGGAGGGCGATGAGCGTTTTGAAGCGATGAAAGAGTTGAGCGTCTTGGGTTTAGAGAACAACTTGAAAGATGATTTGAAAGATGGCCTGAAGCATTTTGATGAACAGTTGGACTACATGTATAACCTCGATTTTGATTCGCGTTCGATTGTTGGTGATAACTATGAAGACAAGTCAGAACGTTTCTATGGCAATAACCACTACGAAGGTCCAGCGGCAGATCACGGAACGCACGTAGCCGGAATCATCGCAGGCAACCGGAACAACGATTTGGGAATGATGGGTATTGCTGATCATGCTCGAATTATGGTCTTAAGAGCAGTTCCCAACGGTGATGAGCGCGATAAAGACGTGGCCAATGCCATTCGTTATGCGGTGGATAATGGTGCGAAAGTGATCAACATGAGTTTTGGTAAGAGTTATTCTCCAGACAAAAACTTGGTGGATGAAGCCGTAGCCTATGCTGAAGAAAAAGGGGTGCTGATGGTTCATGCGGCGGGAAACAGTAGTAAGAATACAGACGTTAGCAATAATTTCCCAAACCCAGTCAACGAAGAAACCCGTGAAGCTTGCACTACATGGATTGAGGTGGGGGCTTCGAATTGGACAGCAGGATCGGAATTGCCCGCAAGCTTTTCGAATTATGGCAGACGTTCGGTAGATGTTTTTGCTCCCGGGGTGGACATCTACAGCACGGTTCCAAACGATGAATATGAAGAAAACAGCGGAACCAGTATGGCGGCGCCGGTGGTGTCTGGTTTAGCGGCGCTCATCATGTCGTATTACCCCGAGTTGAGCGCAAAGGACGTGAAAGAGATTATTGTCAATTCTTATGCTGATTACCGAAAAGAAAAGGTGATTGTACCTGGCGGTAAAAAGAAGAAACGATTCAAAAAATTGAGCAAAACGGGAGGTGTGGTGAATGCCTACAATGCACTTCGCATGGC
>CAZYPV010000101.1:0-8775 GCA_964649515.1 uncultured Comamonadaceae bacterium | reverse complement strand
GGCTGAGGGTAAACGTTGACAATGGCACTTTGCACTTGAGCAGGGGCATCTTGAACTCCCATTTCCTGTTCTTCATCAATTGCTTCGTCGCTATCCTTGTCAAAATCATTTTCCAGGGCTTCACGAACGTCGGCCCTACTGAGTCGTTCAAAGCGAATGCCTTCTTGATACTTGGGCAGCAGTTCTTTTCTGAGCCTTGCAAGGATTTCTTCTTCCTTGGTGGGCACAAGTAGAGCGCCCGTTTCAATGTCCAAAACACCTTCTGCTGTATAAGCGCTGCTCAGTGCATGGTGCTGCTCCAATTTTGATCCCCAAGCGTAAACGAGGTCGTCTTCCGTTCTGAAAGACCACAGAAGAAATCCAAGCGAATCCAAAGGTTCTGAAACCACCCACAGATCATCGTTGTTGCTCACATATCCCCGAAGAACGGTATCTCCCGTGTTGACCCGGATGAGGTGGTTCATTTTGTTTCGGCGTTCATAATCAACGCGGTAGATGTTGGAGTCGCCTTCGAATTGAAAACGTTCATGCAAAACCCGCTTCAAGTTCACTCGGCGTTGATCGAAGGGTTTTTCAAAACGAACTTTTGGCTTTTCGGGGTCAACTTCGTCACAAGCCGTAAAAAGCATCAGCCCGAAAAAAACAGATAAAAAGGAGTAGAGGGTGTTTCGCATGAGAGAAAGATACAAAGCGCTGTGATATTTTTGTAATGAAATCGTCCACTTTCGTGATGTTCATGGAGAATTGAAAGCCGTACATTTGCCCCCATGCTCATTGATGTTATCATACCCGCTTGGAACGAAGAACAAAGCATTGCCAAGGTGATTGCAGATTTGCCCGCGCAAGTGCGAGAAGTGGTGGTGGTGGATAACAACAGTACCGATCAAACATCAAAAGTAGCCGAAGCGGCAGGAGCAACGGTACTGCTTGAACGAAAACAAGGTTATGGTGCAGCATGCTTAAAGGGGATTGCTCATTTGAACAACAAGGCCCTTCCTCCGGATATTATTGTATTTCTGGACGGTGATTACAGCGATTACCCTGAACAACTTCTCCTCCTCATTGCACCCATCATCCACGAAGGAATGGACATGGTGATTGGTTCCAGAGCCATTGGTGAACGAGAAAAAGGAGCAATGATGCCCCAACAAATCTTTGGAAACTGGCTGGCAACTAGTATGATGAGGGGTCTCTACGGAGTGAAGTTTACCGATTTGGGGCCTTTCAGAGCCATCACCACAAAGGCACTTAATGCTATCGAAATGAAAGATCAAACCTACGGCTGGACCGTGGAAATGCAGGTGAAAGCCGCAAAGAAAGGTTTGAAATTCAAGGAAGTAGCTGTGGATTACAAAAAGCGCATAGGAGTTTCGAAAGTCTCCGGAACGATAAAAGGTACTATCTTGGCGGGATATAAAATCATCGGCACAATTCTTAAATACAGCTAATGGAACTAACACTCATCATCGTTTATGGGGTGTTCTTAACCTTCATCTTTTGCTACAGCTTGATTCAGTTGAGCCTCGCCATGCGCTACAATAAGCGTAGAAAGGGTGAAAGGCTATCCACTCCTTCAGTTGCAGACGATGCATGGCCGATGGTAACCGTGCAGCTGCCCGTGTTTAATGAGCTGTATGTGGTGGAGCGACTGATTGATGCAGTTGTTGCCTTGGACTATCCCCGAGACCTTTTGGAGGTGCAGTTGCTCGATGATGGAAACGATGAAAGTGTGGAGATCGCGGCGGCTAAAATAGCCCAGCTCCAAGCACAAGGTTTTCCCATTGAACACGTGCGTAGACCCGAAAGAGTGGGCTACAAGGCAGGTGCTTTGGCTTACGGATTGAAGCACACCCAAGGGGAGTTCACGGCCATTTTTGATGCCGATTTTATTCCCAACCCCGATTTTCTCCGCCAAACGATTCCTCATTTTTTGAAAGACGATCGTGTGGGCGTAGTTCAGGCCAAGTGGGAGCACCTGAACCAAGATTTTTCAGCCCTCACCCGCCTTCAAGCTTTTGGCTTGGATGCCCATTTTACGGTGGAACAGGTGGGGAGGAATGAAGGCGGACACTTCATCAACTTCAACGGAACCGCGGGTGTGTGGCGCAAGAGCTGTATCGAAGATGCGGGTGGGTGGCAGTCAGACACCATTACCGAAGACCTCGATTTGTCTTACCGTGCACAATTGAAGGGCTGGCAGTTTGTTTACCTCGAAAACGTAGGAGCTCCTGCAGAGTTGCCGGCAGAGATGAATGCATTGAAAAGTCAGCAATTCCGTTGGACCAAAGGTGCGGCAGAATGCGCTGTGAAGAACCTGCCAAAAGTGCTGAAGAAAAGAGGTTTGGGATTGGGAACAAAAGTGCATGCGGTGTTTCACCTGCTCAATAGTTTCATCTTCATTTGCGTGCTTTCAACAGCCGTTTTGAGCTTGCCCATGCTGGTGATCAAATCGAATTCCAACCGTTTTGACTTGCTCTTCAATTTGGCGAGCATTTTCCTTCTCAGCTTCCTGATTTTGGGCTACTTCTATTGGTCGGCGCAAAGCCAAAGAAAAGGTAAACTCAAATACTTCCTGCGTGATTTTCCCATGTTCTTGAGTGTATCGATGGGACTTTCTCTGCACAATTCCATCGCGGTGTTTGAAGGTTACATTGGTAAGAAAACCCCTTTTGTCCGCACCCCAAAATTTGCACTCAATAAGAAGAAAGGAACATGGCTCGATAAAAAATACCGAGTGGTCAAATTATCGCCCTTGACCGCCGTGGAGGCGCTGCTCACCCTTTATTTTGCATCCGGACTCGTTCTCGCTTTTGTTGTGGATGATTTTGGGATGATTCCCTTTCACTTGATGTTGACCCTTGGCTTTGGCTTCGTCTTCTTTTACTCGGTGAAACACGCTAGAGGAAATTCATGAAAGCCCCACTAGTGAAAACCGTCCTCATTCTCTTGGGCATGTGTTTGGGCTTTTATTTTTTGGCCTACGAAGTGCATCGAGATGAATCGTGGATGCTCATTTCCACCTTTGCTTTTTTGTTTCTTGGCTATTTTCTCTTGGCGAAGAACAGGTCCAGCATCCCTTGGAAATCTTGGATTTGGATTGCGCTGGCTATGCGTTTGGTTTTTGTGGCGAGCGGACCTTCTTTGTCGGATGATTTTTACCGATTCATTTGGGATGGAAGAGTGCTCATTCACGGTGAAAATCCCTACCTCATTCTTCCAGAGGAATATGTGCAAGCGAAGGACGATCCCTTTGCTCAAAAGCTGAAGGCCGATCTCTACGAAGGGCTCAATTCAAAAAATTATTACACCATCTATCCACCCGTAAATCAATGTTGCTTTGCTGTGGCGGCTTTTTTGGGGAATGGAAATGTTGCTTTGGAACTCCTGTATTTGCGTTTAATCATTCTTTTGGGTGAAGCGGCGCTTTTGTTTTTGCTTGCGCGGATATTGTCCTCGTTGCAACGACCAAAGACTGATCTTTTCTGGTATGCCCTCAACCCGCTGGTGATTGTTGAACTCTCGGGGAATTTGCACTTTGAGGGGATGGTGCTCTTATTTCTCGCCGCAGCTCTTCTTTTGTTCATTCAAGGCCGGTGGGGCGGAAGTGCGGTTCTTTTTGCTTTGGCCGTGGGAACGAAGTTATTGCCGCTCATGCTGCTGCCCGCGCTCATTCCTATTTTGAAGAAAAGAACGCCCGCCTATTTTGGAGCAGTGCTCGCGGGCTTGGGTTTACTTTTCTTGCCGTTCATGAGTCAGGCCCTTTTCACCAATTGGGGAAGCAGTTTGGATTTGTATTTTCAAAAATTTGAGTTCAACGCAAGCATTTATTACCTCTGCCGATGGGTGGGGAGTTTGTTTTTAGGATACCACCCACCAATTGCATTGTTAGGTCCCGTTTTGTCGGTCATTTCCCTTCTCATCATTCTGTGGATTTCACTGAGGTCAACCTTCACCTTTCCCAAAAAAACAGTACTCATTTATACGGTTTATTTGCTCTTCACCACCACCGTTCATCCTTGGTACTTAGTGTCTTTGGTGTTTTTCAGCTCATTTACGCCTTGGAGGTATGCTTTTTTATGGTCTTTTTTGGCGGTGTTCTCGTACAGTCATTATGCTCAGGGAGGATTCCAAGAAAATTACGTGCTTATTGGTCTCGAATACGCGGTACTTTTCTCGTTCATTATCTATTCCATCTATTTCTCAAAAGCCCTAAAATCAAGGGGAGTGAAGGTGTGAATTAGGCCTTTCTTTATGACGAAATACAGATTTGGGTTGACCATTTTTTGAATTCTTGGAAATCCCATTTTGATGAAGCTTGTTTGCCGAGGGTTTTATGAGTGGACATGTTTGGTGTAACTTGGGAACGAAAACCTTAACCCAAATATCTTAACCCACTTGTCGTATGATCCAAAAAGCACTTCTTGCGCTCAGTTTTATGGCTTTGAGCTTTTCTTCCTTTGCTGATCCGGGGGATACCTTGGTGGTTCAAACCTATACTTTTGAAGAACAAAACAACCCAGACCAAGCCTATGATAGTCCGGGCAGAAGGTGGTTTGAATTCCCCTCGGCAGATCAATCCTACCAGAAAATTCTCATGTACTACACCCTCAAGTGTTTTGAGGACGGAACGGCAGGTAACCTCGGTTTTCCATGTGGAGAGTGGGATTACCTGACCTACAACTACCTCTTTGATCACACCGGGGTTCTGGATTCCAATGCCTTAACACACCCCTTGTATCGCTTGGATAATGCAGATTTTGAAACGGCTAATTTGATTTCAACTCCCTTGTTCAATGAGCGGGAATATGAAACTTTTCAATTCGTTTACCCCAATTTTGTTGATTGGGAACCCGATACTTTTGAGGCGGAGGCCAGTCTTGGGGAACTGTATGAACTGGACTACAACACCGAGCTTTTGAACAGCACGGAGGCACATGGAAGAACTCAGGTCCTGTTTACAAGCGAAGAAATTGAAGCTGCCACAGGAGGAGGGACTTTTGATCTCAATCAACTCGCGTTTTTCTATAATTCTGAGTCGGAATTCGATGTTTTGGAAGTGCGATACAAGTTGGCTGAAGACTTGGAAGCCGGGAATGTGTTCGATGAGAGTGATTTGACCGATGTCTATGCGCTTTCCAATGTTTTGGATTTTGAAGGTTGGGTGCCCATTGGTTTGGGTGACGATGTTACTTGGGAGCAAGGGCAAGATCTTTTGGTCGATTTCAGCTATCTCAGTGCTCCCACATCGGATGAAACAAATCTCTCAGGGAGTCAGGGTAGCAGTTTGGTGTTTTCTGGCGACGATCGATTTATCCGCTTCAATAATGTTGATGAGGTAAAAGTGCCAACTTCGGTTTTTGAGGACCTTGAAGATGAGATCACCATTTCTTTCTGGTTGAGAGGTGATGAGGTTCAACCTGTAAACAGCACCATTTTTGAGGGGGTTGATGCGGGAAACAATCGTCAGCTCAACAGCCATCTTCCATGGGGAAACGGACGAGTGTATTGGGATGCAGGCTTTGATGGAGGATATGACCGAATCGATCAAGAAGCAGCCACCATCGATTACGAAGGGAAGTGGAACCACTGGGCTTTCACCAAAAATGTCACAGAAGGAACAATGAACATTTATCTCAATGGCGAATTGTGGCATTCGGGAACGGGGAAGGACAATCCTTTCGATGAAATTGTGCGCTTTTCACTAGGAGCGGCTACAGGTTGGTCCAATTTTTACCGAGGAGACCTGGACCATTTTCAGGTTTGGAGTACCGAGCTCGATCAAAACACCATCGCGGAATGGATGTACTTCGATCCCACCAATGAACACCCCAACTACGACCAATTGGAGGTGTTTTACAATTTCAATGAAGAGAATACGGAAGCGGTGCTTGACCAAAGTGGCCATGCACGTCATGCCCAAACACACGGCTCGCCAAACAGAATTCGTCATCAACATCGCGAGTTGTTTCTCAATCCAAGAAGCATTGATGCTCGCCCCAGTCTTCGCATTTATTCCATGAATGAGGCAGCACAATACGAAAGTGGAAGCGTGCTTTTGGAAGAACCCATCGCCCCCATGGTTTTGAGTTCATGGGAAGTGAATGGAAACGATGTTTTGTTGAGCGATGTGGCCTACCACTGGGAGAATGGATATACCTATGTTTTTGATGCCAATGGAGTGGCCATCGATTCTACTGCAGTAAACGAAGCCGAAGAAACCATCACCAACCAAACCCTGAACTACTTTTCGGCACCTTTTGAGGTGGTTGATCGCTATGAGCTCGGAAGATTCATTACACCATACGGAATCAATCTGGACCTCGAAGAAGGCTGGACTTGGGTGTTTGATGTGACGGATTATGCTCCCTTGCTGCGCGATTCCGTGGAGTTGGAATGCGGAAACTGGCAAGAGCTCTTGGACATGAAATTCATGTTCATCGAAGGAACTCCTCCAAGAGATGTGAAGCGCGTAGATCCACTTTGGGTGGGAATGCACAACTTGAATACTTTCGAAGAAACGGTGGGAGAACAGCTTGTGGAAGTGCAAGAAGGAGAAACGACCTTCCGACTCAAAACAAGGGCTTCGGGGCACGGTTTCGGAACGGGGAACAATTGTGCGGAGTTCTGCAACAACATCCACAGCGTTGATGTGAACGGACAAACACAGTGGTCGTGGCAAATCATGCAGGAATGTGCAGACAATCCGCTCTATCCTCAAGGAGGCACGTGGATTTATGATCGTGCAGGATGGTGTCCGGGAGACAAGGTAACCACTCAAGACTTCGAACTTACACCACTCGTTCAAGGAATGGATGAATTTACCGTAGATTACAACATTGAGTACGATCCCGACGGAAACTACCGCTTCGAGGGTCAGCTCATTGCCTACGGAGATCCCAACTTCCAATTGGATGCAGAAATTTCGGACGTACTGTCTCCCTCCGATTGGAAAGTCAAATCCCGAATGAACCCCATTTGCAACAAGCCCAAGATTTTGATCAGAAACAACGGGTCGAGCGAACTTACTTCAGCCACCATTACTTACGGCATTAACGGAAACATGGAAAGCATGGAGTGGACCGGGAATTTAGGCTTCCTTGAAAGTGCCGAAGTGGAACTCCAAACCTTGAACCCAAATTTCTGGCAGGGGTCAGATGAAGACCTTCTTTTGTTTGAAGTGAGTTTGACCAACCCCAATGGAGGTGTGGATCAGAACCCGAGCAACAATGTCGCTACCAGCCATTTTCATCGTCCGCCAACCTATACTTATGGAACAGGGGAGGACGACAACAATGAAGTGGTGATCTGGACCAAAACCAACAACGCTTATTGGGAAACAGAAGTCAGCATTCGAAACATGAACGACGAATTGGTTTATCTGCGCAATGATTTCGATTTGCCCAATCACAATTACCGCGATACCATCCAGCTCAACGCGGGTTGTTATAAGTTCCACTTGAAGGATTTTGATGATGACGGACTTCAGTTTTTTGCGAACAACGACGGTTCAGGAACCTGTAGAATGAAAAAAGTAGCTGGGAGTAATTTCATCAACTTTGAGCGCGACTTTGGGAAAGAAATTGTGCATTATTTCAATTTTCAAACCGATTTGGTAGGGGTTGATGAAGTTATTGAGGAAAGCAGAGAAGTGAATCTCTTCCCCAACCCAAGCGATGGCAACATGTTTATCGACATCAAAGATTACACCGGTGGTTTGACGTACGTCGTTAACGGGCTGAGCGGTCGAGATTTGATCAAAAAGGAAATGCGATTGCGCGCGGGAGAGCTCATTAAAATCGAACTTGACGAAGCCCCGGGGATTTACTTCGTGCAAATTCTCCTCGAAAATGGAGAGCGCATCACAAGGAGATTCATTGTGCAATAGAACAACGAAAGGAAACGAGAAAAGTCCAGGACAGCCCGTTCTGGACTTTTTTTTGTCCAAAAACTGCGGCAAAACCATGATTGTACCCCTCCATTAAGCAGTGCATCGAACTGAAAATGAGTGGGAGAGGTGAAATAGGAAGGCTTGGCAAAATGAAAAACCCTTGATTTCATTGAGTTTTTTGCTCAAAAAGTGAATATCTCTGTTTTCGGTTGAAAAAAATAGGGGGTGTTTTCGTGAAAAAGTGTGTTTTTCTGAATTGACCCCCTAATTTTTAGATTATCTTTGTCAAAAATTAAAAAATAGGAACCATGCCAACATTTAGATCCAAAGCTTTGGAGGATGTATTTCACCGCAAACCGCTCCGTCAAGCTAAACCAGCAGCGAAGATTTCTGAGTTTTACGGACAAAACGTCTTCAACCAGAACATCATGCGTGAATACCTCACTGACGAGGCGTATGACGGCGTAATGGCAGCCATCACTTTCGGTACACCCATTGACCGAAAAGTGGCCAATCAAGTGGCAACTGCGATGAAAGATTGGGCCATCTCTCGAGGAGCTACCCACTACACGCACTGGTTCCAACCTCTTACCGGGTCAACCGCTGAGAAACACGACTCCTTCATGACCCCAACAGGAGATGGAAGAGCCATTGAGAAATTTGACGGATCTTTGCTCGTTCAGCAAGAGCCCGATGCATCATCCTTCCCCAATGGTGGTATCAGAAATACCTTTGAGGCAAGAGGATACACCATCTGGGACCCCTCTTCAGCAGCCTTCGTTATTGATGAAACCCTTTGTATTCCAACCATTTTCATCTCTTATACTGGTTTTGCACTCGACTACAAAATGCCGTTGATCAAAGCCTTGAGCGCCATTGACAAAGCT
>CAZYPV010000100.1:0-8815 GCA_964649515.1 uncultured Comamonadaceae bacterium | reverse complement strand
AATGATTTTGGGGAGAAATAATACCGCACTCCGCTCTCCTTCTCCCTCTGAAAAGCCGCCTTTGGCGTATTATTTGCCTTATTTTGACGTTATTGCAACACTGCAAGGCTTATGAAAAAAGTGTTTATCGTAATTATGGCGACTATCTTCCTGTCGCATTTTCCCTACAAATCGATCCAAGCCCAAAACTTGATCAAAAATGGAAGCTTCGAAGAAAAGGCCTACTGTCCGTCCAACTTCAACCAACAAAAGCTGCGAATCCTGAACCACTGGACCCAACCCAATACCGCTACTCCCGATTATTTTAACCGTTGTAGCGACCTCGCTGGGGTGCCCAACAATACCTTCGGAGAACAAGAAGCACTTGACGGTGATGCGTATGCCGGACTCGTCACTTATGCCGATTCTCAAAGAAATTACCGAGAATACCTGCAGCAAAAGTTAATCCGACCATTAACCAAAGGAGAATTGATTTGTGTTGAGTTCTGGGTGAGTAGTGGAGATAAATCGGCTTATGTGAGCGATGGATTTGGAGCGCATTTCAGCAAATCTCCTCTACAATCCAATCGAAAAACCCTTTTTGAAGTCCGACCCCAAGTGCAAAACCCCAACCTTCACATGCTTGACGATCAAAATCAATGGGTGAAAATATCAGATACATTTCGGGCAGAAGGCGGGGAGAGGTACATTACTATTGGTAGTTTTAAGTCGGACGGAATTCATTACTTAATCAAAAGAACCAAGGCCAACGCCGAAATGTCTGCATCCACTTGGGCCTATTTGTACGTTGACGATGTGGTAGTGAAACCGGTGAATAAGCGGAGCGATTGCAGTTGTCAAAACGACCTCATAAAAGCAGAACTCACCGATCCTCCGGTTCAACTCTCGGCTTTCAAAACCATCGAAAATAAAGTGGTTTATTTTGAGTTTGACGACAGTACCCTCACCGAAGAAGGGAGACTCGTTCTCGATGATGCCGCCTACCAACTTCGAAACCATGCGTTCATGTTTGTTGAGGTAAACGGACACGCAGATGTGATGGGAAGAGAAGGCTATAATGTTGAACTTTCAAAGAACAGGGCCATTGCAGTGGTGAAATACCTTAAAGAAAAGGGGGTAGATCCCAATCGACTCCATATCCGCTACCACGGAAGCGCAGTTCCTGCCGAAAAATTGAACACTGCTGAAGCTCGAGCGCGAAATCGAAGGGTGGAATTCGCCATCCTTGAAAGCCTTTTCATGAAAGTGGAAACGCCCTAAAAAAGGGATTCATGCTTCCGTTGTTAATCTCCGTTCTTGGTTGGGAACAAAGAAAAGAAGGATCATCCCCACACCAAAGAAAAGTACGAGTGCAAGAATGGGGGTACGCATGTTGTCACTCATCCCCTCCAAGGCACCAAAACTGATCATCCCAATCACAATTCCCGCTTTTTCTAGAATATCATAAAAACTGAAAAACGAAGCGTGATCTTGCGTATCGGGAAGAAACTTCGAGTATGTTGATCGTCCGAGCGATTGTGTTCCACCCATAATAAATCCAATCCACCCCGCAGCAATGTAGAACTCACTTGGAGTATCCACCACGGCATAAGCGAAAATACAAACGCCAATCCACAAGGAAAGAGCAATTTTTAAAGTGAATATGTTTCCCCATTTTTCCGAAACACGAGAAAAAAGAAAGGCCCCAGGAATTGCGATCACCTGAATTAGAAGGATGGCAATGATGAATTGTGCAGAAGTTAAGCCCGTTTTTTCAACGCCGTCAATGACTTGATGAATCTCCTTCATCCCGAAAAACTGGGCCATCAACATGATGGTTTGTACGGCCATGCTGAAGACAAAAAAGGCGATGAGGTAACGCAATAATCTCCGTGTTTGAAGAACTTGATGAAACACTTTTCGAACTTCCCTGAACCCTGCCTTCCAAGCTGAGCCTTCGATTTTTTTCGCATAGGGATTGTCGGGAAGCTTTCTCAGCGTAACTTGTGCAAAACCAGCCCACCAAATGGCCACCATCACAAAACACCACGGAATATAATCGGTTCCGTTTTCAAAGCCGAGGATCATTCCAAGATTTATCGTCAAGAGCAAAACACTACCGATGTAACCCATTGAGAATCCCCGGGCACTGAGTCGATCGTGTTCCTCAGGAGGTGCTATTTCCGGAAGAAAGGCATTGTAAAAAACGATGCTCCCCCAATACCCCAAACTTGCAATCATCACAGGAAGCATGCTCCATTCTAGATGTTCGGGATCGAAAAAATATAAACTCGCACAGGCAAAAGCACCCAAATAACAGAATAAACTCAAGAAAAATTTCTTTTTTCCTCCGGCATCCGCAATTCCCGATAAAGGAGGCGAGAGGAGGATGACAAAAAGAAAAGAGGCCGCGATTACGTATGAATACAACTCGGTATTCACAAAGTCCATTCCCCAGAAAAGTACATGATCAGTGCCAGAAGGATTGTTTTCAGCTCCTGTCACGGCTTCATAGAACATGGGAAAGATGGCCGTGCTGATGACCAAGGGATAGACACTGTTCGCCCAGTCGTAAAAAGCCCAGGCCTTTTTGACCTTTTCGTTGGTTTTCGATAACATGGAGGGAAAGGTAAGCTGAAACAAGCAGCCATACAACTGCTTTGTACTACCTTTGTACTTTCAAAAGATTTCTTGTGGAACAACAATTTGATATTATCATCATTGGCGGAGGTATTGTTGGCGCGGCAACGCTGTTCAAACTTCAAGAACGTCACCCAAATAAAAGCATCCTTCTCCTAGAAAAAGAAGAAGAATTAGCCAACCACCAAACTGGAAATAATTCTGGTGTGATTCATTCCGGACTCTATTACAAACCGGGTAGTTTGAAGGCGGTGAATTGCATCAAAGGACGAAGAGAATTGGTGAAATTTGCCCAGAAATACGGAATTGCACACGATGTATGCGGTAAAGTAGTTGTAGCGACCGATAAAAAAGAACTGCCCAATTTGGAGAAGATTCATCAAACGGGAATTGAAAATGAAATTGAAGGCCTTTCCAGAATTACGGCCGACGAGATTCGCGAGATAGAACCGCACGTGGAGGCGATTGATGGATTACACGTGGGATGTACGGGAATCATAGATTATCGCGGAGCAACCAATAAGATGGCAGAACTGGCCATTGCAAAGCAATCTCAAAGCGCAGTGCATTTGAATGAAGAGGCTCAAAGTTTTGAGAAACTTCAAGACGGAGCCATCGTCATCACCAACAAGAATAAATATCGAGCGAAAGTGTTGGTGTTTTGTGGAGGACTGCAAGCAGATCGCCTAGCTCGAAAAGATGGCGTGGCTTTGAAAGAAAAGGTTGTAGGCTTCCGTGGAGATTACTACGAACTCACCGATCAAGGAAAACATAAAGTGAAACACCTGATCTATCCTGTTCCAAATCCAGATTTTCCCTTCTTAGGAGTCCATTTCACAAGAATGACGGATGGTGAAATCGAGTGCGGACCAAATGCGGTGTTTACATTCAAAAGAGAAGGCTACGGGAAAACCGACTTCGATTTGAAAGACACCATGGATGCCTTGAGCTATCCAGGAACATGGAAACTTTTCATGAAAAACATGTCCTTTGGAATCAACGAGTACAGAAGGGCTTTCTCTAAACGACTCTTTCTTTCAACACTCCAGAGAATGATTCCTTCACTCACGATGGAAGATATTCGTCCGGGTAGAGCGGGTGTTCGTGCCTTATTGCTGAGGCAAGATGGAGATACAAGGGATGATTTTCGGATTGAATACACCGATCACAGCATTCATGTTTTGAACGCACCTTCGCCCGCAGCAACTGCTTCACTGGCAATTGGGGAGCAGGTGGCCGAAATGGTAGAAAAGCATTTCACTTTTTAGTAGTTGACGAAAATGACCTTAAATAAAAAACCCTTGCTCCAACTGGAACAAGGGTTTTTTTTCATGTTATTTGAGAGGATTAGCCTTTCTTCAAAGAGGCTGATTTTCCACTGCTTTTCTTTTTAGGTGCGGCAGCTTTTCCGCTAGCAGCTTCTTTTGCTGCAGGCTTTGCTTCTGCTTTTGCTCCATCTTTTGAACAGCAAGCTCCGCTTTTCTTTCCATCTTTCGAACAAGAAGCTCCATCTTTCGATGCTTTATCTTTAGAGCAACAAGCGGCTCCTTCTTTGGCTTTGTCCTTAGAACAGCAAGCAGCACCTTCCTTAGCGCTTTCTTTCGTCTCCGCCGTTTGTTTGTCTGCTTTCTTTGCTACTTTTTCTGTTTTCGCTTTTGTTTCTTTGGCAGCTGTTGTTTGAGCACTAGCAGCAGTCGCGAAAAAGGCTACTAAACCAAAGAGAAGGATTAATTTTTTCATATTGTTCAATTCGTTTGAGTTAAAATTACACTTTTTTTGAGTAAACTGAGTGTCGATTGAATACTCAAATTCACAATTAACTTAAATCAACAAACGTACCAACATGACAAATCGTTTCAAAATTGCCCTCCTTTTTATCCTCCCTCTCTCTTTTATTTCTTGCGCTGACTGCATCGATGGAACCGGAGAAAACATGGAAGAACGAAGATCGGTGGAAGAGTACGATGTGCTGTACATCGATTGTGAATTAAATGTTGTGGTGAGGCAAGCTGGACTCACAGACCAAAATAAGATTCTCGTGAAAGCTCAAGAAAACCTTCTTCCCTTCATCAAGACGGATGTGAATGGGGACCGACTTACGGTAGAACTGAGTGAGTGCATCCGCCCAACGGAAGAAATTCAAGTGGAGGTCATCACCAATGGCATCGTAAAACTCGTTCACAGTGGCTCGGGCCGTGTGGAAACGCTGGGTGCGCTGAAGGCTGATGATTTTAAGATTGTTTCCGAAGGGAGTGGCGACCTTTCCTGTAAAATCAAAACGAGTGATTTGGAGGTGGACAACAGCGGTTCTGGAAACATCCTACTGAGCGGAGATGCCAACGACCTTGAGATCGATCTCGATGGAAGTGGAGATGTGAATACCTTGAGTTTAAAAGCAAACTCCGTGGATGCAAGCAACGATGGAAGCGGAACATTGTCGGTTTACGCAAAAGATGAAATGAGTCTTTCCTTAAGCGGTAGCGGAGATATTCGTCATTCGGGGTCTCCACAAAACAGTACCATCAGCAATAATGGTAGCGGAAGTGTAGTTCTTATCGACTAGCGCCCTCCAAGGAAAAAGCTTGTTTATCTTTGTTCCATGTCGAAAAAGCAGATCATCCTGTATGCGATTATCATTACCCTGCTTGTTCATGCCGTGGCTTTGGTTTATTTCTCTTTTCAGCAGATCGATTATGGTGGTGCCGAGGAACGCTACATCGAGGTAGATTTTTTGGGTGAAGTTGAAGAGGTGGCCGAAGAGGTTTCGCTTGAAGATCAAATTGCAGATCGAGTGAATGAACAGATCGCCAATCTCATGGCGAATGCCAATTCGGAACTTAGTGAGGAAAGATCGAACTATGCCGTTCCCAACGAGAAGTTGTCTCGCGATGTGGAAGATGACCTCAAACAGTTTGAAAGGGAAGAGTTTGAACGACTCCAGAGAGAAAGAGAGGAAGAGGGTCAAACGTCAGACCCTTCCAATCCCCAAAACCCAAAATCCAATGCTGAACCTTTGGACAACTACGATTACTTTGGAAAATCATTCAATGGGAATGTGACGGCTTTGGCAGATGTTCCGGGCAGAAATCCAAGCAATATCCATATTCCAGGCTACCTCTGTAAAGGCGGTGGTAAAGTGGAAGTGCTGATTGTTGTGGATCAATCTGGATATGTGATTTCTGCGACGGTGGATGATGCCCAAAGCACCCCTGATGATTGTCTTCTCGAAGAAGCGATCAACAGTGCGCTGAAATCAAAATTCGCAGCCAAAAGCAGTGCCCCGAAGAAGAGTCCTGGTAAAATTGTTTACCGATTTATCCCCCAAAACAACTAAAAGCTACTTGGCGGAATCTGCATATTCCTGGAGGTAGGCAAACTTTGGCGTCAATTCCCCATTCAAATTGGTTTCGGAGGCTCGTCCAATGATGTCCGTTGGATCGTCCCCAAACAGCGCAGGCAAAACGTGTTTGATGAGTTCATTTCCAAAATCCGCAGAGGCGTCTTTGGGCAGCTCGCATGGAAGATTGTCAACGGCCATCACCGCAATGGCATCTGTTTGTTGGAAATCCACTTCAGATTCCGTGGCTGGGTCATATCCATAAATGGGGTCTGCGATGGTGGACGGACGAATGGTGGAAGCTACCGGACCGTCAATGTCGCAGGAAATATCAGCCACAACAGAAATCTTCCATTCCTGTTTTTTCATGTCGGAACGGGTAAAAATGAATGGAGATCCCTCACTCCAATAGTGGCAAGGGATGTACATGTCGGCCGCACTCGCATAGGGCATAAAACACGATTCATAGCCAGATGGATCACGGTAGAATTCGGACTTATCGAAGCCTCCATCGCTTTTTCTTCGGTTGTAATCTTCGGTGTTGAGATGGGTGAAGACGGCTTCATCAAATGTTTCCTCAAGAAAAGCCTCTTTACTCACTTCTCGCATGCCCAATTTAGCAAGTGTTTCACGCGCTCCATGTCCCACTCGTCCAAAACCCGTAAGCACCAATTTAGTGTTGGCAGGGAGTTTCACCTTGTTCAATTCAGCTTCCATTTCCACCCGGTCGTCGCACAAATGGGCCGGTTTTAAGGAGTACAAATGGTGCTTGAGACCATACGTTCGAATGCCGTTGTAACATCCCACAATTCCGGCATACCTTCCGAAACCAATCAATCGCTTTCCATTTTCGTCTTTAATGACTTCATAGTCAACCAAGCGGATTTTTTTATCCAAAATCGCACGAAGCAGTTTGGCGTTGTATGGTTGAAGCTTGAAAGTATGGGAAAAAAAGAAGTAGGTTTTATTGGGGATGAGCATGTCCAAGGGGACTTCCTTCACGCCAAACAGAACATCACAATCACTCAAATCCTCCTGAAGCTCAATGCCGTTTTCTCGATATTCATCGTCTTGAAATTTTCGAATCGGACTCGGTTGAACCACCAGTTCAATGTTGGGGTACTGCTTTTTTACCAAAGCACATTGCTCTGGACTTAAAGGTACCCGTTTGTCTGGCGGTGTTTTTCCTTCTCTAATGATGCCTACTTTCACAGGGAGATGATTTTAAGATTCGGAGCGAAAATACCATTTTTCGATCGATTTAGCTTTGCTGAAGAAGGACGAGGTAAGTGAGTAGGACACTCGCAAAAAGCACGCTTCCATAAACGAGGAAGAGGAGGAGAAGTTTTAAAAGCGTTTTGCCCGTTTTTTGCTCATACACGCGCTTCAAGGCAGAGAAGAGATACACGAAATAAATCAAACCAAAGATTCCTGCGAGGATGGGGTTAATCCAAATGAGGTTCAGCTGGTCGAAAATTTCACTGAAAATCAAATACACGCTTCCTGCCAAAAAGAAGAAGCTGTGAAAATGAAGGGAAAAGAGAAAGTGTTTGATGAAGGTTTCTTTTTTTCGCCAATAAAGGGGGAGTAAGATCAAGGCAAAAAGAGGCAGAAGGATGAAGAAAAGCTTTGGAAGGTAGGTTTCAAAAAGAACATTCCAGTCCTGATCTGCCGAAATATTCACCGTGTTAGCACTTCCGCCAAACCAATTCAAAAGAAGGAAAAAAACAATGCTGATGAAAATGTACAAACGCAAAGGCGGGATGTAGCGCACACGCCGACCAACAAAATATTCCTTGGTCAAATGCCCTGGTTTAAACAGCAGAGGAGAGAGGCTGTTGAAAATCTTGCTGTCGAAGGTGAAATAATCGCTCAAAAAGTGCTTGAAGAATTGGGCAAATGACTTCGACCGATCTTTTGTTTCTTGGCCACATTGCGGACAAAATACAAACTCGCTGCTCAGTTTCATTTCGCAATTTTTGCAATGCAGGTGTGAATTCATAGTGGGAATTTAGAAAGAAATGGTAACTTTTACCTTCATTCAAGCGTCTTGCTATTGACCATGCGAAAAACCATTCTCACACTAACCATCTTGGTGCTTTCTTTATGCGCTGTTGCTCAGTCTGATACTACGGGAGTTAAGGGTGACGTACAAGTGGTTCAAACCGAGAGAGTCAGTGGTGTTTGGGATTTGGTAGGGTACTTCGGAGGGAAATTGGGCGGAGAATTGCAACGCCGGTTGAACTTGGGAGGAGAGAGTGAAAAAGAGGGTGTTCCGACAAAAGTGAGAATTAAGGTCTTGGGAATGGAGGTTGAACGCATAGAAAATCGACCGGTTCGTCGTTAATTCTTTAAATGATTGTATCTTTGTATCCCTTTTTAAATAAGGAAAGTTCTTTTATTCTGGGGCCGATCTGGATTTGACAGTGAGATGAATGATCCTGTAAGCATGTCGAGTTTTTTGTGTGGTGACTCGTTAATCTTAATGCACAAGTCAGAAATGACAACACTTCTTACGCGCTCGCGGCTTAATCAGACCAAGTCTGTTAACCTAATTCCAGCCTCTAGGAGGCGGAACGAGCTACCTCGCCGATAGGTATTGCTCTTTTCCTATAAGCAATGAGGTATCGTAAAATAGGAGCTAGAGAAGGCCGAGCTTGCAGGCCCGATCGAAATCAACACAAGCTAAGCCGGTAGTAGTACGACAGTGGTCGGCTATCGGTCGAAAATGAAACACTGTCTAAACATGTAGAAAGCTTGAAAATTCCTCATTTGGACGCGGGTTCGACTCCCGCCGGCTCCACTTTTATTATCGTTAATCGATGTTCCTTGTTCTTCAATCAAAAAAATATCGAACAA
>CAZYPV010000099.1:0-8838 GCA_964649515.1 uncultured Comamonadaceae bacterium | reverse complement strand
AACAGATGAACCAAGCTTCGAAGATAACTGCGATACGGAATTGACCTTGACTGCCGCTTCAGGCATCAGCAACGTGACGGATTGTGGATACCAAATCGAGAAGGTATGGACAGCAACGGATGACTGTGGAAATAGCACCAGCGTAACGCAAATCATTACTGTTGTTGATACGACTTCACCAGTATTCGTTGAAGTACCTGCTGATGCAACGGTTGAATGTGACAACGTTCCTGCTGCTGCTCAAGTAGAAGCTACAGACAACTGCTCTGATGCTACTGTTGAACTTGAAGAAGCGATTGTAGATGCTGATTGTGGTTATACATTGACGCGTACATGGACAGCAACTGACCTTTGTGGAAACACGAGCGAAGCAGTTCAAGTCTTGACCGTTGTGGATACCACTGCACCAGTCATCTTGGATGCTCCGGCAGATCTGACGGTAGAATGTAACGAGGTTCCTGGAACCGTGAATCTTGATGCAGAAGACAACTGTGACAACTTGGTAGAAGTATCGGTTGTAGAAACAGAAACCCCTGCTGATTGTGGTTACATCATCACCAGAACATACACTGCTATGGACGATTGTGGAAACAGCGCTGAGCACGTTCAAGTGATTACCGTAACGGACACCACAGCGCCAGTATTGATGGGTGTACCTGCCGACGTGAACATTGAGTGTGGTGAAGCACTTCCAGCATCTCCAGAAGTGAGTGCAGAAGACAACTGCGACGCCAACCCAATTGTGTTCATGACAGAAGAGACCAACGATTTGGATTGTGGATTCGAAGTGGTTCGCATCTTTAGAGCGGTTGACGTTTGTGGAAACGAAAGTGTACAAACACAAACCATCACTGTGGCAGATACTACTGCTCCGGTGATCGAAGATGCTCCTGCTGACATCACAGTAGATTGTGAGAACGTAAGCATGGCCGCAACACTCTTGGCCACTGACAACTGCGACGATAATGTTGAAGTTGTATTGACCGAAGAGTTTGGCGAAGGTTGTCCTTACACCATCACACGTACCTGGACTGCTACTGATGATTGTGGAAACAGCACAAGCGTTACTCAATTGGTAACCGTGATTGATGAAGAAGCTCCTGTATGGGATGCCTTCCAACCATTTGTAACGGTGGAGTGCAGTGATTTCGATAGCTACATGTTGACCGCTAGCGATAACTGCGATGCTGATGTAACGGTAACCATCATCCAAGACTTCACGGTTTCTGGTGGATGTATCCCGAACCACATCATCACTTTCCAAGCAGAAGACGACTGTGGAAACACAATTGTTGCTGAGCAAATCGTACAAGTTGTGGATACAACAGATCCTGAGATCTTCAACATCCCTGCTGACTTGACCATTGCTTGTGACGATGAAGTTCCTGCTGCGGCAACGGACATCTTCGGAACAGACAACTGTGATGATGATGTAGAAATCGAGTTTACTGAAGTTCAAACCAACGACTTCTGTCCGTACGAAATCATCCGTACATGGACAGCAATCGATGAATGTGGTAACGTTACCGAAGGTGTTCAGACGATCACTGTAACGGTAGACGGAACACAACAAGTGAACCTCTTCAGCTTCCCGAACCCATTCAACGACAAATTCCACGTTGAGTTCCAGGTTCCAAGAGGAGCAGAGGTAGTGGCTTGTGTACTTGATATGACTGGTAGAAATGTATTGGACATCCACAAAGGACAAGTAGATGCTCAGCGTCTATACCAATTCGACTACGCAGGTCTTGATTGGCCAGCCGGTTCTTACATCATCATGCTGCAAGTGGACGACGAAGTTTACCACCACAAGTTGATTGTAACGCAAAACAACTAAGCGACTTTAACCAAAATCACCATATACCTCAAAAGAGCCTCTCGGAAACGGGAGGCTTTTTTATTTGGGATGAGAAGATGAATTGTTGAGGGACCTTGAGTGACACTATTTTTCTTAAGAGTTTTCAGTGAACTTCGTACGAATGGTAAAAGAGTTCAAAGAAAAAGAAATAGCACTGGCTGAGGTATGCAAACAGCATTACGTCGCGCTCATGTCTATTTTTGGTTCAGCGGTAAAAGGCACCTTTACCGAGGAGAGTGATATTGATTTATTGGTTTTATTTACCGATGATTTAGATGTCTTAGATTATGCCGATAACTACTTCTCGTTATTGGAACATCTCGAGCTACTGTTTGGAAAAAAAGTGGACCTTCTTTCAATCAAATCCATAAAAAATTCGGCGCTGCGAGAAGAAATATTCCAGTCAAAAATTGATTTGTATGCAGCCCAGGATGCTGAAATATATTCTGGATATCGAGAGTGTTATTCAAGAAATTGAACTTATCAAAGCAAAGACCGAAAACGGATGTGATTTTTATCATCTTTCTAAATTTTCCTGACCCCAGAGGGGTCACATATACCTAGCCCCGATAACAAGCAATATCATCCCGACCCAAGCGGGGTCGCATATTTATTGGAATGTGAAATCAAGGGCAATATGATTTTATCCAGGTCGGTATTGAATTTTAAATCTGTGAATGTCCCCTCAAATAGACCTTCTTTGAACCAATTCACCCGAAGCGTGTACCTCAGATGTATGAAAGCCTGCAGCATTTTATTTTTCCTCATACTTATCGCCTCCCAAGCCTACGCTCAACCCGGTCTGGACGTCATCTTCCCAACAAACATCCATCTGAACGATTACCCCAGTTTTTCAAGGCAAGTGGACGAGAATGGTGTGGCTACAGATCTTCATCTTTCCCTACTGGGGGTAATCACTATTGATGCTCGTGCAGATCTGTCCATCATCCCACAGTTAAAACAGGAAAAGCACTTGTCTTTGAAAATCGACCTCCCTCAAATTCCCGAAGAGTTCAACGACTTTCATCAAACGGAAAGCTTAGAACTCATGGACCTCAAAGACTCCACCAATATCAGTTTTGTGAATGCGTTTTTGAACTTGAAAGAATTGCGAATCAAGAATTGTGGTGCATTGCTTTTCGACGAGTACCTGAAGCTCGATTCTCTGAGTACTTTGGACATTTCAGCAAGTAAAAACCTTACCCATCTTCAAGCCTTTGAAAAGCTCACTTCACTCAAAGAAATTTCCCTGAGAGACGTGCCCCAATTGCAAGGCTTTCCCGCATTCGATCCCAAGAATTCGATTCGAAAGGTGTACATCTATTTTGAATCGGGGAACGGTTGCACGAATTGTCCGCCCAATCCAAACCAATTGGACATCACTGCCCTCAATCAACTTCGGCACCTGGAAGAATTGGACTTCTTCAACCTGAGCGGCATCACCAAAATACCGGGCGACCTCTCACCAAAACTGAAGGTCTTTCGAATGAGCAACAACTTTCGAGCAAACAAACAATATGCGATTCGGTCTCAACTCGAAGACGTAAGTAATTTTAATCAGTACAAGCAATTGGAGGTGCTTGAGCTGTCTGGTTTGGGCTTGAAAGCCTTCAAAGGAACCTTTGACCAATTGAACTTGAAACGCCTTCGCTTGAGTTCGATGGTGGGCTTGGAAGACCTTTCGGGCATTTTCACCATGAACAGCATTGACGAGGTGTTTATAAAGAACTGCAATCTTAAGTCCATCCAAGGAGAACACTGTGCGGTGAATATTCAAAAGATGGACATTCAAAAATGTTCCTTCATTGAGAACATCGACTTTTTATTGGCCTGCGAACACATCAATTCCTTGCGCTTGGGAGGAGGAAGTAAGTTGATGCTCCCAAAGCAAGAAAAATGGAGGATTCCCAATCTATTGCTTTTTGGGCATGGAAAAGGAGGGGAGTTTGTAGTGAAGATGGAAAAAGGAGAATTGATCGAACAAATGAACTTGAAAGACTACATAAGATAAGCTTGAGTCCTCCGTTTCGAACGCTTATATCTGGCTGATTCTCAATACTGAAAAGCTCGTTTGTTTCATGTATATTCGATGCTTATCTCATCCAACATGAAATCAGCCTCCATCATTGCCTTTCTTTTCCTTTTCGGTACTCCAATTGTTTGGGCACAAATTGGTGCTAAAGTTCGCTTAGACAAACACATCTACGCTGGAGAAGTAATTATGGCCGATCTTGATTTGGACGGGGATCAGGACATGGTGGCGATGAACACGGATGTGAACCTTGTGCTCGACGGACTCACGGTTTCGCTTTTTCAAGAAGGCTCAAATTCGCAGAACGATTACTATTCTTTCATTTGTGATGATATTTTTCTGGGTGAAATCAATGACGATGCTTACCCTGATATCGTTGTTCGGTATCAACCTATCGGTAGTCCGGACTTGTTGTACGGATTCATGCTCAACAATGGCGATGGAACGTTTTCCGACCCAATAGAAATCGACGAATTCAACGGCAGTGGTATTCCGCAATTCATGGCTCTGGGCAACATCAATGGCGATCCTTATCCCGATTTGGTGATCAATAATCCACTCAGCAACCCACAAAATTTTTATTACATGGGAGTGCCCAATGGCTTTCTATCGAATCCAGTTGCTCTCGGAACTCCTCGTCATCAAGTATTGGTGGATTTGAATGAAGACGGTTTGCTCGATAAAATTTATGCCACTGGAAACACCAACGTGAGCATCCAAAGTGGAGAAGTTCTGAAATTTGGCTTGAACGATGGCGATGGAAATTTTATCGATTCGCCCTTGGAGGTCAATCCTTTCAGTGAAGGAGCATCGGGGAACTGGGTACTCACGGCTCGGGACATGAACGGAGACGGCATGCCCGAAATCATGATCGGGAGCAATAGCCGCGTTATCCTCACATCAACACCGGGAAACCTGAACTACACGGCAGCGAGCAATTTTCCCATCTTGGGCGGTAATTACGAACTCGACCACCTCGTGGGAAATGATTTTAACGGAAACGGCACTCCCGATCGGCTGCGAGGCATTACCTTGGTGGGCGATACCATCGGTACAACGATCAAATACAGGGAAATAGGCTTTGAAATTTTAGACAATGTGCTTTCAGCAAATCCGTTGGTGAGCGATACCATTTTTGTTGATGGAAATACGGCTTATGTTCACCAAGAGACTTTACCGAGTGTTGCAACGGTGGGGGATGTGAACAACGACGGTGTTTTGGACCTTGTGATTGGTAATCAAGGCTTAGGAGTGAAGTTGGGTCTTGGAAACGCTGAATACAGCAACCTGGATTGGCTGGTGAAGGCACCGCAAATCAACACGCAAGGAGAGCGAAAGTTGGTGCAATTGGACGATAATGCTTTGGCGGATTGGATGGCCTTTGGAGAGGGGACCCTTTTTCAAGCAACGTACAATGTGGACGGAACCCAAGGGGAGATGGTTGATCTGGTTTTTGACGTGCTCCCGCCTTTCGAAGAGCACCTTTTGATCCAATTTGATTTTGTTGATGTGTTGGGTACTTCAGACCAAGAATTGCTGCTTTGGAGTTCGCCCGATGAAGTGAACATGGACCTCTGGATTTACCGTCAAGTGGGTCCGGCGAGTTTCGAATTGCTCGATCATCAAACATCCTTGATTGAAGGTGTCGATCAGTACCTTTCAGGCATTCATAGTCGCTTTGATTTAAAATCCGTGGACGTGGACAATGATGGCGATCTGGACCTTTCGCTCTTTCAGCAAGCGTCTTCCATCAACAGCTTTGGAAACCTCTTCGTTTTAAGGAATACTGAAGGCGTTTTCACCCAACATCAGACCCTTCCCAACTTCGGGTTCATGAATTATACAGGTTCCCCCCAATGGATTGACCTTTCGGGCGATGGTTTGCCAGAAATTGCAACAAGCAGCACCAGTAACGGCGGCTTGATGATTCATCCCAATGTGGATGGAATGATCGTGCCCACCAACTCACCAAGCGCGAGCCTCGTTTCTGCGGTGCACCCCGTTTCGCTGAACGACGATAACCTCATGGACCTCATTGTGCACTATTACAATACTCCCGTGCGAAAATGGATCAATCTGGGGAATTTGGAGTTCGAACTGGAGGACATTGGCAGCGCGGTTCCTTCCTTGAACGGTGTTGTTGACTTGAATAATGATGGCCATCTCGATTTGCTTACGAACGGTTTAACTTATATGGGACAAGGAAATGGCGCGTTTCAATCGGTGGATATGGACATGGTGCCCGCCACCTTCTTGAGCTTCTCACAAGCCATCCCCATCTACGGCGATTATAACTTCCTGCCCGATTTATTCTACGGTGAGCTCTACGAATTCTCCTATTACCCCAACCTCTCCGAAGATCTCACACCTCCTTTGGGCGAGTGTCCGTCCGACTTCAACCAAGACGGCATCACCAACGTTGCAGACCTGGTTGAATTTATCCAAGCCATACCTTGTTACGGCGAATGCTTGAGCGATTTGAACCTCGATTTCATTACTGATGTGTCTGATCTACAGCTCTTTTTGGAAGCCTATGGGGTGAGTTGTGAGTGAGTGGAATGACCAGGTCATTAGCATTCCAAGTACAGATTCTTGGCTTTGGTTCGTTTTTGGTGTAGATTAGAACCAAAAGAACAGCACTATGGCCAGACAAAGCATATCATTTACCCCGCCCAATGATAAATGGTTGAAAGAACAAGTAGACCGTCAGGAATATTCCAGTAAAAGCGAACTGGTGAACGACTTGATTCGCCAAGCAAGGAAACAACAAATCGAAATTGACTGGGTGAGGGCCAAATTGGAAAAGTCTGAAGCCAGTGGATTTACCAAAGACAGTAAGGAGCAAATTCTAGCAGCATCCAAGTCGAAGCTCAATGGGGAATTATAGAATAAGCAAGGCAGCTAAGGACGACCTCATTCGCATACATCAGTACGGAACCAAGAAATTTGGACCTCGGCAAGCCAACCGCTATTTCGAAGCCCTATTTGAACATTTTGATCTTTTCGCTAAACGACCCTATTCCTTTGAAGCTGTTGATTACATCAAGACAGGATATCGAAGATGTGTTTGTGGTTCGGACAGTATCTACTCCAAAATCAATTCAGATGTCGTCGATATCATGGCCATCATCGGCAAGCAAGATGTTAGAAGTTTACATTTATCCGGTATTGAGAAATGCAATTGTCAGGAAGGCAATAATAAAAAGCGCGGCTTTGTTAAGCACAACCAAGTGAAAGTGGAACAAGCAGGACAGCAATCAATCATGCGCTGCTTCCATTATCGACCATCAAAAATTTGATCTCGACTATTCTAAGTCCAAAAATATTTACCCAACACATAAGTACATCAATAAAAACTCCCTAAATTTCTCTCACGCTATCGGCAAGCGCAAGATCTTCTGAATCTCCAGCAATGTGGTGTCCTTGTCCGTTCTGGTGTGGGGCCTGTTTCAAGAGTTTTATTGGGTGTTGTTTTTTGGGTGATGGGGTGAAGCAGCCGAAGAGTTAAACCATCAGATCTTCAATGGTCATCCACATTGATTGTTATAGAATTAGACCTTAACGTTCTATGTGGTATTAGCTTGCAGCCACTTTTTCATCACAATTAGCGAGCTCCCTAGCACTTCTTTGTCCGATTGGCGTAAACTGGATTTCAATTGTTTCCGTTTTTTGGAAACATTTTCGTATATTCGTTTTATGCATGTTGTAGAAGCAGCTTCAGGGACTAAACACCACGTAGAAATATTGCCCCTAGAAAAAGGCGACTATAACTCCTTAACGAAAAAGCGTTATTTCTTTGATTGGAAAACTGAAAAAGGATTTGAGGTATACAAACTACGTATTGCTGGGGCAAATGATATTTTGGGGCTTATTTCCCTTGAGAGAATCCCCCAAGAGTGGAGAGTGCACATTAGATTGTTGACCGTTTCAGTGGAAAACAAAGGAGAAGGTAAACAGTACGAGAAGATTGCTGGAAACTTGATAGCATACGCAGCTAGAATTGCAGTTAGAGAGTATGCGGAATACGCTTGTGTATCCTTAACGCCAAAAGATCAAATTGCCCAACACTATATAGACAAATACCAAATGAGGGTTACAGGAAAAACCCTAAGCATTGAGGTTCCCGAAATAGTTGATTTAATTAATTCATACGATCATGAGTAGAAAAAAAAATAGCGATTTTATTGAGGACGCTGAATACGGTTTAGATTCAAGATATAACTCTAATAAAGAATCTGAATCAGAGGCTATTTTGCTGATGGAAGCACGATTGTTGAGGATGAAGAATTTAACCAAGGATCAAATTATTCGTGCTAAACTCATGCAATTGAAACTCAAAATGGAAGAGTACCTGAAGGAGCCTATTTATGACAATAAAAACCATTTTTCTGATTTCTTAAAGGCATACATCGATACGATTTATCCAACTCGAAATAAGTTTGCTCAGGACATCAGTATTACTCCAATCAGACTGAGTCAAGTGATTAACAATCACCGTGAACCACAAGAGGAATTTATAATGAAATTGATGATCCATTCTGAAAGAGTTTACAAAAACATATGTGATTTTCAGAAGAAAACGTGGTACCAAGTCTATTTTCATGAAAAAATTTGCGATACCATGTCAAATCAACAGCATTGGAGGCCAAACCTTGAAAAAGAGATCAAACTCAGTGTGTCCTTGAAATGAGCGTTGAATTAAGAATGATGCTTCACCGAATTGCTGTGAAGTATCGCCAATTTCATACAGATCCCGCAGGCGTCCAGTTTTGGCGCAGTATGATCATTAGCTTCCAGAATGGAAAACTCTTGGTCATCTGAAAATAAGCGTGCATTGGAAGTACTCCACCCAAAAAAACTTCCCCCATCACATCAACTCTTCCACAAAAACTTCCTAAATTTCTCTCACGCTATCGGCAAGCGCAAGATCTTCTGAATCTCCAGCAAT
>CAZYPV010000098.1:0-9406 GCA_964649515.1 uncultured Comamonadaceae bacterium | reverse complement strand
CACGGAAGGTGAAAAAGATAGCTTTGGTGCGAATCGGCGAACGAAATACACTTTTCAAAGAAATGAAACTGGCCAAGTCATAAGCTTCCTTGTAGCCTCAGAAGGAACCGTGAATGGCATTCTGTTTGAACGCATATCGCCCTGAAAAAGCAGCACCCTTTTGAACGAAATGCATTGAATGCTCCACGGGTCAAATGCCTTCAAATTATTCTGAAAAATGGAATGAATTGCTTACTATTCGGGAGAATTGAAGCTCGAACACCAAAAATCGGCCATGAAACATCTTTTAGCAAGCTCCCTCATGTTTCTTGCTTTTGTATGCACATCACAAGAAAACCTCAACAATCCAGCCCTTGAACGAATGGTGTTGGAATACATGGAGGAACATCAAATCCCTGGTCTTACCCTCGCTCTTGTTCAAAACGACAGCATAACACACCTTCAGGCAGCCGGTTTGGCAAGTATTCAACAAGAATCAAAAGTGTCGATGCAAAGTACATTTGAACTGGCATCCCTCACAAAACAATTCACCGCCACTGCCATTCTTCTGCTCCAACAAGAAGGCAAGTTGAAGGTCGGCGACCATCTCCATCAGTATTTCCCAGAATGTCCCGATCAATGGAAATCCATCACCATTCAACATTTGCTTTGGCATACTTCTGGACTTCCCGGCCTCTTCCCTCACGATCAATTCACTGAGCCCAGCTTCACAGGCTATTCCAAAATGAGTGCCGAAACCTTGGATCTCATGATGCAAAGCAACACCATCAACAAGTCGCAAGCCATTGAGTCGGTCATTAGCGATCAACTCGACAACCCTCCCGGAACGGCTTACAATTACAGCGATGTGGGCTACTTGCTTTTGGGAATGGTGATTGACGAAGTGAGCGGGAGCTACCGCGATTACATGGAACAGCTATTTGAACGCTGTGGCATGAAAAACACCTATTTGGTAGAACAGGAGAAGGTGGTTTTGGGACAAGTTCGAGGGTATTCTTTGAAGAATGGATCTTGGATCAACATAATGCGTACATGGGACTACGAAGTTCCTTCCCATTTTGGGGTGTGTTCGAATGTATCTGACATGCTCCTTTGGCTCGACCTAATTTCTGGAAACGAACTCTTGAATGACAACGCATTGGCTTTTCTCTTTTCGAAAGGACGACTGAACAATGGAAACCAAATTCCATACGCTTGCGGTTGGGAAGTGAATGATATCAACGCCCTCCGATTCATCAGCCATACTGGTGTAACGGGCTGCATTGTGGTTCGAGTGCCGGAGAAGAATACGGAATTGGTATTGCTCACCAATTTAGGTTACAACGGCAACGATTGGGTTGATCCGTGGCAACTTGCTTATGTCCTGCTTGATGCGGTTGGGATTCCGACCAAAATCAATGAGTCCCACATTTGTGCAGACGGACGAAAGCAAATCAAATTCAAAGCTCGAAAAGCCAAAGCCATGGTGGGCGAGTATAGCAGCGTTGATGGAATTGAAATGAGCATCTCCATTGAAGATGGTACTGTGGTATTTAAGAGCGGAGATGAAAGGTACAGCTTATCCTTGCTTGAGGATGGAGACTGGTTGGTTTTGGGCTATGATTTTGAGTATATTCTTCATTTTGATCGTGAAAAGGAGTTGGTCATAAGTAATTACGGAAGAGAATTTAGTTTGATTTCTGAGGATTGATAAGGCGTCGATTTTAAAGAAATTCAAAGCCTTCCCTCCTCATTCTCCTCCTCATTTTCGCTCTGTATCTCCTGCCCGGGGACAGCACCCCTATCCCCAGTTTCAATTTACAATTTTGGGAAACACCCGTGTGAAAAACTTTGTGCTCGGACACATTTTGTTTGTACGTGCGGATAGTTGCTTCCAACAGCCATCCAAACCCTCTAATTTAGTCTGAAGGAATTTTTGTCGAAGCTGTCGTACTAATAATCAGGTTGCATGATGCCCCTCATCGCTCACTCCTACTATCGCCTGTGAGGTAATGATCCAATATCTTTCCTTCGAACCGAATCTAATTTATTGGATAAGCAGTTGAGGTTGCCCATGTTTAGAAGATTTCCTGAATGTTGAGACTTAGCATAAAACATGATTCCACACCCCGATTCGTTCTTGATTCGCTTACATAAAGAGAAAATTGGTTTAACTTTCAATCATTTGCATCGAAGCCAACAATCATTTTTAGTTGTAACTTATACCCATAACCTAACGACGTGTATTCCTATGAAAACCCCTTTGACCATCTTCCTCCTGTCGCTATTTGCTTTTTCACAAAGCTCCATGACACCGGCAAAGCCTGACAACGCCGATCATTTCATGACGCTAGATGAATGTCGGTTCAACGGAATTGATTTGCACGGAAAAGTTCAATTTGTAGATGCTTTCCCCGACATCAAGATCCAATACGTCACCGCTTTTCCCGACATTAAGGTAAAGATGGTAGAGAGTTTCCCCGACGACTGTGGCGAATGGGAAGTGGTGGAGAGCTTTCCTGATTTTAAAGTTCAAGTTGTGGACGCATTTCCCGACATCACCGTGGAGTTGGTGGAGAGTTTCCCGGGCATCGACTGAAGTTTTTTCTTTAGCTTCGGCCTTTCAAAAGCATGAACGATGAATACTTTAAGGTACGTTTTGGCAGTGATCCTTGGATGGATTTGTGGATCCGCAGTTAATTTTGGTTTGGTGCAATTGGGGCATCAAAACTACACTTTGGAAGGAGTTGATTTGAACGACATGGAGCAGTTGGCCGCCATCATGCCCACCTTGGATTGGCAATTCTTCATTTTCCCCTTCCTCGCTCATGCTCTGGGCACCTTATCGGGAGCCCTCGTTGCAGGGGTCATCGCTCCCAGCAAGAAAATCATCTTCGCGTTGGTTATTGGTGTACTGTTTCTTGTGGGTGGAATTGTGGTGAATATCGTGCTTCCCGGACCCGGGTGGTTCATCGCAGTTGATATCGTGATTGCTTACATTCCCATGGCTTGGATTGGAGGGAAAGTTGCTCAAAAATTGAGTGCGAAAACATAGAACGGAAATGATCCCTTCCGTTTGATGTGCTCTTGGCGTCCTTGGTCTGCGATTTTTTTTTCGGGGTGAAGCCCAAACATCAACTCAATCCATCATCCAAGCATCACACCACCAACAAGCCGTAATCCCGTAAGGTTAGCATTGGTTTTGAATGCCAGAAGAATTCAAAATCTTCAAAGCGTGTTTCAAAATCGCTTTTCAATTCGCCGTAGGTTTTGGGTTTTGATGAATTGATTTTGAGTTGATGAAGTTGCTCGTTCAACCACTTTCCACGTTCCAATTCTAAACTCAAATCAAAACACTCGCGCTTGTGGTGGACGGTGAGTACAAGGGTATTCCAGACCTTCCCCTTCTTCCTTTTCGTGCGTTCTTGAGATTCAGGAAGTACCCCCAACCAAAGCACTTTTGAATTGCCCTTTGGTAATTCCAAAACCTCGCTTTCAATAATGTCTGCGATATAACCAGGAGCAACAGTGCTGCGTGGAATGTTGAAATCAAACCATTCTTTTAAAGGCAAGTCGAATCCCGTTCCATGCATGTAGTTGAACAATGATTTTTTGAGTCCGAAACTGAATTTGCTGTGATCGATGCCGCTGGGGTCTGTAAAATCGACGTCGTTATTCGCAAAGGTGATTTCTTTTGTTTTCGGGACGATGCCAAATGCTTCAGGGTTCAATCCAATGGGACTGTGTGCCGTGAGGGCGAACTGATGCCAGAATCCCGACTGAACCACACCTGCTTCAAAAAGCTGCCGAACCATTTCCAAACTGTCGATGGTTTCTTGCTCGCTTTGGGTGGGATAACCGTACATGAGGTAAGCATGCACCATGATGTTGGCCTGAGCAAAATTACGGGTAACGCGAGCCACCTGTTCCACGCTCACGCCCTTATCGATCAAGGCTAGGAGTCGGTTCGAAGCCACCTCCAAACCTCCCGAAACCGCAATGCAGCCCGAAGCCTTCAGCAGGTAACACAGGTCTTGGGTAAAGCTTTTCTCGAATCGGATGTTGGTCCACCACGTGAGGGTCAACTTTCGCTTCAGAATCTCCAAGGCCACCGCTTTCATGAGTGCTGGTGGGGCTGCTTCATCCACAAAATGAAAACCGTTGGTACCGGTTTGGGCAATGAGTTCTTCCATGCGATCAACCAACATCTTAGCCGCGATGGGTTCATACAATTTGATGTAGTCGAGGGAAACATCGCAAAAAGTACATTTCCCCCAGTAGCACCCGTGTGCCATGGTGAGCTTGTTCCACCTCCCATCGCTCCAAAGACTGTGCATGGGGTTGGCGATTTCGATCACCGAAATGTATTTACTCAGCGGCAAATCGGAATAATCGGGTGTTCCCAATTCACTTTGTTTGTAATCGCTTTGAATTGCGTTGTTGAGGTATTCTACCTTTCCATTGTTCAAGCGATACGTCCTTTTGAACTTTTGTTCTTCCTTCGATTGACTCCCATTTACCGCCGCCCAAAGCAACTCAATGGGCAGCTCTCCATCGTCCAGTGTAATGAAATCAAAAAATTCAAACACGCGCGGATCTTTTAACGAGCGCAATTCCGTATTGGGGAAACCTCCGCCCATCGCGATCTTCACCTGCGGAAAGTTGGTTTTGATGAACTGGGCACATTTAAAAGCACTGTACAAATTCCCCGGAAAAGGCACCGAAAAACAAACAAGTTTTGGAGTGCTTTCTTTCAATTTTTCCGACAGCAACTTCAGCGTGATCTCATCAATGAAACTTCCCGCTTTTTGCAGCGCAGTGTACAGTGCATCGAAGGAGTTGGCGCTGCGTCCTAGACTTTCGGCATACCGGCTAAAACCAAAGCGCGGGTCGAGGGATTCTATGATGAAATCCGACAAATCTTCGAGCATCAAGGTGGCCAAGTGTTTTGCCTTATCGTGCATCCCCATGAAGCCAAATGCCCAGTCAAGATCATCCAATTGCTCAAAACGAGACGCTTCAGGCAAAAAATCCTCACTACAAATTTGCCGCGCAAAAGTGTGATTGTTCCCCTGAAGGAAATCCACCACTTCATCAATCACCGCCTCGTAGTGCTCTCTTAAGGCGTAAATGCGTTGTGCATTGGGCGAGCTGATCTTCCCTTTCTCCGCCGCTTCATCAAACATTTGTTCCAAACCCCGTTTTGAAAACAGGGCCAAAATCACCTCAATACCGAGGTCCATTTGAAAGGAATCGATCTTTTTGGTATTCAAAAATCCTTTCAAATAGGCCGTTGCAGGATACGGAGTATTCAGCTGAGTAAAAGGGGGCGTTATCAAAAGAAGTTGAGACAAGGACGTGGTGTATTTAAGCGCAAAGATAGGCGAATGCATCGTCCCATTTTCCGCTTGAGAAAGAGGATCATTTATTCGGAATTTGAAATGATCTTGATTTCACGTTTCATCCCACTTTGATGTGCGATTTGACGACGCCATTTCTGCACTGCTTCAGTGCTGGTTGTCATTCGAACAGAGGCTTTTTTAAAGTGAAAGGGGACGAACTATGAGAGCACCAACTTATACCCCACTCCCCTGACGTTCAGGATTTTCACTTTGGGGTCGGACTCCAATTTCTTCCTCAATTTCGAAATGAAAACATCCAAGGTTCGACCCACGTAATCTCCATCATCTCCCCACACCGCGCTTAAAATTTCATCCCGCTCCAAGGTCGTATTTCGGGCGTTGTGAAGGGCTTTCAAAAGCATGCATTCCTTCCCCGTAAGTTCAATGTGTTCATCCCCTCGAATCAGCATCATTCTGGCTTCATCGAAAAGAAAACTTCCCAAGGGAATCCCCTTTTCGGGACTTACTTTCTTCTTTCCTTGAACACGTTTGAACAGCAAGGCTGCTATGAAAAATAAAGGAAGGGCAAGGTAAATGAGCATTTTCCAAAATGGTGTAATGCTGAACGATGAATTCTCGGTATCGTGCATTCTGTGCGTGCTGAGAATGGTGAACACAAATTGGTAACACCCTTTGGGCTGAACTCGAGATTTGCAAGGCAACAATGAGTTGTCGTTTCTCCTCACCTCCCAGCTATGCACCACCAAGCCGCTCTCGCACTCTTGAACTTCAAAAATGTATTCGTCGGCAATGCCCGTTCGTCTGATCACACTATCGCTGATGGCGAATAAATCGTCGGGCACAAAAGAAAATTCATTGGAAAACTCAATCACATAGGAGTTCCCCTGATTGCTCAGCGGTAAAACACGTGAAGTCGTATCGCCCAAACTCAATAAAAACTCGTGGCCGATTAACCTCAGCGATACTGTTCTGTGCTGTTCATCTCCCAAATGCTCTGCCAACATGGGAAGAGACATGAAAAATGAGCATACAAGCAAAAGGAAAAAGCACCGCGATTTTAGAAACATGCTGCAATCTATTTCAAAGCATCCAAAGAAGGAAGTTCTTTTCACCAATTTACACTAATTTACAAAGCTTAAACCTTGATTCTACAAGCCTTTCCTAGTTTTGGCCAAAACCTCTTAGCATGATTACTAAAAACACCTTTTGCACCTTTCTCGCTCTCTTTATACTGTTTGCAATCCTTTCATGTGGATCTCAGCAGAACAGTTTTGCCGAGCAAACAGAAGATGAAATTCCGGCGCTTGAAAAGAAGTCCATCGTTCAAGATTTGAAAGACCACCAACACCTGAACATTGAACAGCGCATTGAACGCTACTACTATTTGAAAGAAAACCACTTTGAGGCTTACGATTTCGATATGGAAGAAAAGCTCAATTTGCACGGTTATGATTTGCTTTGGGCGGGCAAAAAAGAAGAGGCTTTGGCCATTTTTCAGCTTGTTGTGGATGAATTCCCTGAGTCTGCCAACGCTTATGACAGTCTTGGCGAAGCGCATTTGGCTTTGGGCAATAACGAAGAAGCTTTGGTGAACTATGAAAAGACTTTGGCCATGAATCCGAACAACTTCTTTGCTGAAGATCAAATTGAGCGCATCAAATTCCCCAACAAGAAACAACTCACTCCGCAAGAAAAATTTGCGTTGGTTTTGCCCAAAGAAAAGTATTTGGCAGATTTGGATCAGTTGTCCACAGACCTCAAAACCAAACACCCTTTTGTTTTCAAATTCACGCCAGAAGCCTCATTTGACGCGCTGGTGATGGAAACCAAAAAACAAATCAACGATGAAACAACGGTGGCAGAATACCTCTGGCTTTGTCACAAAATTGTGGCTGCAGTGAATTGCTCACACACCTCAATTGGCGAATTTTGGGTGGCTCGGGAGATGTTGCCCGATAGCCTTCGTTTTCCCCTTCAAGTGCAGTATTTTCAAAATAAACTCTATGTAGTTGGCAACGAGGAAAATCGAGACCTCATTTCGATTGGTGATGAAATTTTGAGCATCAACGGTACTCCTGTTTCCGAATTGATGTCTGACATCTTCCAACACATCGTGTCTCAAGGAACCATTGAGAGTACCAAACGCATGACCTTCAACACCTGGGCCAACGTGCTGATTCCCTACGCCCAACAATTCCCCAGCGATTACTCCATCACCACTACCCGATCCAATCAAGAGAGCATAGATCTTCGTCCGAACCCCAACACCAAAGAGCTCTTCGATCATCCAGGCATCGAGCATTGCAATGATGAATTGTGCTGTACGTTCTACGAAGAACAGAAAACCGCCTTTCTTCGAATCAGTAGTTTCAATTATTACGACTGGAACCGCTTTGGTGAATTTCGGGCATTCATGGACGAAAAGTTTGCCTTGATGGATGATCAACACATTGAAAAACTCATCATTGACCTGAGAGGAAATGGCGGTGGAGCACCCGAGGCCAGTATCCACTTATTGAGGTATCTCATGCCAAAGGAATTTGAATACTTCGGAGAAGATTCTGGTTATGAACTCGCCCGAGGGAGGTACGCTCCATTTGAAAATGCATTTGATGGTGAGGTGTTTTATTTGATTGACGGCTATGGTCAAAGTACCACCGGACATTTCATGGGAATGGTGAGAAACCACGAGCTTGGAACCATTATTGGCGAAGAATTGGGCTCCAACCACTTTTGTACTGGCGGACAACAACGCTGCAGGAGCAAAAACACCAAAATTGAATATGCCATTGCCATGGGGGCTTCATTTCTGAAAGTGGATGAATCGGATGACGCCGTTGGGGTATTGCCCGATGTAGTGGTGGAACAGGGCATCGAAGACTATTTGGAAAGGAGAGATCCTGTGAAAGCAAAGGCCTTCGAAATGGCAGGGGTTCCAAAATCAGCTTGGTACGTCCCTCCCATTCAGGGCATTTTGAGCTCTCAAAAAGATTGGGGCGAAGAGCTATTCCGGCTGCCAACTTCCTTTGCTCCTGAACTCGATTACCAGGGATTTGAGGAGTTGAGGTTTGCCCCGGGTTGGTCTGATCCCAATAATGAGAACTTCTGGACCTACCTCTTCATTTGGAGCTTTGATCCTTTGGAAGTGGATGAAGAGAAAATTAATGCAGACCTCGAAAATTATTTCGATGGCTTAATGAACATTGAGGGAAGAACATGGGATCTTGAACCCTTCGAAACAAGGTCCAAACTGAGTAAATATCAGGACGGATTTCGGGGAGAGTTGATGATTTTTGATGGGTTTTACACTCAAGCACCCGTGAAGCTTTTTGTGGACGTGAAGAATACCTATTGCGAGGATGGAAAAAAACAGGTCCTCCGCTTTGAGTTTTCTCCAAAACACTTCGACCACCCCGTGAGGGGTCCGCTCAAAGACTTTCTCTACTTGACCCCATGCATCGATTGCTAGTAGGAATGAACTCCAAAGAAAAAGCCCGTTGACCTCTTGATCAACGGGCTTTTTATTTCCAATATCGCTTTCAGATTCTCAAAATAATTTAGAGAACAATGATTCTTTCGACCAAAAGATGATCGTTCAAGGTGCAGCGCACGAAATAAGTCCCGGCAGGTAAAACAGATACATTCACCGATACCGCAGAACCATCTTCATTGAATTCAAAATCATCCATCACCACACGGCCAAGGGCGTCAGTGATTCTCAAACTCGTTACTTGTTCGTTTTTCTCCAAACCAAGCAGTTCAATTTGAGTGATTCCTGAGCTTGGGTTGGGGTAAATCTTCATGCTAACTGCATTGAACTCGTCTCCTTCGCTCGTGTTGAAGAATTGGTCTTGTGCAGCATCTTCCTCACTTGATCCGCCTTGAATTCCCGCGGCACCGATGATGGAAATCTGCTCTGTTTCGCAATAAACCGACTCCTGTCCGTTAGCAAAAATGGGTTTCACTTGAACATCGAAAACACCCCCCTCAGGAGCATTTGTACCGAGTACATCTGAAATTCGCACAAAAGTGGAACCTGAGCTCGTGTTGTATTCAATTGGCAA